>CAMDQN010000097.1 GCA_945905925.1 Singulisphaera sp. GP187
GTTCGACGCTGCGCGGTAACCAACACCACTTCCGGCGATTGTGTCTGTAATCATGCCCTTCACGCGGCCGACAGCAAACTCCGTCAGGATCGACGCGGGCGGACGCCTGCTTCGCACTGACAACAAATGCCGTGCCGAACACTATTGGGAGAGGGGAAGGAAAATGTCGATTTTATTCTTCTTGCCGCTTGCTTGGTGGAGAAATACCGCCTACAATCGGGCTGTTAATTGGGGGTCAACCCCCGGAACACCATGCGACACGAGCCGTGCTGCCGCCGTCTCGACTGGGCCGTCTCGATCGACGGAATCGCCCACACCTGGCCAACTTACGACGCACTCGCGTTGAACGAGCCAGGGTCAGTGGGACGAAACCGTTGACTCGCCAAGACTCTCAGATCGAGTCGGGGATTTTTTTTCCCCTCGCCCAAATAATTGGCGAGGCAACGCGAACTGCCGTGTCCCGTTTATAAGTTCCGGCGCGAAACCCGGTAACCATCCACGAACCTCATCCGACGTAAACAGGAAAACGGCGCTATGAAGACTGCCAGGCGAACGCGATCCGGCCAATCCGCGAAGGTTGAAGATACTTCGCTGACAACTTTTTCCTCGGACCTGCTGACGCCAGAAGAAGAACGCGAGTTGCTGACCAGTTTTTGGGACTGTAAGAGCGAACTGGTTCGCGTGCTCCTCCGCCACTACCCGAACGAACTCCGCGCCGTGCGCCCGCCACTCGAACCGTGGCCGATGGCCCAGTTCATTCGTGAACACTGTACCGAAGAGCGTTGTGAGGTAATCGCGGTCAAGCGCCTTCACGACCGCTATGTGCATTACAAGCACCGGCTGGCCAGTGCGAACATCCGCCTCGCGGCCCACGTCGCCAAGCGGTTCCGCCACCACAGTCTCGCTTACAGCGATCTCCTCCAAGAAGCGGTTTGCGGCCTGATGCAGGCGATCGACCGCTTCGATGTGAGCCACGGCACCCGGCTCGCGACCTACGCGACGTGGTGGATTCGGCAGACGCTTCAGATCGCGGTTGCTCGTCAATCGCACCTCGTTAGCCTCAGCCCGCACCACCTCCAGGAACTCGGTCTCCTTCAACAAGAGAGCGAAGCCCTTGCCCACGGTGGGAAGCATCTGCCCAGCCCGCAAGAACTCGCCAGCCGCACAGGTAGTTCGCTCGAACACCTCACGCACCTCCAGACCGCGACCCGTACGCCCGTCAGCCTTAACGCCGTCCTCGACGACGATAGCGATTTCAAACTGACCGAGGCAATGCCGGATACGGGCACGCTGGTGATGCAGGAGAACAACGAGCGGCAAGAAGCGCTCGCGTTCCTGATGGAGAACCTCCGGCCGCGTGAGCGGAAGGTTCTTGACCTCCGCTTCGGGCTGACCGGCAACGGCACCCACAGCCTGCGCCAGATCGGTCATCTGCTTCGTATTTCGAAGGAACGCGTGCGCCAGATTCAGAATCGCGCGCTGGAGAAGCTGAAGGCCAACGCCGAGCGCGTGGGCTGGGAGCCGACCCTGCTGCTGGAGTAATGCGGCGCAACTGCGAAATGAGCGATAACCCACTCAAGCCCACGGACTGCGGTCCGTGGGCTTGCTCGTTTACACCCCAACGACCTGCCACTTCTCAGTATCGAAGAACAGCACTGCAACGCCATCGACTGGGGGGGCCTCGTCTCGAACATCGGCGCGACGACCAATTACGACGCTCACCGCGCGCGAGTAGCCACGTGCGTTGCGGAATCGCGCGAGCAACGTCTGATCCGCGTTCACCGCGTTCGGGTTGGTCAGGAATGCGAACGATACCGCCGCGAGCGGTTTGTCGGACGCGCCCAGTTCCCCGAGCTTCCAGAAGAGAAGGTCCGGCGTTCGCGATCCCGCATCGGGATCGGCTTGAATCAGGATGTGACCGAGTCCGCGTTGCACCGGCACGGCTTGATCCCACAGTCGGCGGAACTCGTGGTAGAACTCCATCACGAATGACCGCTCTCGCACCTTGCGCGCCGTGGGCGGTTCTTCGGCTTCGCTCGCAGAGTACGCCAAACCGTGCGCCGCGGCAAACCGCGGGTGCATCAGGTTTAGCGCTTCAGTAATCAGCGCGAGGAACGGGTCGGTCACGACACCTTCACCCCCGCGAGGACATCCTTCCACTTCCGCACGCGGGTCGCGTCGATCACGCCATCACGCTTACCAGCGGCACATGCGGAGGTCCGCACCGCGAAGTAGTCCGGCACCACACCCTTCAGTTGCTTGATCTGCTCGGGCCGGATTGAACCGCCGACTGAAACGGTCGTGTAAACGCGCTTCAGGCCGTCCACGATGCCGGCGATTTCCTTCGCGGTCATGAAGTCGAGGAGCGTCTTGCCGTCTTTCCCCCAGGTATCAAGCAGAAACGCTTTGAAGCGGAATCGCTTCGCGAACTTCGCGACCTCCGCCGGCGGCACCGACTTCGCCCGCTCCCAGTCCGCATAAGCGACCGCGACCATCTCCGTGCCGATCGGCAACTCGCGCCGCGTGTCGAGCAGGTCTTCGCCCCAGCCCGGCGTGGGCGAGTAGCCCGCGAGACCCCACTTCACATATTGGAGCGGTAGTTCGAGGTGCCAGTGTGCTTCGGTGATGGCGTTGGGTGACCACTCGCCGAGCGCGGCACTCACGGAGACTCGCGCGTCAACCGCGTCGATGACGCTCGCGACGACCTCCGCCTCGGCCGCGGCGAGCGGGCCTTTCGCGGGTTCCTTCACGTCGATTAAATCGGCGCCGCCTTCGAGGGCCGCTGCGACTTCGTTCGCTGACCGCACGCTGACCAACAGTCCGGGCGTGGTGCTCATGAGAGGGTGATTCCTTCCACCGTGAAAAATAACGTCCGTCCAGGGCAGGCATGATACGCGATCGGGCGTGCATCTTGGAACACGAACCCGTAAAGCCCCCCTTCGCGGAACCATTCGGGCGCGTTTCGGTGCGATTCCGCCGCGAGTGCGAACGCGTCCGAACTGCTGTATTTCACGCACGACGTGAGGTTTGCGCTCCCGATAATGCCACCGCGCAGCGCGGCGAGTTCCTTGAGTGTCGGAGTGGTGATTAGTGCCCAACCTTCGGGCCGGTCGTCGGGAATTTTGGCCGCATGAATCAGGATCGGGCCGCGCTTCGCGGTCGTCCAAGTGCGGACCTCGACCGTTTTCGCGCCGCAGGCGAGCAGCGCCGCCCACGGTTGCTTCACGGAAATCGTGAGGAACTTCGCACGTGCGGGACCGCTTTCAGGTAGGGCGCGAACGGGATTCGGGTCGGCGTTCCTCATTTTGCCAAACCTCACAGCCTGCACTACAGAGTAGTAGCCCCCGACCTGCGACCGTCCGCGCCGAAACTCGGCGGGCGGGCGTGGTCACGCCATCAGAGGCGCCCCCGTCATGCCGGTTCGCCTGGTTAGCCACGAAGAACTCCCACCCCCGCTCGACGGGTATCGGTTGATCGATCGCCTCGGTCGTGGCGGGTTCGGCGAGGTGTGGAAGGCCGAAGCGCCGGGTGGGATGCTCAAGGCGGTGAAGTTCGTTTTCGGCGACCTCGACGCGATGGACGAGGACAGCCGCCCCGCCGAGCAGGAACTCAAAGCGCTCGAACGGGTGAAACTGATCCGCCACCCTTACATCCTCACCCTCGAACAATTCAGAATCATCGAAGGCCAGCTCATTATCGTGATGGAACTGGCCGACCGCAACCTCTGGGACCGGTACCGCGAGTGTCGCGGGCAGGGGCTTCAGGGCATCCCGCGCGACGAGCTTCTGCGGTACATGGAGGAAACCGCCGAAGGCCTAGATCTGATGAACAACCACTATCAGATCCAGCACCTCGACGTGAAGCCCCAGAACTTGTTCCTCGTCTTCAACCACGTGAAGGTCGCCGACTTCGGTTTAGCGAAAGTGCTTGAGGGCGTCCGCGCGACCGTGACTGGTGGCGTCACGCCGGTGTATGCCGCGCCCGAAACCTTCGAGGGGTGGGTGTCCAGGTTCTCGGACCAGTACAGCCTCGCGATCGTGTTCCAGGAGTTGCTGACCGGGCACCGACCGTTCAACGGTGCGAACACGCGTCAGTTACTGATGCAGCACATCAACGGCACGCCGGACCTGTCCGCGCTGCCGTTCGCCGACCGCGCGCTGATCGGGCGTTCGCTCTCGAAGAATCCGGACGACCGGTGGCCAACCTGCACCGAACTGGTGGGCGCGCTGAAGTTGAATGGACTACAGCAGCCCGCGATTACGCCACCGACCCCACAGAGCGCGCGGTCGAACCGCGTCGTGCCGGGGTCCGGTGTGCAGACCATGCCGAACCCGGTCGGGAATGCGCTGACCGATTCGATCCGGGCGACTCGCATGGTTGGCGGGTCGGGGCACTTGGGACCGGCGCCGGCGGCGCGGGACCGCGAGCAAATGCCGCTCGTCAAACCCGGGCAGGGCGTGAACGTTACGCCGCTGCCGGCGCTCGTTCCGCCCGGTGCGTCCGGCGTCCGGCTCGTTGGTCCCGTGAACGCGACCACGCAGAACCCGGCTCAGACGCTTAACCAGCCCATCATCGTGCAGACCGGGCGGATGGGAAGTCTCGGCATCGCGCCGCCCGAAAAGTCCGGGGACGGCGCGCTGTTCCCGGCGCTGGTTGTCGCGATCGGTCAAACCGGATATCGGGTGGCAGAGCAACTCAAGCGGTCGATCGCGGAGTGGTGCGGTTCGGCCGAGCGCGTCCCGAACGTGCGCATTCTGTACCTCGACACGGACCCGGACCTTGCGGTACCGGCTCCGGACGACCCCGGCGCGCTCACCGCGCGCGAAGTGATCCCGACCCGGTTGAACCGCTCGACGCACTACCTGCAGCGAGACACGCTGCCCCCTGTTGAACAGTGGATGCCGTCAGGTTCGCTCTACAAGCTCCCGCGGAACCCCGGGTCGACCGCGGGCGTGCGCGCGTTCGGCAGGCTTGCGCTCTTCGACCACTACCGCACCGTCGCGCAGTGCGTTCGTCAGGAGATCGAGACGTTCCTGACCGACAACCCGCTCCAGCACGCGGACAAGATCACGAAGCTCGGGTTGCGAACCAACCGGCCGCGTGCGTACATCGTCGCGGGCCTCGCGGGCGGCACCGGCGGCGGCATGTTCCTCGACATGGCGTACCTCGTGCGCCACGAACTTAGGCAGGTCGGGTACCTGCGCCCCGAGATCGTGGGCATGTTCTTCGTGCCGCCGGCCGACGCGACCGCGCCGCGTTCGACGGCGCTGGCGAACACCTACGCCGCGCTCGCGGAATTGCATCACTTCCAGGCGAAGAAGACTCGGTATTCGACTGCGTTCGACAAGTCCGAGGCGCCGATTACCGACGGCGACCCGCCGTTCGCGCGGACGACCATTTCGCAACTGCCCCAGGGTACGGACGCGGAGCAGGCGCGCCCGGTGCTCGCGGCGGCGGCCCGTGTCCTCTTCCACGAACTGCTCACCCCCGCGGGACGCGTGGTAGACGAAGGACGCGACGTGTACCGCAACGTCTATCCGGCCGACGCGCCGACGTGCCAGACGTTTGGGTTGTTCCGCTTGAGTTGGCCGCGGCCCGAAGTGCTCGGCGCCGCCGTGCGGCGGTTCGCGCAGCGCCAGCTCCAGCGGTGGACCGGGAAGGACGCGGGGCACCTGCGAGAGCACATCGGCGGGTGGCTGACTAAGCAATGGGACGAGCGCAAACTGTCGTTCGAGGCCGTGGCCAAAACGCTCCGGGGTGCCGTCCACGCCGCCCTGCGCGAAGACCCGGAACGCGTATTCGACGCGTTCATCGACCCGCTGCGCACGCGCACCCCGTCCGGTGGCCGGATGGACGCCACGTCCGCGTGCAGCGCCCTCGACCAGCTCATCAAGTTGGTCGGCAAACCGGACTGCGAGAACGACCCGCTTCTGGGTTCGCTCCATGCCGTGATGAGTGCGAGGTTCGAAGAACTGGCGAAGGAGACCGAAGGGCACGTCTCAGTGATGGCCGCGACGTTCCTGGAGGTGCCGCAGTACCGGTTGCCGGGCGCCGAGGAGGCGGTTCGGCAGATCAGCGAGAAACTGAAGCGTCAGGTGGACGCGCTGGAGCCGACGCGGGTCGAACTCGACAAGGAGGTGTGTTCGACGTACGCGCGACTGTTCCACGCGATCGGTGGTCTGGGCGGGACGGGTCTGGGCGCGATGGCGGGGCGCCGGGCGAATGCGGCCGAGGTGATTGATCTGCTTCGCACGTACGCCAAGAAACGGCTGCAACTGCACGTGTTGGATCTGGCGCTGTCGGTGTTCCGCCGGTTAGTGGGCAACGCCCCGGAGTACCTGCGTGAGATCAACTTCTGCCGGTCCACGCTGACCGACATGCACGCCGGGTTGGGGAAGATCGGCGGGCCGGGAAGTGCGGGCGACGCGCCGGGCAAGTTGATCCTCCCTGATGGATGCGAGAACCTGGACGAAGCGGCCGACCAGTTCCTGGCGGCGCTGGCGCCGGAAGATTTGCTCGCGTTCGATCAATCGTTGCAAAAGGACATCACCAGGAAGTTCCGTGGGTTGGGGAACGTGTGTCTCAAGCCCGTGGAGAAGGGCCCGCTGTTTCGCGAGATGTTGTTGAACAAGGCTCGCGAGTTCCTCGACGCGAAGTTCGACCACTCCGACGCGGCGACGGTGTTTTTCCGCGCGAAGACCGAGAATGGGACCGCGCAACCGCTACTGAGTGAGGCGTTCGAGGAAGCCGCGCCGGCTCTGGTGCCCAACGTGTTCCCGCGGCCTTACGAGATGGTAGTGTTGGGCATCCCGCCCGGACCGGACGGTGGCCGGTTGAAGGAACTGGCGAAGGTGGTGCTGCCGGAAACGGACTTCGTCGCGGCCCCGTTGCCGGACGACATCTGTTTCTACCGCGAGTACCCGCAGTTGACGCTGACGGATCTGCCGCAGTTGGGTGAGTACGCGCGCGCGGCGTATCAGCAGATGATGGCGTCGCCGACTCCGCCACACGCCCGGGTCGATGTGCCGTGGCAGTTACCGGGTACGTGAGCGGCGAAGCCCCCCCCTCACTCATCCTCGCTTCGCGGACGGGTGAGGGGGTCTTCGCCGCTCACGTCTTCCCGAGAAGCAAATCCACGACCCAGCACCGCGACAGTGGTGCAGCACCTCGTCGTTATCGTCCACTTTTCTTCAGTCATCGTGTGTCCCCTGTTCGCGTCGCGGTGCGATCCGCATTCTACCCACAACGCCCGTCACGCGAGGTTGCCGATGTCTCAGCCCTACGTGGCCATTCAAGTGCCGATGATGCCCCGCGACACGAATCGGCACGGGACCATTTTCGGCGGCGTGCTGCTCTCTTACATCGACCTCGCCGGCGCGATTACCGCGCAGCGCGAGTTGCAACTCCGCGGCGGGAACCCCAAGGCGTCTTTCGTTACCGTTGCGATCAATCGCGTCGAGTTCAAGAAGCCGGTACTCGTCGGTGATGTGGTGCGCTTCGAGACGAGCGTCACGCGTGTGGGGCGTACGTCCGTGACCGTTCACATCGAGGTTCACGCCGAACGCGGTACCGAGACGATTCACGTGACCTCCGCCGAAGGCGTGTTCGTGGGCGTCGACCTGTCCACGCCCGAGCGCAAGCCGGTCGAACTGTTCCCGGCGTGACTTGCCCATCTCCAAAGGGTGTTTGAAGCTACTCGCGAAGCCGCAAGCGGCTTCCTTATCGGGATGGGGAGGTCTTCCCTTGTTGCGCAGCGCGGCGTATACAATTCCACGAACGCGCTCTGCCGAATCGCGAGACCGCACCATGAGTTTTTCGTCGTTCCATTTGTATTTCGACGACTTGGAAGTGGGCCAGGAGTGGACCTCCGGTGGGCGCACGGTTACCGAGGCGGACATCATCAACTTCGCCGGGTTCAGCGGCGACTTCAACCCGATCCACATCGACCACGAGTTCGCCAAAAGCACCCCGTTCCGACGGCCCATCGCGCACGGGTTCGCGATCTTTTGCATGGCCAGCGGGCTGGGCATCATCTCGCCGCCCGTTCGCACCATCGCGATGCTCAAGGTCACCGGGTGGAACTTCACCCTCCCGGTGTTCATCGGCGACACTATCCGCAGCGTGAGCCGCGTGAAGGAGAAGACGGTTCGCGGGCGCGGGCGACGCGGCGAAGTGATCTGGTATCGGTCGGTCGTCAACCAGGACGGCAAGGTGGTACAGGACGGCGAGGTGTTCACGCTCGTCGAGTGTCGCACGCCGGCCCGCGAAGCCGCCGACGCAGCGAACACCGCCGGACCCGCGTGAGAACGCGGTAAGATCACTTCTTGTCGGGTGGGCACTGCCCACCTCTTCGCAATGGCTGGCAGTGTCCACCTTAGAAAAGCAAGGACTCGCTCATGCCCCGTGAATTCGACCTCATCGGCCTCGGTAACTCGCTGGTCGATATCCTCCTCGAACTCGGCGATGCAGAGTTCGCTGCGCTCGCGTTCGAGAAGGGCACGATGCGCCTCACCGAACACGACGACCAGCAGAAATTGCTCGCCGCGTTCCACACGCGCGAGCTGCACCTGGTCAGCGGCGGGAGCGTGGCGAACTCCGTCATTGCGTGCTCGCAACTCGGCGGCAAAGTCGCGTTCATCGGTTGTGTCGGCGACGACCGCTACGGACTGCACTACACCGAAGAGTTTAACGAACTGGACATCGACTTCGCGAACCCGCCGCTGGTCGGTGAAACCACCGGCACCTGCGTGAGCATCATCACGCCGGACGCGGAGCGCACCATGCGCACGTGCCTTGCGGTATCGAGCCACCTCGCGGACCGGCACGTCCCCGCGACGAAGATCGCGGCCAGCGAATGGTTGTTCGTCGAAGGCTACGTCTTCGCGAACCCCGCGACCGGTCAACTCGCGATCCGCGAAGCGCTCAAAGCGGCGAAGACCGCCGGCACGAAGGTCGCGCTCACGTGCTCGGACGCGTTCGTTCCGCAGGTGTTCGGCGACGCATTCCGCGACGCGCTCGCGCAAAGCGACCTGCTGTTCGCGAACGCGACCGAAGCGATGGCCGTCGCGGGCGGAAACACCGCAGCGGAAGCGTTCGCGAACCTGAAGGGTGTGGTGTCGAACGCGGTCGTGACCGACGGGCCGAACGGGGCGTTCGTGCGCTACGGCGGTGCGGAGTGCCACGTTCCGGCGTTCGCGTGCAAGCCGATCGACGTGACCGGCGCGGGCGACATGTTCGCAGGCTCGTTCCTGTACGGCATCACGCACGGCATCCCGGCGGAAAAGGCCGCGCGGGCCGCGAACTTCCTCGCGGTGAAGGTCATCACGCAGATCGGCGCCCGCCTCCACCACGGCGCCCGCGACTACTGGCGCGAGGCGTGCGTTTAACGGCGAGTCCGAACAGAAACACCGAACGGAATGATCGACCCCGACGAACTCGCTCTGTTCCGCACCATCGTTCGCCACCCGGACGACGACACCGCGCGCCTCGTGTACGCCGACTGGCTGCAAGAGAACGGACGCGCCGAAGAGGGCGAGTTCGTGCGGACGCAGTGCCGGCTCGCGATGGTCGAGCCTGACGACCCGGAATACCCGACTCTGGTCGATCGCGACGAAGAACTCCGGCTCTGGCTCAAGACGCACGCGTCGGGACCGCGGCCGACTTTCCCGGGCGGCTTGTCCGTGGACGGCGGTCCTCTGTGGTGGTGGCAGGCGCATCGCGGGTTCCCCCGGTTCCTGGAATTTGACGGGTACGAGCGTTACGGCGTCAAGGCGATGCGCGGTCTGGCGTCGGCGCTGGACCGCGCGTTCGGCGCGCTGCCGACACGCTGGCTCGTCGTGCGGTACGTCACCGTCGCGCAACTGGTCGCGCTGTTGAAGCAACCGGTGCTGGCCGGGCTATCGCACCTCACTGTGCAGATGCACACGCCCGGCGACGAGGCGAACGACGTGGCGAAGGCGCTGGCCGGGTGCCGGCACCTGCGGAACCTGCGCGGGCTGTCTCTGGCCGTCGCATTCAGCGACATCGGGTACGAGTTCCTGGCGAACGCGCCTTGGGGCGAGTTGGAATGGTTCTCCCCAACCTGTCACACGCTCTCGCCCGTCGGGGTGCGCGCGCTCGCGGGCGCGGACTGGTTCCGCGGCCTGCGCGCTTTGACGCTCGACGACGGCTTACCTTCTGACACACTCGAGGCGCTCACGCGACTGCCCGTGTTCCCGCGGTTGCACACGCTCGACCTGGCGCACAACGACTTCACCGAGTCCGCGTGGCTCGCGTTCTCGCGGACGCGTACGTTCCCGGCGCTGGTGAAACTCGTGTGCGACGACGGGAATTTCTCCGGGACGCGGGCCGACGCGATCGTCGGCGCGACCGGGTTTGCGCTGAACGTTCTGAGTTTCGCTCGGTGTGGGGCCGGGGCGTTCGTCGCCGACCTCGCACGCGCGCCGTGGGCCTCGTCACTCCGCATCCTCAACCTCGCCCAGAACTCGCTGCCGCGACCGGAGGTCAAAACGATCGCCGCGTGCAAGCGGTTCACCGGTCTGCAACACCTCGACCTGTCTGGCAGCGCGATCGGTCCGGCCGGGCTGTCAGCGCTCGCGTCGAACCCCGCGCTGCGGGGGGTTCGCTCCCTGCAACTCGCTCATCCGCTCAACTCCAGTGGGCTGACCCCGGCGCACTTCGACAAGTTCCTCACCAAACTGAACATGCCGGACTTGCGGCACCTCGACCTAGCCGGGTGCCC
Organism: Singulisphaera sp. GP187; assembly: GCA_945905925.1. Classification (GTDB taxonomy): domain Bacteria; phylum Planctomycetota; class Planctomycetia; order Gemmatales; family Gemmataceae; genus Gemmata. The sequence goes on from CAMDQN010000097.1 coordinate 10,742, forward strand.
GGTCGGCGCGACCGCCGCGAAGAAACTCGCGTCTCCAAAGTTCGCGTCGCTCACCCGCCTCGTACTCAAAGGCTGTAAACTCTCCGACACGGCGGTCACGGCGCTGGTCGGGGCGCCCGCACTGCGCAACCTGATCCAACTGGACTTGAGTGACAACGGCTTAAAGACCGGGCCGAAGAAACTGGGCGACCCGTCGGTGCTGCCGAACCTCGCGTCGTGTTCGCTCGGCGGCAACCCGATCGCGGCGCCGGTGGCACGCAAGCTTCGCGTGCGCCCCGGCGTGACCGGGCTGCCGAAAGCCGCCAAGCGCCGCGCCTGAATCACCATCCTCGGAGAACTTTCATGCTCCGCCTTTTCCCTTCGCTGGTGTTGCTGGCCGCGCTCGGCGCGCCGCACCTGAGTGCCGCGGACCCGACCCCGCTCGATCCACGCGGGTTGCCGGGGCCGCTCGTGCTCACCGGCGGCAGGACCCTGCCGAAGGACGTGGGCAAGGCGTTCTTCGACCTCGCCGGCAAGGATAAGGCGAAGATCGTCGTGGTCACCACCGCCCTCGCCACTGCGGACGACGCGAAGACTGTCGAACCGTTCGTGAAGGAGTGGGAGGACATGAAACCCGCGTCCGTGGTGGTGCTCCACACACGTGACCCGAAGAAGGCGAACGACGCGAACTTCGTGAAGCCGCTCGCGGATGCCACCGCCGTGTGGTTCGTGAACGGTCACACGGACCGTGTGCTCAATGCGTATCGCGGTACTCTCTTCGAGAAGGAGTTGAAGAAACTCCACGCACGCGGCGGGGTGATCGGTAGCGCGGCCGGCGGCGCGGGTATGATTGGCGCAGTCGCCTTCGCGGGCGGCGAAGAAAAGCCTGTTGAAGCGTTCGGGCTGCTGCCGGGTTTCATCATCGACCCGAAGGAACGGTTGAGCGCGACGATCGCGGAATGGACCACTTACGTCGGGCTGCGCATTCCCGACGGCGCGGGCCTCGTGATTCGCGGACGCGTGGCGCGCGTCATCGGCGAAGAAGCCATCAGGGTTCACGTCGCGAAGGGCGCGGGCAAGCCGGCTGCGAGCGATGAGTACAGGGCCGGGTCGCTGCTCGATCTGTGTCAGCTTCAGCGTGCCGCGCTCAACCGCGCCGCGAAAGAACCGTTCCCACCCGCGAAGCCGCCGGCTGCGGAAGTGGCGAAGGGTTCGCTCGTGGTCGTCGGCGGGGGCGGCGCGGGACCGGAGATTTGGAAGAAGTTCATCGAACTCGCGGGCGGCGGCGATTCCACAATCGTTGTCGTCACCACCGCGATGGAAGACCCGCTCGCGCCGGAATCGGTGGAGGAGAAGATTCTCAAGAAGTACGGGGCGAAGAACGTCGTCGCGCTGCACACCCGCGACCGGAAGATTGCCGACGATCCGAAGTTCTCGGAAGTGCTGTTGAAGGCGAAAGGCGTGTGGTTCAGTGGTGGACGGCAGTGGCGGTTCGTCGATTCCTACGAAGGCACGCTCACACAGAAGCGGTTCCGCGAAGTGTTGGATCGCGGCGGCGTGATCGGCGGCAGTTCGGCGGGCGCGAGCATCCAGAGCGAGTTCATGCCGCGCGGTCACCCGCTCGGCAACACCGTGATGGCCGCCGAAGGTTATGAACGCGGCTTCGGCTACCTGCCGGGGTGCGCGGTCGATCAGCACTTCTTCGCGCGCAAGCGCACCGCCGACATGACCGGCTTGATGAAGGACTACCCGCAGTACCTCGGCATCGGCTTGGACGAAGGCACCGCGATCGTCGTAACGGGGAGCGTCGCGGAGGTGATCGGCCGCACGAAGGTCGCGTTTTACGACACAAAGAAGAAGCCCAACGGCGAGATGGATTACGAGGAGGTGCTCGCGGGCGAGAAGTACGACCTGAAAGAACGGAAAAAGGCGAAGTGATCAGAAGCCCAAGATCGTGTATTGGTATTAGCCCCGATGGGGCGTGAGAGAATAGACCGCAAATGCGTGCGCCGCCCTGGGTAACCTTTCGCGGACATGCGGTTGACACCGGCGACCAGATACCGCGGTGTTGGACGAATCGCCGACGTTTTCCAGGGTGCGATCGAAGACTCGCGACCCTGGGCTTTGGAGTACAACCCCTGCGGTAAAGAAAGAAAACACGCTCACCTTGCGAGGTTCTCATGCTCTCGTTCCGCTCGCTGTTGCTCCTCGTTCCGTTCGCGCTGCTGCCGGCTCTGACGCCGGCGCAACCGGCCGTTCCGAACACGGACAAACTCAAAGCAATCCCGCTCGCGATGGAGAAGTTCGTCGCGTCGGGCGACCTGTCCGGCGCGGTCACGGTCGTCGGCCGCAAGGACGGAGTTGTCGCGTTCGACGCCGTCGGGCAGCGCGACATCGAAGCGAAAGCGCCGATGACGAAGGACACACTGTTCCGCATCGCGTCGATGACCAAACCGATCACCGCGATCGGGATCATGATCCTCGCGGATGAGGGCAAGTTGTCGCCAGACGACGACGTGGCAAAGCACCTCCCGGAGTTCACCGGGCAGATGCTCCTGGCCCCGCGATTGAAAGAAACCCCGGCCGATGCGCCCGTTGTTCTCAAGAAGCCGGCGCGCCCGGTGAAACTCCGCGACCTGATGACGCACACGAGCGGCGTGGCGAACTACCCGAAGGGCGTCGATGACGTGTACGCGAAGCGGAACCGCACGCTCGCGGAGACGACGCTCGCGACCGCGCTTCAACCGCTCCGCACCGAACCGGGCACGCAGTGGAGTTACTCGAACCCCGGTATCGACGTACTCGGTCGCGTGATCGAGGTCGTCAGCGGCGAGACCTACGAGAACTTCCTGAAGAAGCGCGTCTTCGACCCACTCGGTATGAAGGACACCGCGTTCTATCCCACGAAAGAGCAACTCGCCAGGCTCGCGGTGACGTACTTCAAGGACCGGAACGACAAGATGGCACCGAGCACCAACGTCCTCATCGGTCTGCCCGCGAACCCGAAGCACCCGATCCCCGCTGGTGGACTGATCTCCAGCGGCGACGACCTCGCCAACCTGTACCGCATGATGCTCAACAAGGGAACGCTCAACGGCAAGCGTATCCTGAGTGAGAAGGCGGTCGCGGAAATGACGAAGAACCAAACCGGTGATCTCGCGAACGTCGGCTTCGTCCCCGGGGGCGGCTTCGGTTATGGTTGGGCCGTGGTGCGCGAACCCAAAGGTGTGACCGCGATGCTCTCCGCGGGTACCTACGGACACGGCGGTGCGTTCGGCACGCAGGGGTGGATCGACCCGGCGCAGGACGTGTTCGTGGTGTTGCTCATCCAGCGCAGCGGGTTGCAAAACGGCGATGCTTCCCCAATGCGAGAGAAACTGCAAGAACTCGCTGTCGGGGCGCTGAAGAAGTGAGCCGGCGAACCTGGAGCGTAAGCGATGGGGTGAACCTCAGCGCTTACGATCCGGGTTCGCCAACAATCCCGGTCGCAACCTTGACGGCCGTTCGCACAACCCTTACGTTTACTCTTTCCTGAATTTTCGGCGCGGCGAAGTGAGGGATTATCGTGGCTGGACCAACTGGCGAACGCATCCGTATCCGCATGGAAGGCTACGACCACGAGGTACTCGACCGCACCGCGGCCGAGATCGTGAAGACGGCGCGCGACAACCAGGCCGAAGTTCATGGGCCAATCCCGCTGCCGACCCGCATCGAGCGGTACACGGTGCTGCGCTCGCCGCACATCGACCGCAAGAGCCGCGAACAGTTCGAGATCCGCACCCACAAACGGCTCATCGACATCCTGAAGCCGAACCAGAAGACCATCGAGGCGCTCAACAAGGGTCTCAACCTGCCGCCCGGCGTGGACATCAAGATTCGCGTCATCACCGGCAACTAAGAACGGTTCCGAAGAAAATCCAGTTGTCACTGCCAATACGCGCGGTACAAAGATTAGCTCCCGTCCGCCGCGAACCTCCAACCGGAGACCAACGCGGGCGGTTTCATGCGACGAAAACGACCCCGCTTCACCGCCGAGAGCTTCTTCGCGAAGCACTCAACACTGCGGTTCTGCCAGGCAACCTGGCAATGGCGAGGTTAGGAGTGGCTCGAACAATGGCTGATAGCACCGCTGCATCAACTCCGGAAGCCGGGGTCTCGACCCCCGTTGCCCGCTTGACCGAAGTCACCGCCGCGATCACGGTCCCGGTCGTGAACCGGACTGGCGCGGAAGTCGGCACGGTCTCCGTCGATCCGGCCGAGTTCGGCGGGAAGATCAGTCGCCAGTTGATGCACGATGTGGTTCTGATGTTCCTCGCCAACCAGCGCGCCGGAACTCACCACACGCTGCGTCGCGGTCAGGTGGCCGGGAGCACGAAGAAACTGTTTCGGCAGAAGGGTACGGGCAATGCCCGCGCCGGTACGAAGCGCACGAACAAGCGCCGCGGTGGTGGCACCGCGAAAGGCCCGAAGCCGCGCGACTACGAGTACCACCTGCCGAAGAAGGCCGTGAAGGCCGCGACCCGCATGGCGATCCTGTCCAAGTTCCTGGACGGGCAAGCGATCATCGTCGAAGACCTGAGTTTCGGCGCCCCCAAAACGAAAGAAATGGCTGGTGTCCTCAAGGCCATCAAGATCGGCAAGAAGACGACCGAGAAAGGCGAGAAGGACATCACCCTGGCCGACGTGACCGTGCTGATCGGCACCGAGAAACTCGATACGAACGTGTACAAGTCGGCCCGCAACATCCAGGGCGTGAAGGTGCTGCCCGCTGCCGAGTTCAACTGTTACACCGTCCTCAAGCAGAAGCGACTCGTGCTGACACGCTCCGCATTCGAGGCGCTGCGGGCCGCCGGCAAAGCGGCCGAGTAGGTTTTTGGTTTTCCCCTCTCCCCTAATGTGGGAGAGGGGAAAAAACGAATCGGCGAACCCCGGCCGCAAGACCGGGGGTGGAGTAAGAGATGGCAACGACACGACCGAAGCCGAAAAAGTATCAGCGCAAACTCGCGCTCCGCAAGCCGTGCGTTCACGGCGAGTCGGGCATCGAACTCCGATCGTACCAGGTGATCCTTCGCCCACTCGTCACCGAGAAGGGCACGCACCAGAGCACACGGTACAACGCCTACGCGTTCCAGGTGAACCCGCTCGCGACCAAGACGCAGATCAAGGCCGCGGTCGAAGAGTTGTTTAACGTGAAGGTCGAGGCCGTTCGCACCCAGGTGCGCGAAGGCAAGAAACGCCGGTTCAAGCAGTCGATGGGCCAGCTCCCGACCTGGAAGAAGGCTGTCGTCACGCTGAACGAGGAAGACAAGATCGAGTTCTTCTAACGGTGGTCATTAGTCATTAGTCCTTGGTCATTGGTTCGACACGCGGTTGTCGGGCGGGAAATGACTCGGGGCCAGTGACCGAGGACTAATGACCAAGGACTAAATGCAATGGGTATCAAGCAATACAAACCGACTTCCGCGGGCCGCCGTTCGGGGATGGTGTCCGACTTCGCGGACTGCACCAACCCGAACGAGAACAAGCCCGAGAAGTCGCTGCTGGCGCCGAAGCCAAAAAAAGGCGGGCGCAACAACCAGGGCATCACCTGCGTGCGGTTCCGTGGGGGTGGCCACAAGCAGCGCTACCGCAAGATCGACTTCAAGCGCGTGCGCGATGAAGTCATGGCGACCGTGATTCAGGTCGAGTACGACCCGAACCGCACCAGTCGCATCGCGCTGATCGAGTACCCGCGCGACGACAAGCACGAGTTCTCCCGAACCTACATCCTGGCGCCCAACGGCCTGAAGGCCGGCGACAAGGTAATCTCGGGCGAGAGCGACTTGGTCGAGCCGAAACCGGGCAACTGCATGCCGCTGTGGAAGGTGCCGCTCGGCATGACCATCCACAACATCGAGATGATTCCGGGTAAGGGCGGCCAGATTTGCCGCAGCGCCGGGTGTGGTGCGGTCCTTACGGCTCGCGAAAAAGAGTGGGCACAGCTCACGATGCCGAGCGGTGAAATCCGTCGCGTGTCGAGCAAGTGCCGCGCGACCATCGGCGTTGTGTCGAACGCCGAGCACATGAACATCAGCATTGGCAAGGCGGGCCGGATGCGGTGGAAGGGTCGCAAGCCCCACAACCGCGGCACCAGTATGAACCCGACCGACCACCCGCTGGGCGGTGGTGAGGGTCGCAGCAAGGGCGGTCGTAACCCGGTGTCGCCGACGGGCGTGCCCGCAAAGGGCGGCAAGACCCGCCACGACCGCAAGCCCGGTGGCAAGGCGATTATCCGCCGCCGGCCGGCTGGTCCGTTCCAGAACACCGCGTGATGTAGGGTAGGTTCTTCGGAATTGCAACTAGTTTTCCGCGCGGCGGTTGCTAATGTGAACAGTCCCGGTCCGCGTGAACCGGGTTTTCGTTTTGTACCGGCAGAGAGCCGAAGAGGCGGACGTAGAGCATGAGCCGTTCACTGAAAAAAGGCCCGCACGTCGATCTCCGCTTACTGGGGAAGGTCGAAAAGCAGGGCGGTCGGGACAAGGAGCCGCTCAAAACCTGGGCGCGGGACTGCACCATCGTGCCCGAATTCATCGGAGCGACGTTCCTCGTTCACAACGGCAAGACGTTCATCAAGGTGTACGTCACCGAAGACATGGTCGGCCACAAGTTGGGCGAGTTCTCCCCGACGCGAACGTTTAAGGGGCACTCCGGCGGCAAGAAGGCTGCAGCCGCTGCCCCGGCGGGTAAGTGATTTTGAGTGTTCAGTTTTCAGTCCGACACGCTGGCTTTTTCGGCGGGGCACCGACCGAACATTTTGAACTGAACACTGAACACTGAACACTGAACACTGAAAACTAACATGGACTACAAAGCTCTACATCGGTTCGCGGACACCGGCCCCCGGAAGATCCGGCTGTTCGCCGATCTGATCCGCGGCAAGAACGTGGACGAAGCGCTGCAGCTCCTGCGGTTCTACCACAACCGCGGCGCGAAGTTGCTCCTCTCGGTTGTTCAGAGCGCCTACGGGAACGCCGACGACCAGGAGTGCCCGGACCCGGATAACCTGATCGTCTCGGAGTGCCGCGTGGACGGCGCCCCGACGTTCAAACGCATCCAACCGCGCGCCCGGGGCACCGCGTTCGGGATCAAGCGGCGGATGTCGCACATCCACGTGACGCTGTCCGACCCGCCCGAAGAAGCGTTCGTGCCGCCGGCGTCCGCGGCCGGGATTACGGGCACGCCGGCACCAACGGGCGCCGATGTCGAAACGACGACACCAGAGGCGCCGACCACGACCCCCATCGCACCCACCGCGTAACGGTTGGCTGAGTTCGGCGCGGGGGCCGGCAGAAGGCTGGCCCCTCGCTTGTTTGCGAGACGACACAACGACGCATCAGGACGTTTAGCCGCGACCCGCAGGGGAGCGTGAGGACCGAATCATGGGCCAGAAAGTACGACCGACGGGGTTCCGAACCGGCATCATGCGGCCGTGGCGGAGTACCTGGTACGCACCCAAGAATTCCCCGTCCGCCGACGGTAACTCGTTCGCCGAGTTGCTGCTGGAAGACGTCGCGATCCGCGCGTTCATCCAGAAGTTCCTCACGAACAAGAAGGACCGCAAGGAGCAGCGGCCGGCTATCGCCGACATCCGCATCGAGCGCACCCGCGAGCGAGTGACCGTCGTCGTCACCAGTAGCCGCGTTGGGGCGATCATCGGGAAGAAGGGCGAGAAGATCGACAAGCTCACGAAGGCGCTGGAGAAGTTGACCCGGCGGCACATCGAGGTGAAGACCGTCGAAGTGACGCGGCCGGAGATCGATGCCCAACTCATCGCCGAAGACATCGCGGAGCAACTCGAAAAGCGAGCCAGTTTCCGCCGCACGATGAAACAGGCCATGCAGCGGGCGATGGAGGGCGGCGCGAAGGGCGTGAAGCTCCAGTTGTCCGGCCGGCTCGGTGGTGCCGAAATGGCCCGCTGCGAGAAGGGCATGGAAGGCTCCATCCCGCTCTCGACGCTGCGGTGCAAGGTCGAATACGGGTTCTGCGAGGCGACCACGCCTCAGGGTAACATCGGGATCAAGGCTTGGGTCAACCAAGGCGACTACCTCACCGGCGACATCGCTGACACGACCGATGCGTCGGCCGCGGGCCAGGCGCAGAAACGCCGTCCGCGTCGTGGTGGTGCCGGTGGTGGTTTCGGCGGCGGCGGCGGTGGCCGCTAAGGGTGGGTGGTCTTTGTAGGGTGGGCACCGCCCACCTCTTTGCAAAGCGTGGTGGGCAGTGCCCACCCTACAAGAGCAGAACGAAGCGACTATTTGACGGGGGAGTGCGGCGATGCCTCAGATGCCCAAGCGGGTGAAGTTCCGAAAAGCGTCGCGCGGCGTGGTCCGCGGGCGCACGACTCGGCGCAAGTACAGTGGGCCGATCAAGGGGTTCGCGCAACGCGGCAACTACGTCGCCTACGGCGACTTCGGGCTCCAAACGCTCGAAGGCGGCTGGCTGTCGGCCGAGTGCATCGAGAGCGCGCGTGTGACCATGACGCGGTTTGTCTCCGGTGAGGGCCGGTACTACATCCGCGTGTTCCCGCACAAGCCGGTGACCTCGATCCCAGCCGAAACGCGAATGGGTAAGGGCAAGGGCGAACCCGAGTACTGGGCCGCCGTCGTCCGGGCGGGGCTGATCCTGTTCGAGATCGGCGGCATCCCCGAGAGCGCGGCCAAAGAGTGTTTGGCTCGCGTCGCGTACAAGATGCCGTTCAAGTGCCGGTTCGTAACCCGGCGGCCCAACGTCTAGTGAGTGTTGAGTGTTGAGTGTTGAGTGTTGAGTGAACGAGCAGAAGTCGTCTGCTTCGGATTTTCGCCAAACACCAAAACGCCAAACACCAAACACTATCACCGCAGGTGAAGTGATGCCGAACCGTATGAAAGAGTTCCGGGGGATGAGCGACGAACAGTTGTCGCTCGCCCTCAAGGATACCGAGAAACACCTGTTCCAACTTCGGTTCCAGTCGGCGACCGACCGGCTCGAAACGCCGTCGGAAATTCGGAAGGCGCGGCGCGACATCGCCCGCATCCGCACGCTGCAACGGGAAAAGGAACTGGTCAAACTCGGTGGCCTCTCGACCGACCAACTCGGCACCCGCATCGCGTCGCTGAAGGCGAAGGAAGATGCGGGGCTGCCGGGGAAGCGTACGGCCCACCGTCAAGGCTCGCGACTCACGCGGTTCTACGTGGCGAAAGGCGGGAAACTGCCAATCGCGCCGCCAGTCGCACCCGCGACCGTGACGGCACCGGTCGATGTGAAGAAGCCGGACACGAAGAAAGACGCGCCGAAGCCCGACGCCAAGAAGAACGCGCCGAAGGGGAGTGGTAAATAATGGCCGATACCAACACGAAGACCACGGCCCAGCGGATTCTCGAAGGTGTCGTCACCCGCGACAAGACGGCCAAGACCCGGCGCGTCGAGGTCGAGCGGTTGGTCCGCCACCCGAAGTACGGCAAGTACGTCAAGCGCCGGACGGTGTGTTACGTCCACGACGAGGCGAACGAGTCGCATCTCGGCGACACGGTCGAGATCGTCGAGAGCCGGCCACTTTCCAAGATGAAGCGCTGGAACCTGGTGAAGATCGTCAAGCTCGCGCCGAGTCGTACGCTCTCGAACCTCGAAGGCGCCGTCGCGGGCAGCGATGCCGCTTCCGCCGCGACCCCAGCCAAGACCGAAGAGAAGAAGTAGGGGATTGATGATTTGAGATTGACGATTGGGAAAAGCGTTCGGCGCCGTTCCCGCTTCAATCACCAATCATAAATCTGCAATCGTCAATCCAAGAGGCAGTCATGATCCAGATGTATACCTACCTCGATGTGGCCGACAACACCGGGGCGAAGGAAGTGATGTGTATCCAGGTACTCGGCGGCAGCAAGCGCCGGGTCGCGTATCTGGGCGACATCATCCGCGCGAGCGTCAAGAAGGCGCTGCCCGGTGGCGACGTGAAGCAGGGTGACGTAGTCAAGGGCGTTGTGGTCCGCACCCGCGTAGCGACCCGCCGCGAGGACGGCTCCTACGTCCGCTTCGACCGCAACGCGCTGGTGCTGCTCGACAATGACAACAACCCGCGTGGCACCCGCATATTCGGCGCGGTTCCCCGCGAACTGCGCGCGAAATTCAATAAGATCCTGAGTCTGGCTTCCGAAGTCGTCTGAGGATTTGTGATTGAAGATCGATGATTGAAAGTTGGTTCACGAAGTCGGAAGCGTCTTCTGAAACCGTCAATCATAAATCTGCAATCTTAAATGTGAGACGGAAATGTATATCTGTAAAAACGACGTGGTCCAGGTGATCGCCGGAGACGACAAGGGCGCCCGCGGCAAGGTGCTGCGAGTCATCCACGCCGAGGGCAAACTTGTTGTCGAGAACGTGAATCGCGTGTACCGGCACTTGAAGCCGTCGCGCCGGAATCCGCAGGGCGGGCGGCTCTCGAAGGAGATGCCGATCGACGCCTCGAACGTCATGCTCCTCGACCCGGTCAAAGGCGTGCCCACCCGCGTCGGTGTCCGCTCGCTGCCGGATGGCAGCAAGGAACTGTTCGCCAAGAAGAGCGGCACACGTCTTCGCGTACTCAAGAAGGCGAAGGTCGCTGCGAAGAAGAGTGTTTAGTGTTTCGTGTTTCGTGTTTCGTGTCGGTTGTTCGGGAGCGTGACCGGCAGGTCGTGGCTTTGCCAAACACCAAACACCAAACACCAAACACTAAAAATGACCCGTACCGGACCCGTTACCGTGGGTTCGCCATAGGTCGCACGAAGGAAACCCCCGATGGCCGCTGCAACAATGACGTCTGCTCCACCGCGACTCCTGGACAAGTACAACAAGGAGATCGTCGAGGCGCTCGGTAAGAAGTTCGGCCGGACAAACCGGTTGAGCCTCCCGAAGCTCTCGAAGATCGTCCTGAACATGGGCGTCGGCAAAGCTCTCCAAGACAAAGAGCGGATGAAGGTCGCGGCGGAGCACCTCGGCCTCATCGCCGGGCAGCGCGCTCAGATCACGAAAGCCCGCGTCGCGGTGAGCGGTTTCCGGCTCCGCGAGGGCTACGAGATCGGTTGCCGCGTCACGCTCCGCGGCAAACGGATGTACGAGTTCCTCGATCGGTTGATCAACCTCGCGCTGCCGCGTATCCGCGACTTCCGCGGGATCAACCCGAAGAGCTTCGACGGCAACGGCAACTACAGCATGGGTCTGACGGAACAACTCGTGTTCCCCGAAATTGACCCGGACAAGGTGACGTTCACGCAGGGGATGGATATCACCTTTGTGACGACGACCAAGAACGACGACGAGGCCCGCGAACTGCTCCGCGCCTTTGGGATGCCGTTCCGGGAAGAGACAAAGTAAGAAGAGGTCAGAAGCCAGAGGCCAGGAAAGGCGAAGAAGCGAGCGGCTTGCTGGCTTCTCTGTACTCTGACTTCTGGCCTTCGTTCTCTGCCTTCTGATACGTGGAACGGCTGGCTCCCCCAAAGTGCGTAACTTTGGGTTCCGAGTCGGAACGCCGCACCGAGAGACCCTCACGCGATGTCAACCAACGCGAAAGAAGCGACGTACCGCCGCCAACTGGCGGCGATCGCGGCGCACAAGACCGAACTCAAGAAGCCGGTCTCGCAGCAAGACCCCAAGAAGGTGCTGCCCGGGCGTACGCTCGTCAAGATCGTTCGGCGCTGCCAGTTGTGCGGGCGCTCGCGGGCCGTGTACCGCAAGTTCGGCTGCTGCCGCATTTGCTTCCGTAAACTTGCGAGCGACGGGCTGATCCCCGGCGTGCGCAAGGCGTCCTGGTAACCGTTTTTTGTGTTTGGTGTTTTGTGTTTGGTGTTTCGATCGTGCCCTCCCGACGCCGGTGACGGGCCGCCGCGACAACCAAACACAAGACACTAAACACCAAACACAAAACACGAAACACGAGGCTCTGCCATGATGACCGACCCGATCGCGGACATGCTGACACGCATCCGCAACGCTAACAGTATCGAGCGCCCGCTCGTCGAAATGCCGGCCACCAAGTTGAAGGTTGCCGTCGCCAAGGTGCTGCTCGAAGAGGGCTTCCTCCTCGGCTACCGCACCGGTCTCTACACCGAGACGCAGGTGGAAGGTGGCGGCAAGCAGAAAGACTTCGCGGAGGTCGAACAACTCGGCCAACCGCACGTCGTTCTGCAAGTGTTTCTGAAGTACGGCCCGGACGGTGAGCGAGTCATTCGCCACATCGAGCGGTACTCGAAGCCGGGTCGCCGCGTGTACCAGGGCTACAAAGAAGTGAAGCGCGTTCTCGACGGCTTGGGGATCGCTATCCTCTCGACGAGCCGTGGCGTGATGTCCGACCGCCAGGCGAAGAAGGCCAAGGTCGGCGGTGAGATTCTCTGCACGGTGTGGTGATTTTAGTGTTTGGTGTTTGGTGCTTGGTGTTTTTGGCGAGTCGGGAGCGTCAGCGACCGGAGTTTGTCCCAAAACACCAACCACCAACCACCAACCACCAAACAATGGCTCCGACCTGGGCCAAGCGTCCAGTGAAGCCAAAGGGAATGCAGTAATGTCAAGAATTGGGAAACAGCCGATCCCCATCCCCGCCGGGGTAAAGATCGCCGTGACGGGCAGCAACGTGAAGGTCGAGGGGCCGAAGGGCAAACTCGAACTCACCGCGCACCCGAACATGAAGATCGAGTCCGACGGGAAATCGCTCAAAGTCACCCGACCCGACGACGTGCGCCAGAACCGTGCGCTCCACGGTCTTACCCGCGCGCTCATCAACAACATGGTCGTCGGTGTCACCACCGGCTATTCCAAGAAGTTGAAGATTGAGGGCGTTGGTTTTCAGGCTGCGGCCAAAGGCAAGGGCGTCGAGTTAACGGTGGGGTACGCGAACCGCATCGTTCACAACCCTCCCGAAGGTATTACGGTTGCGGTTCCTGACCCGACCACGATTATCGTCACCGGCGCGGACAAGCAGAAGGTCGGGCAGTTCGCCGCGGAAATCCGCGCGAGCCGAAAACCGGAACCCTACAAGGGCAAGGGCGTCAGGTACGAGACCGAAGTCGTCCGCCGCAAGGAAGGCAAGTCCTTCGCTGCTGGGAAGTAGTCATTAGTCATTAGTCATTAGTCATTAGTCTCTGTTGTTGACGATCGCGGTGCCGCGTTCAGCCAATGACCAATGACTAATGACCAGGGACAAGCAAGATGAACGCACAAAAGCACAAGTTGAAGCGGGCGGAGCGTCGGCGGTATCGCGTGCGCAAGATTATCTACGGCACGCCCGCGAAGCCGCGGCTCAGCGTGAACCGCAGCAACTTGCACATCTCCGCGCAGTTGATCGACGACCTCAACGGCATCACGCTCGCCGCTGCGACCAGCCAGGGCAAGGGCTCCGGCTTGAAGCATGGCGGCAACGTGAAAGCTGCCGCGGAAGTCGGCAAGAAACTCGCGGAGGCGGCCAAGGCGAAGGGCATCACGGTCGCGTCCTTTGATCGCGGCGCGTTCCGGTTCCACGGGCGCATCGCGGCGCTCGCGGTCGCGGCCACCGAAGCCGGGTTGGTCTGCACCGACCTCGATGCGATGAAGGCCAAGATGGCACCGAAGGAGAAGGCCGAGGCGCCTGCGGTTGCGGCCAAAGAAGCGAAGCCCAAGGTCGAGAAGAAAGACGCCAAACCCAAGGGCGAGTTCGCCATGAAAGAGAAGAAGAAACCGGAAGGCGATAAGAAGTAAAGTCGGAGCTGTTGGCACGGCTGCGATTTTCGTTTAGCGTTGGATCCAGAGGGTCCAACGTCGCCCCTCCGGGTCCAACGCTAAACCGCGATCGTTCAGGCCACGACTCTGCGAACGAGAAATACAACGAGCGATATTCCAAGTGGGGGATGTCCCATCCTCCCAAGAGGGCTGACGAAATGGCGCGTGAGCGACGGGATGGCAGAGGCGACGGCGACTCGCGCGACAACGCGCTGGTCGATTTCGTCGTGAAAATTCGACGGTCCGCCTGCGTCGTCAAGGGCGGCCGGCGGTTCAGTTTCAACGCGCTCGTCGTCGTCGGCGACAAGCGCGGCCGTGTTTCCTACGGCTACGGCAAGGCTAACGAAGTGCCGCCCGCCGTGGAGAAGGCCATCAAGGAGGGCGAGGGCAACGTCCAGCGCTCCAAGAAGGTCTCCGTACGCGGCAGTACCATTCCGCACCGCGTCATCGGGAAGTACGGCGCGAGCAAGGTGATTCTCGTTCCTGCCGGTCCCGGTACGGGTGTGAAAGCGGGTCCGGGCGTGCGCGAAGTACTCCAGGCTGCGGGCATCACGAACATCCTCACCAAGGTTCACGGCAGCACGAACCCGCTGAACCTCGTCAAAGCCACGCTCAACGGGTTGTCGCAACTTCGCACGAAGGAAGACGTCGCCCGCTTGCGGGGGGTACAACTCTAATGGACCTGTTAACTGTTTCCTCCCCCGGCGTCGATAAGCGGAAGCTCAAGCGCCGCGTCGGTCGCGGCATCGGCTCCGGCCACGGCAAGACGAGCGGTCGCGGCCATAAGGGCCAGTACGCCAGCGCCGGAGCCGATCTGCCCAGCGGTCTGTTTGAAGGCGGCCAGATGCCGCTGTTCCGCCGGTGGCCCAAGCGCGGCTTCAGCCACGCCACTTGGGACAAGACCGCTGTGGTCGTGAACGTCGGCGATCTCGAAGCATTCGACGCGAACAGCACCGTCGATATGGCGTCGCTGAAGACGCGGCGGCTCGTGGTCGGGTCATTCGATCACCTGCGCATCCTCGGTGACGGCGCGGCGAAGTTGACCAAGAAGTTGACGGTGCGCGCCAACCACTTCTCGAAGTCCGCGAAAGTGGCGATCGAGAAGGCTGGCGGCACCTGTGATCTGATCCCTGCCCCAAAGAAGCCGGTCCGCAACAAGATGGGGTCGAAGAAGAAGGCCCTGGATGCCGCCCGCGCGGCGAAGAAAAAGTGAGGAATGAGGAGTGAGGAGTGAGGAGTGAGGAGACGAAACCTGCTTGGTTCTTGTCTC
>CAMDQN010000098.1 GCA_945905925.1 Singulisphaera sp. GP187
AAGTGCGAGATCGCAAGAAGCGAGATGTTCGCGACCCGTGACCAGGCACGGGCCGAGATCTTCGAGTACCTGGAAGTGTTCTATAACCGCGTCCGCTTGCACTCCTCGCTGGGGTTCCTCTCCCCCGATGAGTTTGAACGGACGTACAACCAGAAACGCCGTTAACTTCGTGTCCATTTTTCTTGGGGAAGGTCAGGCTGCGAGGATGCGGAACCCACGGTCGTTCAGGTAGTCCTTGGCCTTCGTTCCTCGCGCGCTCTTCGACAGGTCGGGAGAGTTTGAGTGAGCCAAGAAGGATTTATCTTGGTCTAGCCTGTGGTCTACCTCGAAATACTTGATCGTTACAAAACGCAGAAGGCCCACCGCAACTCGTTGTTGGGGCGGGCCTTCGGTTGAGTTGGGGAACTAGGATTTGAACCTAGACTAAGTGAGTCAGAGTCACTCGTGCTACCGTTACACCATTCCCCAATTCGCTCAGACTAACAGCACGAATAATCCGAATATAGCGGCCGGTTCGCGCGCTGACAAGCCCAGGGCGCCAGGTGGAAAGCACGCCTCCTCGACGCCCGCGCTGGGAGAATCGAAACTCCGCGACTCTGCCCCGATGGTAAGTCAGGAGGCCCAGAAGGGCCGTCCTCCGAAGGTCAACTCGAACTCCGATCCCCGTGGCTACACAGGGAAGAAAGCCAGGTAATCTGGGGTTTTAGGCAACAGCGGGGAATTAATCTCCCGGCTCCTTGGGTCGGATGGTGACACTCCACTTGGGCAGGGTGGCGGAGCGGGTCAGCCGCGCGGTGATGGGGAGGAACGCTGCCTTCGTCAGACGCACGCCCCGCTCGTACACGACCGTCGTCTCTCGGACGATCGGCCGGAGCCCTCGCCAGGTCATCGTCCCGGCCCACCGCAGCACGTCTGCCACCGACGACAGCAATGCCCCGTTCCAGTGCCGCTCCAGGATCCCCCAGCACCGCTCGATCGGGTTGTACTTGCTGTGATACGGCGGCAGGTACACCAACTCCACCGACACCCGGTGCCGGTCCACGAACTCGACCATCCGCTTCAGGAATTGCGTCCGCGAACTGGCGATCTCAGGGCCGTTGTCCAACTCGATGTGAAGACGTCCGACGCCGGGATGGACCGCCTTCCGCTCCCGCCACCACTGGTCGAGGCCGTCGGCCAGGAAGTCTGAGGTCTGCTTCGAGTGGCCGAACAGGAACCACGGTTGGTGGATCGGCACCGCCCCGCGGTTCAACTCCAGGATGCCCAACGGCACCAAGAGGGCCTCGGGAGCCATGTCGTGATCGAGGGCCTTGACCGCCTCGCCGCTGCGGGCCTCACCACCACGGGAGAAGTCGCCCACCGCATTGTCATCAACGCGAGCGGCATCCTGATCGACGCGGCGATGGTGACGCTGAAATCCGGCGGCAGTTCGGTGGAAGTTGGCCCCGCGGGCGTAACCGTGAAGGCGCCGACGGTCGCCTTGACGGGCGACGCGCAGGTGAAGGTGGGAGCGCCGATGGTGGCAATCGAGGGCAGCGGCATAACACAGGTGAAGGGCGGGATTGTGCAGATTAATTGAGGTGCGCAGAACGTTGGCCGCAAGCCAAAGGCGAGCGCGCCACGTCGCACCCTTGTTATCCTCGCAGCGCTCTCCTGACGACACGACCTGAACACCAGTTTTGGGTGTGACGTGGGGCGCGTTCCTCGGCGGACTACGCGGTCGCGGCTAAACGGAATTCATCCTCACACCAACTCGCTAATCACATCGCCATACGGCAGCATTGGCATGGGCCGGCCGGTGCCATCGGTGAAACTCGTGTTGTTGAAGTCGATGTTCAGGTGGTCAAACACCGTCGCCCACAGATCGTTCGGCGACAGCGGGCGGTCCTTCGGCACTTCGGCTTTCGCGGTCGTGCTGCCCACCGTGATGCCGGTTTTGCACGCGCCGCTCACCAAGATGGATTGCGCCTGTGGCCAGTGGTCGCGTCCGGGTTGCGTCACGCCGGTGTGCGTTCCCTTCGAGTATTCGATTTTCGGCGTGCGACCGAACTCGCCCGTCACCACCAGCAGCACGCGTTTGTTCAAGCCGCGCGTGTAAAGGTCTTCGATGAGCGCCGAAATCGCCTGATCGAGAAAGCCCAACTTGAATTTCGTGTCCTCGAAGATGTGACAGTTGACCGCGTGCGAGTCCCAGTTGTACGTGTGGTCCTGCTTCATGCTCTCGCCGAGCGGGGTCGCGTTCTCCATCACCATCGTCACCCACGTCGCGCCGGCCTCCACCAACCGGCGCGCGAGCAGCGCGCGCTGTCCGTAGCGGTGCATGCCGTAGCGGTCGCGGGTCTTCGCCGATTCCTTCGTCAGGTCGAAGGCGTGCTTCGCGGTGTCCGTGGTGATGAGGTCTAGCGCGCGATTGCGTGTCGCATTCATGGCACTCGCCCGGCCCGCGAGGTCCGGCCCGGCGAGCGGCGTGTCGAACCTGTTGAGCAGCGCGAGCCGGTCCTTCAGTTTGTCTTCGGTACCCGGTAGCACGGACAGGTTCTTCACCTCGAACTTCTTGTCGGCCGGGTCGCCGTGGATGGTGAGCGGGTGCGACTGCGGACCGAGGTACGCGGAGCCGAAACTGAACGTGTCGATGTGCTGGCGACCGCCGTCGGTGCCGGCGATGTAGTTCGGCACTGCGGCCTTCTTCGACTTCAGCACCTCCGCGACCATCGACCCGACCATCGGCGTGTCGTTCACGAAGCCGGCCGGTTGGAGCGGGTCGCGCCCGGTGAGGAACCGCTTGTGCCCGCCGCCGTGGTCCGCGAACTTGTGAGCCACCGAGCGAATAATGGAATACTTGTCGGTCACGGTCGCGAGTCTGGGCAGGTGTTCGCAAATCTGGATGCCATTCACGTTCGTGCGGATCGGATTGTACGCGCCGCGGTATTCGGCGGGCGCGTCCGGCTTCATGTCGAACGTGTCCTGGTGCGGCGGCCCGCCGGGCAGCCAGACGAAGATCACTGCGGGATCGTTGGTGGTGTGGTCCGCGGCGCGCGCCTTGTGCGCGCATAGCGGCCCGAGCGCGGCGGACGCAAGCCCCACCGAGCCGAAGCGCAGAACGTCACGACGATTCGGACCGGCACACTTACGGGAAGATTGAAGCACGCTGACAAGCTCCGCGCGTGGATGGAGTGTGTTGGCGGGGTGAGTAAAGGTTAGCCGCGGGTCGCGGGGAAGTCAAACGCGGTCCCGCATGTAAGCGCGCCTCTGCGTGACGGTATCAGCGTCTGACTCTTCACGTCACCCGGGAACTTCGCCATGTCCCGTCTCGCGCTGTTCGCGGTGTTACTTGCCCTTCTCGCGCTCCCGCTTGGCGCTGCGCCGGTGCCGAAAGGCCCACCGCCGAACGCGTGGCACATGTTTGGCGGCACACCCGCGCGCAACATGGTCAACCCGCGCGAGAAACTGACGGCGTTCCCAAAAGAAGGACCGCAGTGGGACGAAGTAGACGCGGTCAAGAAATGGGAAGCGGACTGGGTGCTGTGGAAGGCCAACCTCGGCTCGCGCTCCTACACGCAACCGGTCGTCGCTGGCGGCAAGGTCTACGTCGGCACCAACAACGAGCGCCCACGCAACCTCCGCGACACCGTGCGCGACAAGGCTGGCGTGCCGCACCCAATCGACAAAGGGGTCTTGATGGTGTTCGACGAGAAGACGGGCAAGTTCCTCTGGCAAGCCGTTCATGACGTGTTGTTCGTCGCGGGGGTCGCCAACTGGCCGAAGGAAGGGCTGGCTTCGACGCCGACCATTGTTGGTGATCGCGTGTACTACGTCAGCAATCAGTGCCGCGTGGTGTGTGCAGACGCGAACGGCTTCGCGAACGGCAACCAGGGTTTTCAGAACGAGAAGTACAACACCGCGACCGACGCGGACATCATCTGGGAACTCGACATGATGAAGGCACTGGGCGTCGAGCCACACAACATGTCGAACGGGTGTCCGCTGATCGTGGGGGACCGACTGTTCGTGCAGACCAGTAACGGCGTTGACGAGAGCCACGTCAACATCCCGGCACCGGAAGCGCCGAGTCTGATCTGCCTCGACCGCAACACGGGCAAACTGCTGTGGAAAGACAACTCGCCCGGAAAGGGCATTCTGCACGGGCAATGGTCCAGCCCCACTTACGCGGACGAACCGGTGCCGCAGGTGTTCCACGCGCAGGGCGACGGCTGGCTCCGCGCGTTCGACCCCGCGACCGGCAAGTTGCTGTGGAAGTTCGACTGCAACCGCAAGGGCGCGAAACACAATTTGGACGCCAGCGGGGACAAGAACCACTTCCTCGGCACGCCGGTCGTTCACAACGGCCGCGTGCTCATCGGCACCGGCGAAGACCCGGAATGGAGCACCGGCACCGCGTCCCTCTGGTGCATCGACTTAAAGAAAGCCATCGAACTCGGCGCGAAAGCACCGGAGCGCGACGTGTCCCCGGAGTTGCTCGTGCGGATCGAGAAGCAGCCCAACGGCGACGAGAAGGTCATCACGAAGCCGAACCCGGCATCGGCGGTCGCGTGGAAGTACGGCAGCGAGGAATCGCGCAAGTGGGCGCCGCGCGACTTCACGTTCGGGCGCACGATGAGCAACGTGGCCGTCGTGGACGGCCTCGTGTACGCGGCGGAGCTGCACGGCATCCTCCACTGCCTGGACGCGAAGACCGGCAAGTTCTACTGGCAGTACGACACGAAGTCGAGCATCTGGGGATCGCCGTACTTCGTGGACGGCAAAGTGTTGCTGGCGAACGAGAGCGGCGACCTGTTCGTGTTCCGTCACAACCCGAAGCCTGAGGTAATCGACGGCGTCGAAGCCGCAAGGGTCGCCCCTGACCTGAAGACCGCGCGCACCATCTACAAGGCCGAGCGTGCGAAGGTCGAGAAAAAGTATCTGATGGCGAAGATCGAGTTCCCCGCGGCGATCCGCACGACGCCGACCGTGGTGAACGACGTGCTGTTCGTCACCACCGAGAACACGCTGTACGCGATCAGTCGCAAATAGTCTCAGGTCATAAAGTCGCAAGTCGTAAAGTCGAAGACCTCAACGGCGAAGGTCTCCGACTTTACGACTTGCGACTTTATGACCTGAGACTTGCTAAGCGAACAGTTCGCGGATCGGCTTGCCGCGCGCGATCGGAAGCGGCCGGTTCAACTTATCTTTGATCTCCGCTTCAGGATCGATGCCGAGCGCCTCGAACATCGTCGCCGCGAGGTCTTCCGGGCGCGCCTGGCCGGCGGTCGCGTAGGCGCCGATCTTGTCGCTCGAACCGTACACGAACCCGCGCTTCGCGCCACCGCCGGCGAGAACGGCACAGTAGCACTGCGGCCAGTGGTCGCGGCCCCCGTTGGAACTGATCTTCGGCGTGCGCCCGAACTCGCCCACCCACACCACGAGCGTGTCATTCAGCATTCCGCGATCTTCCAGGTCGGTGATCAGTGCGGGTAGCGTTTGGTCGGTCATGGGCAGCAACTCGTCGAGTCGCGCCGGCACGTCTTCGCCGCGGAACCCGTGGTAGTCCCATCCCTGCCCCTTCCCGCCGATCGAGCGCGCGAAGTACACGTTCACGAACTTCGCCCCCGCTTCGACCACGCGGCGCGCGAGCAAACACCCCTGGCCGTAGGTGGTGTGCCCGTAGGCGTCGCGTGTCTTCTTGGTTTCTTTCGAGAGGTCGAAGGCTTGCTTGAATCGCGGGCTGGTGAGCATCGCGACGGCTTTCTGGTAGCTCTCGTCCAAGCCCTGCGCGACGAGTGACGTTTCGAGCAGGTCCGATTGCTCATCGATCAACTTCAGGATGTCTTTGCGGTTCTCGAGTCGCTCGACGCTGAGATTCTCGGGGAGCGTGAGTTCGGGCAACTTGAAGTCGGCTTTGCTCGGATCCTGGTTCACGAACAGCGGGCTGTGCGCTTTGCCGAGGAAGCTCGCGTGCTGGCCGGGCGTAATGCTACCGTCCGCGATGACGTGCGGGTACGCGACGAACGTGGCCGCGCCCTTCGGTGCGGGGCTGAGTTTATCGACGATGGAGCCGTACGCCGGGAAGAGTTCGAGCGAGTCGCGAAGCCGCTGGTCGTCGGTGGCCGGACTGACGCCGGTGAGCGAGTAGTACCCGGCGGAGTTGTGGTTCTTCATCGTGTGCTGCATGCAGCGCACGATCGTGAGTTTGTCGGCCATCGCGGCGATCTTCGGGATGCGTTCGCCGAAGATGATGCCGGGAATCTTCGTCTTGCCGGCCTTGTACCACCCGCGAACGTTATCGGGCGCATCGGGTTTGGGGTCGAACGTTTCGTGCTGCCCCGGCCCGCCCCACTGGTGCAGGAAGATGACGGCTTTAGCACTCGCTTTGTGCTTGGCGCGCGGCGTTTCCGCTGCCGCGAGGAGTTGCGGAAACGACATACCGAGAAGACCGGCACCGCCGACGCGGAGAACGGCCCGGCGGGAGACGGATGTGTGTTCGATCACGGTTCGCCTCAAATGTCTTCAGCTACGGAGCGGTGGTTTGTAGCCCCCACGGGGCGATAAATGCGATCACCTCCGCAACAGAAACTCCTTGCTGTTGAGCAGCGCCCAGAGCACGTCTTCCCACGCGGCGCGGCGGTCCTTCGCGGCGGTCAACAGCGCGAGCAACTTCTTCTCTTCGAGCGTCGTCGGTTTTCGGCACAGCGCCGCGAGGTAGAACTCGTCGAGCATCTCCGCGTCGGTCTTGCCCGCGGAGAGCATCTTGCCCACGCGGTTGTCTGCGTCGCGCACGAGCGAGTTCATGAGTTCGCCGGTGATGAGCTGGAACGCTTGCAGTAAGCCGGGGTCGTCGTTGCGCTCGCACTCGCAGGTGAGCAGCCGGTCCGGTTTGCCGAACGTCTTCAGGAACTTCTCGCCCATGCTCACGCCGTCGAACCGCCGACCGCTCTGTGGCGGGGCCGGGAGTTGGTTCGCACGCATCCCCAACGGGTAACCCTTGAACTGCACTGGTACGCCGGTCACGCTCGACAGAGCGTCGAGCAGTTGCTCCGCTTCCAGCGGTACCACCGCCGCGTGCGAGTTGTGAAGTTCGTCGCCCATCGTCGTGCGGTCTCGCACGGTTGCACTTAATTGGTATGTGCGACTCAGCATGATCGTCTTCACCATGCGCTTCAAACGGAAGTCGCCTTTGGCGAAGTCCTTCGCGAGCCAGTCGAGCAACTCCGGGTTCGTTGGCGGGTTCGTTGCCCTAAAATCGTCGTTGGGATCGACCAAGCCGCGGCCCATCAGGTGCAGCCAAATGCGATTCACCTGTGCTTTCGCGAAGAACGGGTTTGTGGGCGACGCGATCCAGTCGGCCACTGCCGCGAGTCGGTCGTCAGCATCGCTCATGTTGGGCGTGCGCGCACCGAGGAATCGCGGCTTCGCGCTTTGCTTGGTTCGCGGGTTCGGCATCTCACCCGTGCGGTTCTGCCACACGATCTGTTCGCCGACGAACTCGTGCTTGTCGAGCATGTCCTTCTTGTTGTTCTCCAGCACGCGGTAATCGACGCGCGCGAACAGCGCTCCGAAGCCGTAGTAATCGTCGATCGTCCAGCGGTCGAACGGGTGGTTGTGGCACCGCGCGCAGCCGATGCGCGTTCCGAGGAACACCTGCGCGACGGACTCCGAACGCATCAGTGGGTCGCGGATCGCGCGCCAGAAGTTCGCCGGCGGGTTCTCGTAGGTGCTGCCGCGCGCGGCGATGATGTCGCGCGCGAATTCGTTCAAGGGTTGGTCAGCGGCGAGTTGTGCCGCGATCCACCGGTAGAACACCGCGACGCCCTTCTTGTCGAGCGCCTTCTCTTCGTTGCGAAGGAGGTCCGACCACTTCTGCGCCCAGAACTCCGCGAACTCCGACCGCACGAGAAGTGCGTCGATGAGCTTCTCGCGCTTCTTCAGGTCTGGGTCACTGAGGAACGTGCGCGTCTCCGCGGGCGTGGGCAAAATACCGAGCGCGTCGAGGAACGCGCGGCGCAGGAACACATGGTCCGGGGCGAGTTCCGCCGGCTTCAGGCGGAGTTCCTTCAACTGCGCCAACACGAGTTTATCGATCTCGTTGTTGCTGGTGAACGCGCTCAGGTCCGGCACTGGGCGGTTAGGCAGGAACACGATGCGCACCGGCGCGACCCGCGACGCGTAGCGCACGAGTAGCACGGTTTCGCCGGTCTGCTCGCGGATCACTTCGCCCGCGTTTGTGATCTTCGCGACACCGACCGCGGTGAACTCGAACGCGGCGAGCGAGGTTACGTCACGCGTGCTTCCATCGGAGAAACTGGCGAACGCCTTCACCTGAAACCGGTCGGCTGGGTCCACCAGAATCTTGCTCGCGGGCGTGACACTGAGTTTGGTAAGCGTGGCCGCGCCAGGCGCATCGAACTTGCAGCCGCGCGAAATCCAGTCGTTGAGGATCGCGTACTCGTTGCTCGTCTTCGCGAACCGCGCCCCGCCTTCGTGCGGAACCTGCGCCGTGGCCTTCTGGAGCATCAGGCTTTCGCTCGGTCGAATCGGGTCGGTGCGGCGTGCGAGCATGTCGCGCGTGAGCGCCGCGAAGTCGCCAGCGACGTCTTCGCCCTTCAGCGAGAGCTTGAAGCCGCCTTTGCCGTTGAGGTTGCCGTGACACGCGCCCGCGTTGCACCCGGCGCGAGTGAGCACCGGCAGCACGTCGCGTTCGAACGACACGTCCGCGGCCTCGGCGAACGGGGAGCGTAAGCCCCCTGTTGCAATTACGAGTAGCGCCGCGAAAAACCGAATGAGCATCAGGACACCCCGAAGAACGATTCGCGATACGTTTCAGTGTACCGCGCTCGCGCCAGAGTGCGGTTCTCGATTCCGCGGGAAGATGCTTTCCGGCGCGGCTTTTCGCGGATCATCTTCAGTCGCGTTCGCGCCGGGTAGCGCGAATCTGGGGTAGCCGCCCCGGCACGGAATCGATTAGCCTACGAGTAGCCTCTCAACCGCGAGAAGCGGCCACTTCCGGTTCCCACACTTCGGAGGGTAACACATGCCCGCGGTCCGCACGGTTCTCTGGGTCGTCCCTGTCGTCCTGTTCGTTGGGTTACTCGCCAGCCCGCTGCGCGGCGGTCCCCAGCCACCAAAATCCGCCGAGCCGAGCAAGCCTGGGCCGTCCGTTGATGTCGAGGTGAAGTACGTCGATAACAGCGACATGAAGTTGAAGTTGCTCGACGACAAGCTCGAACTGGTCACCAAGCATGGCGTCCTGCGGATCGCGGTCGCCGACATCCGGCGCATCGAGTTCGCCACTCGCGTCCCGACCGACGTGGCCGAGAAGGTGGCCCTCGCGATCTCCAAACTGAACCACTCGGACTTCAAGGCCCGCGAAGCCGCGACGGACGAACTGAAAATCCTCCGCGAGCGGGCGTACGCGCCCCTGCTGAAATCGCAAAAGAGCGAAGACCCCGAGGTCGCACGCCGCTCCGAAGAGATCATCGCGTTCATCAAGAACAAAGTGTCGTCCGCGAACTTGGAGCAACGCGAGTTCGACGTGATCGAGACGAGCGACTCGAAGATCGCGGGCAAGTTGTCGGCCGAGATGCTACGCGTGGGCACGTTCCAGTTTGGCGAGCAGCAACTCAAGTTGACCGACGTGCGGAGCATCCGCACCGGCGCAAACGCGCCCGCGGAGGATCTGACCAACGCGATCCCGGGTCCGGCGCATCTGGCCAACTACCAGAACCAGTTCGGCAAGGAGTTCGTGTTCAGCGTGACGGGAGTGCAAGCGGGCGGGCAAGGGAACCTGTGGGGTCAGGACGTGTACACGCTCGACTCGAGCCTCCCGACGGCGGTGGTTCACGCGGGTCTGGCGAAGCCGGGCGAAACGGTGCTGGTGCGAGTGCGGATCATCGTGTCGCCGCCGGCGTTCGCGGGCACGGTGCGTAACGGCATCACGTCCACTGCGTACAACGTGTATCCCGCCGGCGCGTACGAGTTCGTGCGGAAGTGAGAAGAACCTACCCCGGCCCCCTCCCTGAAGGGAAGGGGAGTGACGCTCGCGGAATTTGGCGCGTGTTGTTTGCGAGCGCAGCGAGCAAACTCTTTCTCCCCTTCCCTTCAGGGAGGGGGCCGGGGGTAGGTCGTCGTCTCTTACTTCCGCCGGGCCGCGACGATGGCTTCATCCAACCGCGACAGGAACCGCGATCGGTCCTTCGCTGTCATCGGCGCCGGTCCGCCGCGAGCCTCGCCGGTTGCGCGCAATTCTTCCAGAAGGTCGCGCACCCCGACCGCTTCACCGATGGTGTCGGCGTTGAGCAACCGCCCCTTCGGGTCGAGCGCGATCGCCCCGTTCGCGACGCAGCGAGCGGCCAGCGGAACGTCGGATGTGATGCAAATGTCCGCCGCCCCAATCACGCCCGCGATCCAGTCGTCGGCTGCGCCAAACCCGACCTGAACGACCAGTTCGAATAGCTCATCGGCCGGAACTCGCATGGTGCTGTTCGCGACAACGAACACCTTCATTGTGTACCGCCGCGCAACCTTGTACACCTCGTCCTTGACCGGGCACGCGTCCGCGTCGATGTAGATCGTCGGCATTCATTTTCCTCGGACCAATCGTCCCGAACACTTCTTTGAAGCACCGCGACGCAGTGCTAAGTCCGGCGCGCGAGTTGCTCTCGTTATTCTGGTCGCCCGAATCGAATACGGGAGGTTCGCGATGTGAGCACATGATAACAGGTTGCACCCCGCGGATGTGATTGCGACGTTCGAGAATCAAGACGACGCGGACGACGCCGTTTACCGGTTACGGCTCGCCGGGTTCCGTGACCGTCAGATCGGGTACACCGGGCGGCTCCCGAACGGCCACACGACGGACCTTCTGGAGCGGGACCGCTCGTTCGGTGGTGCGGTTGTGGGTGGTCTCGTCGGGTGCGTGCTCGGGGTCGGGCTTGTGCCGGCGCTGGTGTGGCTGATGACACCGCCCAGCGGTGCCAGCGACCTGTTCGGCCTCGCGGTGACGTGCGGTGTGTTTGGTGCGCTGTTCCTCAGCTTCCTCGGCGGGTGGATCGGAATGGGCATTCCGCGGCGCGGTGTGATCGCCCCGGCAACCGGTTCGACCGACCCGTTCGTCATCGCGGTTACCGCAGGCGCCGCGCACGATCGGGCCACGGAAATCGTACACGAGTTCGGCGGCCACGACCTGCCCGTGGCAAGCCCCAGCGCGGCCTGACCTTCCTTGGACCGGGCCACACGAAGCAGCGACTGGGCGTTTTCTCTGCGGAGCGCGGGAAGCCCGCGTTCCGCGGAGAAGTCAAGTCAGGATAGATCGGTTCCCCGGGATCGGTATACAATCCGAACCCCGGGAGATTCACCGATGCTCGAAGTTGCCGACGCGCTCGCCACCATTCTCAAACACGCGAAGCCCCTCAAGACCGAAGTCGCCGCGCTCACCACCGCCGCGCTCGGGCAGGTGCTCGCCGCGGACATCGTCGCGGACATGGACTCGCCGCCGTTCCCCAAATCCCTCCGCGACGGCTACGCGGTCCGCAGCGCCGACTGCGATTCACCCAACGCCGAATTGAAGGTAGTCGAAGAAGTGCCAGCCGGGAAGATGCCCACCAAGCCCGTCGGCGCCGGCGAAGCGAGCCGCATCTTCACTGGCGCGCCGCTGCCCGACGGCGCCGACGCGGTCGTGATGCAAGAAGATGCACAGGCGCTCGATGGCGGTCGTGTGAAGATCACCGACACGAACGTGAAGTCGCGTCAGCACGTGTACGCGCAGGGCACCGAGATGAAAGCCGGGGCGGTGGTGCTGGCGCGCGGCACGCCGATCAACCCGGCCGCGTTCGGCGTGCTGGCGAGCGTCGGTAAGACTGCGGTGCCCGCGTTCCCGTTCCCGCGCGTCGGTATCATCGTCACCGGCGACGAACTGGTCGAAGCGAACATGAAGCCGAAGCCCGGGCAGATTCGCAACTCGAACGGCTCGATGTTAACCGCCCTGACGGTTCGCGGCGGCGGGCTTCCGCGGTACCTCGGCATCGCACGCGACGACCGCGCCATCACGAAATCGCTCGTCGCCGAAGGCATCGACGTGTCCGACGTGGTGCTGATCGCGGGCGGCGTGTCGGTCGGCGACTTCGACCTTGTGCCCGAGGTGTTGAAGGAACTTGGCGTCACGATTCACTTCCGGCAGATTCGCGTGAAACCGGGCAAGCCGCTGCTGTTCGGCACCACGGAGAAGGGGAAGTTGGTGTTCGGCTTGCCCGGCAACCCGGTAAGTTCGTTCGTAGGCTTCGAGTTGTTCGTGCGGCCCGCGATCCGCATTCTGGGTGGACATCTGGAGGCCGGTCCGCGCACAATCCGTCTGCCGCTGGCGGAAGGCTTGGCCGAAAGCAACGACCGTCCGACGTACCGCCCCGCGAAACTGGAGTTGGGCGAAGGCGGCTGGAGCGTGCGCCCGCTACCGTGTTCCGGTTCGCCCGACCTGGTCGGGTTGCAACCAGCCGACGTGCTGCTCAGCCTGCCGGCGGGTGATGCCCGCGCCGACCGCGGCGCTATCGTGGACGTAGTGCTGTTGTAATGGCGAACCCCGCCCACAAGGGCGGGGGTGATTCGTCACACGACCGCACTCCGCCCTCGTGGGCCGGGGTTCGCCTCAACAAATTGGAAGGACTCCGCGTGAAGCCTCGCGTGTTCCTGCCCGCGATCGCCTCCGGCGTGCTGCTGTGGATGGCGTTCTTCCCGCTCGACCTGGGAGCGATCGGGTTCGTCGCGCTCATTCCCTGGCTTACTCTTGTGCGCGCACCGGTGTCGAACCGGCGGCGGTACTTCGCGGCCTACGTCGGGGGCGTGGTGTTCTTCGCGCTCGCGGCGAAGTGGATCCGAGTCGCACACCCGATGATGGTCATGTCATGGATCGGCCTCGCGGTCGTGATGCCGGTGTACTGGCTTGGCGCGCTCGCCGTTCTGCGACGGCTCGACAAACTCGGCGTGCCGCTGGCGCTCGCGGTGCCGGTCGCGTGGGTGGCGTTCGAGTACATGCGGATGCACTTCCCGACCGGCTTCCCGTTCATGAAGCACGTCGGCATGTACCAGATGATCGGCTTCGGCTGGTACTACCTCGGGTACACGCAGCACGCGGTCGTACCGCTGATCCAGATCGCGGACCTCGGCGGCGCGTACGCGGTGTCGTTCGTCGTCGCGGCGGTGAACGGCGCGCTCGCGGAAGTGGTGCTGCGGTCGGTCGCGGTGCGACGGTGGTTGCGGTGGGGAGTCGGGCAGAACCCCTCCCCAACCCCTCCCCTCAGAAGGGAGGGGCTTCAAACCGAAGACACCGCGGACAGTTCGGGCGATTCTGTGTCGGGTTCTGCTCCCCCTCCCTTCTTTGGGGAGGGGGTCGGGGGAAGAGGTCTCGCCTTCGCCGTCGGGCTACTCGCCGCCAGCGTTGGCTACGGTTTCTTCCGCCTCGATCACCCAACGTTCGCGGACGGGCCACGGGTCGCGGTGCTCCAGGGGAGTGTGCCGCAGTTCGAGAAGATAAAGAAGGGGAAGTCGCTCGCAGAATCCTACGGACCGCTCAATGACCAGGCGAGCAACGCCGACCCGGTGCCCGATCTCATCGTCTGGCCGGAGACGTGCTTTCCGACCGACTGGCTCGAAATCGCACCCGGTTCCACGCCGCCGGAAGAGTTCCGGCGGGCCACCGAGCAGTGTCAGAAGTTGTTCGCGTCGGCGCGCCCACGCGTGCCCGTTCTGCTCGGTCTCACCGGTCTCGAATGGAACGACGGCCGCGCGTGGAAGTACAACTCCGCACTCCTGCTCGACACGCACGGCGCGAAGCTCGGGCGCTACGATAAAATCCACCTCGTTCCGTTCGGCGAGTACGTGCCGCTCGAGAACTCGCTGCCGTTCATGAAATGGTTCACTCCGTACAAACACGACTACGCGTGCCGGCCCGGCGAGAACTGGACGCGGTTCCCGCTCGCGACCCACGACGGCCACAACTTCACCTTCGGGTGCCTCACCTGCTACGAGGACACCGACCCCTACCTCGCGCGGCAATACGTTCGAAGTGAACCAGTCAACTTCCTCGTGAACATCTCCAACGACGGCTGGTTCGACGGCACTGAGGAACACGAGCAGCACCTCGCGATCTGTCGGTTCCGCGCCGTCGAGGCTCGCCGCGCCGTGGTGCGCAGCGTGAACATGGGCATCTCCGGCGTGATCGACGCCGACGGCCGCGTGGTCGCGCTGCCCGATCCCGACTGGAGCAAGTCGGTGAAGGTGGAAGCGGTGGTCACCGCGGTGGTGCCGATCGACACGCGAGGTTCGCTGTACGCGACCTTCGGCGACTGGGTTCCCGCACTGTGCTGGCTTGTCGGGCTACTGGGCGCGGTGATCGGATGGATACACCGAAAGCCGGCCGCTGTTTAATTCGGAAGTCGCGTGGCAAGGAGGCCGCCGATTCGACTCGCGTCACTCATCTCATTGCGCCCCACACTCCCCGCGATTCGGTTCGCACCGGTGTTCGTCGCGGGATGGTGCGCGTTCCTCTTCCTGTACGGCGTCGCATCAGGTCCGCTGTACCGTACCGAATCGCTGCGCGCGATCATCGGCCGGTCGTGTCTCGAAGGGCACTGGCTCTACCCGGTGCTGTACGGCGAACCGTTCCTCACGAAGCCGCCGGGGCACTACGTCGCGATCGCGCTGTGCAGTTTGCCGTTCGGCGAAGTAAGCGCCGCGACCGCACGGTTGCCCTCAGTGTTCGCCGCGACACTCGCCGTCGTGCTTGTGTACGGCATGTTCCGCCGCGTGTTGGGTGAACGGGCCGCGTTGCTGGTCGCGGTGTTGCTGCCGTGTTCGGTGCTGTGGCTCGATAAAGTGCCGAGCGCGGAAATCGACATGACGCTCGTGGGCTGGGTCACAGCCGCGATCGTGCTGTTTCACCGCGATCTCGAACGTGAAAACCAACAGGAGGCTTACGCCCCCCGCTCGCCAAATCCGTACATGCTGCTCGCGCTGCTGTGTGTCGCGGGCGGCACCCTCACGAAGTGGACCGCGCCCGCGTTCTTCTACCTCACGGTGATTCCGCTGCTCGCGTGGCGTCGGCAACTCGCGCTGCTCTTCGGCTGGCGGCACCTCATCGCGGTGAGCGTTGCGTGCGCCGCGTGTGCGCTGTGGGCGTTCGCCGTTATGCAACAAGTGGGTTGGGACGCTCTCGCGGACACCATTCGCAAAGAGGCCGCTTACCGGTTCGCACCGAAGCCGAGCAAGGGCTATCCGTGGAGCGAAGTCGCAACGTATCCGCTCGCGGTGTTCGCGGCACACTTGCCGGTGTCCGCGTTCGCACTGATCACGCTGCGACCGAGTTTCTGGAAACAATGGGACGCGCGCGGCAAACTCCTGCTCCAACTGCTGCACTGCTGGACGTGGCCGAACCTGCTATTCTGGGCGCTCGTACCGAATCACAATGTTCGCTACGCGCTGCCCATGAGCGCCGGGTTGATGGGCCTGGGCGTGATGGGGTTGCTAAAGAGACCTACCCCCCAACCCCCTCCCTGCAGGGAGGGGGAGAAAGAGTTGGGAGCCTGTTCGCTCGCGCTTGAAGCGCGAGTACCTTTCTCCCCCTCCCTGCAGGGAGGGGGTTGGGGGGGGGGGCTGCCTTTCGTCCTCGCCTTCCTCCTGTGTTGGCTCGTTGCGAAGATCGTGTTCGTCGAAGTGGTGATTCCACGGCGCACGGCGGACCGCAACGCCGAAGCCACCGGCGCGTCGCTCCGCGACCGCGTGCCACCCAATCAACCTCTCTACGTACTCAAGTTGAAGGACGAAGGCGTGATGTTCTACTACGCCCGCCCCGCGGCGCGCCTCACCGATGTCCGGGCGTTACCACCGGGCGCGCATGCAATTCTCATTCGCCAGGAGTGGGAAGATCGCGCTGCGTTCGGGCACCTCGAATTGGTATACTGTATGCACGATCAGCAGGGCGATCCCGTATACCTCGTGCGCAACCCATGAGCGCAGTTCCCAAAACCGCCGTTCAACCGCTCACAGTGTCGCAACTCACCGCACAGGTGCGAGGCACGCTCGAGGCGCAGTTCCTGTCCGTGTGGGTCGCGGGCGAAGTCTCGAACTTCACTCGCGCGTCCAGCGGGCACTGGTACTTCACCCTCAAAGACGACGGCGCGCAGATTAAAACGGTAGCGTTCCGCGGAATTAACCTGCGGCTCAGGTTCGACCCGCGAAACGGCATGGAGATCATCGCGCGCGGCCGGCTCACCGTTTACGACCCGCGCGGTGAATACCAGTTCATCGTCGAGGAGATGCAGCCGAAAGGGGTCGGGGCCACGGAACTGGCACTCCGACAGTTGAAGGAGAAGTTGCTCGCGAAAGGCTACTTCAGCCCGGCGCGGAAGCGTCCACTCCCGCGACCGCCGCACCGCGTGGGGTTGGTCGCCAGCGCGACCGGCGCCGCGATCCGCGACATGATCGAAGTCTTCGCGCAGCGCTGGCCCTTCACGGAACTCATCGTGCGGCCGTCGCGCGTGCAGGGCGAAGGCGCCGCGCACGACATCTCGCTCGCGGTGCGGCAACTGAACTGGCTTCACCGGAACAACAAACTGAGCTTCGACGCGATCATCCTCGGGCGCGGCGGCGGCAGCACCGAAGACCTGTGGGCGTTCAACGAAGAAGCCGTCGCGGACGCGATCTTCAACTCCAACGTGCCGGTCGTTTCCGCCGTTGGCCACGAGACGGACGTGACGATTGCCGACCTCGTCGCGGATCATCGCGCCGAGACGCCGACGGCCGCGGTCGTCGCACTCACGCCCGACCGCCAAGAACTGCTCGCGTCGCTGCGCGACTTGCGAACGCGCATGGGCGACGCGGCCGAGCGCAGAATCAAGCTCGCGAAACAGCGCCTCGAACAGTTCGCGACGCGGCCCGCGTTCCGGCTCCCGCTCCAGCGAATCGACAACCTCGGGCAGCGCCTCGACGACATCGCCGAGCGCCTTGCCCGCGCCGCCAAACAACGACTGATTAAGATGGGGGATAAACTCGCGTCGCTTTCCGCTCAACTGGAGACGTTAAGCCCCTTGCAGGTGCTGGCCCGCGGTTATAGTTTGACGCACACGAGCGACGGCCAACTCGTTCGCGACGCGGGTGAACTCCGACCCGGCGATGTACTCGTCACGCGCGTCGCCTCTGGGGTGATTCGGTCGCTTGTAACAGCCGCTGACGCGGCAAGTACGAAACTCAAAATTCGAAATTCGAAAGAGGACGAGACAAAGCCCTCCGATTGACACGAGCGCGCTCGTCTTCCTTTCGAATTTCGTGCTTCGGATTTTGAATTTCCCGCCCACGGATGGGACGTACACCCATGCCCGACCACGCCGCCGCACCTCCGTTGCGCTTCGAGCAGGCACTCGCCGAACTCGACGGCATCCTGCGCGAACTGGAAGACGGCACCACCACGCTCGAAGACGCACTCGCGCGCTACGAACGCGGCGTTAGCCTCCTCCGGCAGTGCTCCGGCCAACTCCGCGACGCCGAACAGAAGGTAAAACTGCTCACCAACGTCAGCGAAGAAGGTGGGGCCGAACTCAAACCGTTCGACCACGTCGCCGCCATCGATACCGCGAAGGCCGCCGTGCGCAACACCCCCAAACCCGCACGCGACTTGGGAATAACCGAATGACACCGGGATCAATTACCGATGATGTCCAAAGTCGGGTAGCTTTGCAATCCAAAGTTGGTAATACTGCATCTTCGGCCCGCGCGGGACGAGCCGACGCGGGTTCCGCGTCCGAGTCGTTACTGGACGCGCTGAAGCCGCGTCAGGACCGCGTCGAACTCGCGCTCCGTGCGGCGCTGGCTCAGGTGACGGCCGACGCGCCACCCGCGCTCGCCGAAGCGATGGCGTACAGCCTGTTCTCGCCCGGCAAGCGACTCCGCCCGCTTCTGGTGGTGCTGGCGTGCGAGGCAACGGGCGGCACGCTTGAACTGGCGTTGCCATCCGCGTGTGCGGTGGAGATGATTCACACGTACTCACTGATTCACGACGACCTGCCAGCGATGGACGACGACGACCTGCGCCGCGGGCAGCCGACGTGTCACAAGAAATTCGGCGAGGCACTGGCGATCCTCGCGGGCGACGCGCTGCTGACGGCCGCGTTTGAAGTAATCGGAACGAGTTACGCGCCGCGCACCGCTGCGGTTAGCTGTGCAGAACTGGCTCGCGGCTCCGGTGCGGTGGGGATGGTCGGCGGTCAAACGCTCGACTTGGAAGCAGAGGGGCGATTAGGCGAAGAACCTCTCCCCCCAACCCCCTCCCCTAAGAAGGGAGGGGGAGCCGGAAACGGCTCGCTCGCGCTCGCGGCCAAAGAAGGTGCGGCGCCAGCCGCACCGCTTACTCCCCCTCCCTTCTTGGGGGAGGGGGCCGGGGGGAGAGGTTCTTTAGAAAACATCCACACCCGAAAAACGGGCGCTCTGTTCCGCTCCTCGCTGCGGCTCGGAGTGTACGCGGCGCAGGGCGAACGCCCTAACGGAAGCGACCCGCTCGCACTCAAAGCGGCCGACGACTACGCCATGGCGTTCGGGTTAGCGTTCCAGGTAACGGACGATCTGCTCGACGTTGAAAGCACGGCCGACAAAGCCGGGAAGCGGGTGGGCAAAGACGCCGCTCGCGGGAAACTGACCTACCCCGGCCTCCTTGGAGTTGAGGAAAGCCGAAGGCGGGCTGAGGAACTGGGCCAACACGCGGTCGCGGCCGCCGGACAACTCGGTAGCACGCTGCTTGCGGACCTGGCCCGGTACGTGGTAACACGAGAGAAATAACATGACGACGAACCTGTTGCCTCAAATTACGTCCCCGGCCGACCTGCAAAAGCTCACGGACGAGCAACTGCTGGGACTCTCTCACGAGATTCGCGACGAGCTGATCCGGGTACTCACCAACCGTCCGGCGCACTTCGCCAGCAACCTCGGCGTGGTCGAGTTGTGCCTGGCGCTGCACCTCACCTTCGACTTCTCGAAGAACAAGGATCGGCTCATCTGGGACACGGGCCACCAGATCTACCCACAGAAGCTCATCACCGGGCGCTACGACAAGTTCCACACGATCCGCACCAAGGGCGGGTTGATGGGGTTCCCGCATCCGGGCGAAAGCGAGTACGATTTGTTCATGACCGGGCACGCGGGCTGTAGCGTGTCCACCACGTCGGGCCTCAAAGCCGGCGACGAGTTAATGGGCCGCCAGGACAACCACGCCGTCGCGGTGATCGGCGACGGAGCGTTCCCGTCGGGCATCGTGTTCGAGGCGCTCAACAACATCGGCGGGATGAACCAGAACACGCTGGTCATCCTCAACGACAACAAGATGTCCATCTGCCCGCGAACCGGCGGCGTCGGCAAGTACTTCGACCAGTGCCGCATGAGCGGCGTCTACCAGGGCAGCAAGCGGCGCATCAACCAGATTCTCAACAACATTCCGCTCATAGGGGAAGCAGCTCGCTCGTCGCTTGAAGCGCTCCGCGACGGCGTCAAGGCGTGGATGAAGGACGGGATGATCTTCGAGGAACTCGGATTCCGCTACTTCGGTCCGGTGGACGGTCACGACCTCGTCGGACTGCGCAAGCTCCTGCGCGACCTGAAGACGCAGAAGGGGCCGATCCTGCTGCACGTCCTCACGAACAAGGGACACGGCGTCCCGCAAGCGGCCGAAGACCCGGTCACATACCACACGCCGCCGGTGTTCGCCGAGGTCGGGCCGGACCGCGCCATCGTGTCCTTCAAAAAGGGCGGGGCAAAAGGCTACACCGACTCCATCAGTTTCGCCTTACACCAAGCGATGCAAGACGACCCCACGGTCGCCGTGATGACAGCCGCGATGTGCCAGGGGAATAAGCTCGAGAAGATTCGCGAGGACTTCCCGGACCGGCTCCACGACGTGGGCATCTGCGAGAGCCACGCGGTCGCGTTCGCGGCCGGCATGGCGAAGGCCGGGGCGAACCCCGTGGTGAACATCTACAGCACGTTCCTCCAGCGGAGCTTCGACCAGATATTCCAGGAAGTGTGTCTCCAGAACCTGCACGTCACGTTCCTCATGGACCGCGCCGGCCTGACCGGGCCGGACGGCCCAACGCACCACGGGGTGTTCGACATCCCGTACATGCGGCTGTTCCCTCACATGGTGAGCATGGCCCCCGGCGACGAGACCGACGTTCAGCCGATGCTGAAGTTCGCGCTCAAGCACACCGGCCCGATCTCGATGCGCTACCCGAAGGCGAATCTGGAAAAGATCGAGCGCGCCGAGGTGCCACCGCCAATCGAGATGGGCAAGGCCGAGGTGATTGATTGGGGCGAGGACGGGTGTTTCGTCGCGTTCGGCACACTGCTGTCGAACTGCACCGCCGCTGCGAAGAAGCTCAAAGCCGAAGGCATTCACATGGGCGTGATCAATGCCCGGTTCGTGAAGCCGCTCGACAAAGAAACGATGTTCCGCGCCATCGAGACCTTGCCGCTCGTGGTGACCGTGGAAGAGGGCACGCTTGAAGGCGGGTTCGGGTCCGCGGTGCTGGAAGCCGCGAACGGCGCCGGCCTCGACACGCGGAACGTGGTGCGGCGCGGCATCCCGGACAAGTTCATCGAACACGGCGAGCGCGGCGAGTTGCTCGCGGACATCGGGCTGAGCGTGGATGCGCTGGTGGCGCTGGTTCGCGAGCACCGCGGAGCCGAAGTGGCGCGGGCTTCGTAAGAAACCTTCCCCCAACCCCCTCTCTGAAGGGAAGGGGAGACAGAATGCTTCCCCCCCTTTCCCTTCTGGGAGGGGATTGGGGGGGTCTTCGCAGAAGGCGGAACGCGATGTCCCTTTCCATCGACGACGTGCGCAAGGTCGCGAAGCTGGCGCGGCTCGAAATGTCCGAACCGGACCTCGCGAGGATGCAGCAGCAACTCTCCGCGATCCTCGACTACATCGACCAACTGAACCAACTGAACACCGACGGCGTCGAACCGCTCGCGCACCCGCTGCCGGTGCAAAACGTGTTTCGCCCCGACGAACCTATGCCCTCTCTCCCCGTGGATGCCGCACTACAGAACGCGCCGAGCAGGGTCGGCGACTACTTCGGCGTGCCCGCGGTCTTCGACATCGACGACCCCGTTAGTCATTAAGCCCGTCCTGAAAACGCTCTGGAGTCTGGCCGCAAGTTGATTGGGCGTAAGATAGGCGATTGTCTGATCGGCCCAGAAGAAGGTCGGTGCGGTGGCGCAACCAGTTCGTCAGTGTGAAGAGTTGGCCTTCGGTTGCGGTGAGGGTATGCTCAACTCGACTCAGGGCTGGCTTCGCGGTAGTGTGGCGTGGTAACCCTTCCAACGAACAGCCACGCGTCACTTACAAGCCACGACTCCTAATCGGAACTACAGACCCTACTCCGCCGCGATGCGCTGCAAATCCGCGCGCTTGCCCTCATACGTCTCATCGAACGCGAGCACGGTCGCATCCGGCAGCACGCCCTCCGCGGCGCACGCCATCGCGTACACCGCGGGCCACCAGTTCTCGTGCTTCGTTAAGCCCTGCTCCTTCACCGTCGCCCAGTTGCTCAACACCTTCGACCACGCCACGTCGCCGTAGTCGAGCGATTCCTTCAAACTACCGAACTGCGGCACGTACCACACGCGACCGATCTGCGAATGAAGCACTTCGTCGGCCCAGTCGAAGTCTTGCAGCGTCGCGATGAGCGGCAGCTCGCTCGCCTGCCCGGTCTCGAATTCGTAGCGCTTGCCGGTGCGCGGCATGAGTCCTTGTTCGATGAAGTACAGCACGCCGTGCCGCTCCATCGGGGTGCATTCGGTGTTGAGCCTGTGCGACCAGTTGAGCGTGATCTTAACCTTGGTCCAGTCCACGCCGAGCGCGACGAAGCCGACTTCACCCATCATCGCGTGCCTGGCTTCGTCCCAAAGCTGCCGGGTCATGTCGCGGTAGTAGCCCCACGGCTTGCCGGGCGTCTGCGTGATGATCGACGCCATCATTTCGGGCACGTCGATTTCGCGCAGCCGCTTGTAGAGCATCATGAGCGATTTGGCACGAGCCGGGTACGCCGGGTTGTACAGGAAGCTCTCCGCGTTCACGCCCTGGTTCCACGGGTCGGAGAACCGCTCGTCGCGCTTCGGGACCGGGTCGTAGACGTAAGGGATGGTTGAATACAGGCGCGGCATTGCTTCGCCATTGCGAGCGGGCGCCAGCGGGGAACCGCCAACAATCACCCCGGACGCTATGAGCAGATGATCGAGAACGGTAGTGAACCACTCACGCATGTTCGGCGGAGAGCCGAGCGCCACGACACACGACATCCAGAATTGCTGCAGCTCGTGGAGTTCGAGAATCGCGAAGCGGAGGACGCGGCGTGACGGTGCGTCGGTGAGCGGGTTCGTTTCCGTCTGATACTTCTCGATGTCGACGAGCAGCGCGCCTATTGCTTGCATCGACAAACCGGCGATGAGATGCTGCGTCGTCGGGGCGCACAGAATCTCATCGAAGTACGCTTCCAGCGCCGGGTGCGGCACGTCTTCCAGTCCCAACGGCGGTTCGCGCATCTCGCCGATGCGCGTGCGCAGCGCGGTGACGTGTTCCGCGCAAAGGTACGCGTGGTGCGCGAAGCCGGTCTTGAGTTCGTAGATCGGTTCCGCCGTGATGCGGGCGGTGAGAATCTGGTGCAACCGCTTGAAGCAGTAGTGAAACCGTTTCAGTCGCCGAACGCACTCTTCGACGCTCAGACCCGGGCGGGCGGCCTCTTCGACCGTGCAAAGCCCCGCGAGCGGCGGCAGCCCCTTGTAGGACGTGTACCCAGACAGCGGTTTCGGTGTCGGCATGGCGCACCTCTCGACGTGCTTGGATTGGTGCGGCGACCCTCCGCGGTCGCACGCTAAACGAGCTTCACAACGCCTATCTTCGTCTTCTTACACTCACACTCGCACTACTTCGCCGCCTTGCGCGGCTTGCCGACGTGCGTCGCGCCGCCGTAGGCGAGTTCGGCGCTTTCCATCACGGTTTCGCTCAGCGTCGGGTGCGGGTGGATGCTCTCCAACACGTCACGCGCCACCGCGCCCATTTCGATTGCGAGAACGCCCTCCGCGATCATCTCCCCGGCACCGGCTCCGACGATACCTACGCCTAACACGCGCTTGGTGTCGGGATCGACCAACATCTTGGTGCGGCCCTCCGTGCGCGCGATGCTCACGGCCCGACCGCTCGCGGCCCACGGGAAGTTCAGCGCTTCGTAGGGAATCTTCTTTTCGTCGGCTTCCCTCTGCGTGATGCCGGCCCACGCGATTTCGGGGTCGGTGAAGATCACGGCCGGGATCGCGTGCGGGTTCCACTCCGCCGGCAAGCCCTGAATCACTTCCACTACCACGCGAGCTTCGGCTGTGGCCTTGTGCGCGAGACCGGGGTCTTCGCCGACGTCGCCGATCGCGAAGATGTTGGGCACGTTCGTGCGGCGTTGCTTGTCGATCGGGATGAAGCCCTTCTCGCTCACGGTCACGCCGGCCTTGTCGAGACCCAGGTTCGCGGAGTTCGGTCGGCGCCCGACGGAGATCAGCACGCGGTCGAACGTCAGTGAAGCCGGTGCGCCAGCCCCTTCCAGCTTCACGACGATGCCGTCCTGCGTCGCTTCCAGACCCTTCACGCTGACGCTGGTGTAGATCGCCTCGAACTCGGCCTTGAGCTTCTTTTCCAGCGGGTCAACCAAGTCTTTGTCGGCCATGAAGAGGATGCGGTCGAGCGCCTCCACCACGGTCACCTTGCTACCGAGCGCCGCGTACACACTCCCGATTTCGAGGCCGATGTAGCCGCCGCCGATCACGAGGAACTTCTTCGGCACGTCGGGCAGCAGCAGCGCACCGGTGCTGTCCATCACGCGGTCGTCGTTGATCTGCCACGGCTTCGGCACCACCGGTAGCGAACCAGTAGCGATGATCGCGTTTTGAAACTTGATCGTTTGCGGCTGGTCGCCGGATACTTCCACGGTGTTGGGCGAGGTGAACACCGCGCGACCCTTCACCACATCGACCCCGCGGCTCTTCGTGAGTTGCCCGATGCCACCAGTCAGTTTGCCCACCACCTTCGTCTGGACGAACTCGCGGAGCTTCCCGAGGTCGAGCTTTGGTTCGCCGAACGTCACGCCATAAGCGGCCATCTCGTGTGCTTCGCGAATGATCTTCGCGGTGTGCAGCAGCGCCTTCGATGGGATGCATCCACGGTTCAGGCACACGCCGCCGAGTTTGGCGCCTTCGTCCACGAGCGTGACTTTGATACCGTGGTCCGCGGCGTGCAGTGCGGACGGGTATCCGCCGGGACCGCCGCCGATGACGAGCAGTTGCGTTTCGCGAACGTCGGGCATGGTTGGCTCTCTGTAGGAAATGCAAACAGGGGGCTAACGCCCCCCGCTCGCCTTGATGGGATTGTATGCGCGCGGCCGATCAAGGACCGACGCCGGTGTCGGTATCCACGGGCAGTTTTACTGGTTCGATCTTCTCGTAATACGCCACCTTGATGCTGACTGTCTCCGTCTTCGCCGGCAGGGTGAACGTGCCGGTCTGCGTGAGATTCCCGCCGGGCGCGCTCCGGTTGATCGTTCCGCTCGTGGTGAGCGGCTTGCCCTCCACGTCGGTGAACACAACCGACTTCACAGCAGCGGTCTCGGTCTTGAACGTCACGGTCAGTTTGTCCTTCGCGACAGCCACCTCGAACGCCGCCGGACCGACCACGACCTTCTCCTTGTCCTTCGCCGCGAACTTCTCGGCGGTCGCGGTCTTCTCCCCGGTGCCGCACAGCAGCACGAGTTCGCCTTTCACTCGGACCCGCGTTGCGCCGACCGCAGGTGCCTTCGACCCCAACACATACAGCCGAGCCTGCTCCTTTGTCTTGTCGGTGGCAAGCGCCGATTCCGCGAGCGAGCCTTTGGCTCCAAGATCGGTTCCCTTGTCGTCGGTGAGCGCGAGTTTGGTCGCCACCGTGTCGAGCGCCAGGACGTGCTTCCCGGGCACTTGAATGAAGAGATACGCGCCGGTGTACGCCGGGCTGACGATCTCCTTCGGCGCGTCTTTCGGTGGGTTGTTGACGTTCAGTGCGTAGGCCCGGACTGACGGATCAGCCGCCGCGGCGACTCCAGTCATGGCCAGAAGAGTCAGGGCGAGTGCGATTCGCATGGGGTGCTCGGGGCGAGGTGTTGGGATGGAATTGTATGCGGTCCGCGTTAGCCGAACTTCTTCTTGCCCTTGTTGAAGTTCGGCAGGCCATCTTTCTTCCGCGGGTTGCCGTCGCGGTCGAGATCGCCGCCACGCTTTTTGTTCTCGCCGTCGGCCAATCCGTAAGGCGTTTTGTCTTCGTCATCGTCGTCGTCGAACCACGGCGGGACGTATCCCCGCGACGGGAGTGGGGGCAGCGCGACCTGTTCCGGCTCTTCCACGGGTTCGACCGGCGCACCAGGTTCGGGCGGCAGCGGCGGGATGACCACTTCAAAAACCGGGTCGGGTGCGGGAACGACGAGAACTGCGCTGCACGCGGGGCACTTCGCGCGTTTGCGCGCGCTGGCGTCGGGCACGCGGAGCGTCTTCCCACAGGGACAGTTGAAAGTAATGGGCATGGGAGAGTCTCACTTGTTTGGTGTTGTGTTTCTGGTTAGCTGCAAGCCGAAGGCAAGCGCGAACGTTC
>CAMDQN010000099.1 GCA_945905925.1 Singulisphaera sp. GP187
GCGCTCGCACGGAAACTGGTCATCATCGCCAACGCCGTCCTTCGCGACAATAAACCCTGGCGGAACCTGGCCGAAAATGGGGCCGCCGCTGCTTGACAAACGCCACAGTTACTCACCCGCCCGCGAAGCGCCGGCACCCTCTCCAGCAAGGAGAGAGGGCGAAAACCAAGACGCACGATTGCTCTTCAACGCGATTCGGTTAGACCCGACATCCCTGAGAGCCATTAGAGTCGCTGCACA
This sequence comes from Singulisphaera sp. GP187, assembly GCA_945905925.1. GTDB lineage: Bacteria > Planctomycetota > Planctomycetia > Gemmatales > Gemmataceae > Gemmata. The sequence continues at coordinate 241 of CAMDQN010000099.1, forward strand.
ATAGTGGTCGGGCGCGTAGGGTTGGTGTATGAGCCACGGCCAACGCACATAGCTGGGTAAGTTGCGTGGACTTGCGCGTCGGGCCTTGCCGTCCTACACCTTGGACAGCGGTTCTCACGCCGTTCCCGGGCGCGGCTCGTGTGGTGACGGGGCCGACCAGTGATCGGTGTGACGTATGGACAATTAATTTAACTTGTACGGCTTACGATACTCGTAACTCAACAGTTTGTTCGCGTCCTCGCTGTTGGTGAACCGCTCGGCCTTTGCGTCCCATTCGAGATACGTCTTCGTGCGGTGCGCGATGTTGGCGATCAGTGCCGCCGTCGTGCAGCGGTGGCCGTACTCCACGTCGCACGTTGGCGTCTTGCGACTTTTCACGCAGTCGAGGAAGTTCCGCGCGTGGTCCGCGTCGAGAATCTTGCCACTGACCATCTTCGCTTCGATTTGCGGCTTCGCGCCGACGCGCCAGCCCTTCTCGATGGTGCGGTCCAGCGGAGTGCGCGCCGCGAACTCGTTGTTGGTGACAACCTCTGGGACGATCTCGTAGCCGTTGGTGCGGAAATACATCGTACCGGTCGTGCCGCGGAACTCGATCTCGCACGGCTTCGCGGCCGGTGGCGCACCGGTCGCGTTGAACTGCGAGAAGGTCACGAGCGTGTCTCCCGGATAGTGCCACAGCACTTCCATCGTGTCGGGCACTTCGCGATTGTCGAAGTTCGCGAATTTGCCGCCGAGCGCTACGACGGACTTGGGCGCGTCCTTCCCGAGCGACGCCTGAATCTGTGCGAGATAGTGAACGCCGAAGTTGGTGAGTTGCCCGCCGCTGTAGTCGTAGAACCAGCGGAACCGGTAAAACGTGTGATTCTTGTTGTACTTCTTCGCGGGCGCCGGCCCGAGCCACTTCTCCCAGTCGAACCCTTCCGGCGGCTTCTCGTCGGTCGGATTGCCGATCCCTTTGGGCCACTCGTTCTGAACGTGGAACGCGCGCACCGCGGTCACCTTGCCGATGCCGCCGCTGCGAATGATCTCCGCGGCTTCCTGGCAGAAGGTGCTCGACATGCGCTGAATGCCGCACTGCACGATGCGTTTGTTGTTGCGCGCGGCCCGCACCATCGCGCGCCCTTCGGCAACGCACATCGATAGCGGTTTCTCGCAGTACACGTCTTTCCCCGCGGCGCATGCTTCGACCGTCTGGAGTGCGTGCCAGTGGTCCGGCGTGACGATCACCACCGCGTCGATGTCCTTCTCGGCGATCAACTTCCGGTAGTCGGAGAACTGCTTCGGGGTGCCGCCGGTCTTTTTTGCGGCGAAGTCCACGTACGGCTGGTAGATGTCGCAGAGCGCCGTGACGTCGCAGTCCTTGTGTTCGAGGAACGCGGACAGCACCTGGTCACCGCGATTGCCCAGCCCGATGAATCCAATGCGCAATCGCTCATTCGCACCGTAAACGCGGCTCGCGCTGAGTGCGGTCGCAGATGCGACGGCCGCGGTCTTGGTGAAGTCGCGGCGTGTAATCCGTGCCATCGGAAAGCTCCGGGAGAAGGAAGGAAGAATCAGCCGCACGATGAATACAGAAAAGACACGATCAGAGAATAAGCAGGATTAACCACAGAGTCACAGAGAGCACAGAGTAAGACAAAAGACCGAGGGAATGCTGTTCAAAAGAAAATCTTGGCTTCTCGGTGTTGGTTTTCTCTCTGTGTTCTCTGTGACTCTGTGGTTAATCCTGCTTTTCTTCGAGACTTCTCGCTGGACGCGACAGGCGTTCGGGGTTTGATGAGGAAGTTTTGGTTGTTTCCTATGGGCGAAACGCGCAATTTGGGCGACTCAACGGCGGTTCCCGCGTCCGCGCTGAACGTCTCTCCCGGTCGCAAAACGACGAATTTTCCAGGGAAGCCAGCCCAAACTGCCTGTCGCGTCCAGCGAGAAGTCTCGTTTCTTCCGTCTTCATCTTGTGGCTATTTTTCTGGGCCGCTCGGCGGGCGGTGGCGCTGAGCCATTGAACGGAAGTCGCCCAAATTGTTCCGCCAGAAGTATCGCTCGTTGAGATCGACTTCGGTTACCACCACATCGCCCCACTTGGTCGCTTTTGCAATGGGTGTGCCCGCGTGGTCGTACACCGCCGACAACATCCAGTTACTCTTCGCGTCGGTGTACGTGCTGCTCACGACGTAAACGTGATTCTCGCACGCGCGGGCCTGCGCGAGCAGCGGGTTGCATCCCCACACCGGCCATGCGATCACCTCCGCGCCGCGGTTGGTCAGCTCGCGCGCGACTTCGGGGAAGAAGCCGTCGTAGCAGATCATCATGCCGACCTTCCCGAACTTCGTGTCGAACACCGGGTAGTCGTTGCCGGGGGTGACGCCGTTCTCGACTTCGCTGTGCGGCAGACACACCTTCCGGTACTTGCCGATCAACTTCGCGTCGGGGTCGAGTAGCGCGGCGGTGTTGTACACGACCTTCCCGTCGCGCTCGTAGAGGCTCACGACGATGTGCAGATTGTGTTTCTTGGCAAGTTCGCCGAAGTACTCCGTGGTCGGGCCGGGAACGGATTCGGCGGTCTCGTGCGGCTTCTTGCTAACGCGAACATATGGCACCGTTTCGCCCAACACGACGAGGTCGGCTTTCTGCTTCGCGGCCTCCGCGATGAACGGTGCGTACTCCTCACAGTTCTCGCGCTGCGACTTACCCGAAGGGTAGTGATGTACCGTAGCGAACCGCACCTTGCGGGTTGCCGGAACTGGGGTCTCCGCGAAACTTACCTCGCTCCAATCCGCGCGACCGCCCGGCGCCCATTGAAGGTGCAACTCGATCACCGCTTGCGTCGCCTTCGACGGTGCGCGGTACAACCCAGCGACCTTCGTCCAGCCTTGCTTGTCGGTGTCACCGTCGAGCGGGTGTTCTGGTTCCGCGAGCGGGATCGCGCCGGCTTCCTTCTCGCGTCCCGGCGGCGGATCGGCGCGAACGGCCTTTCCGTTCGCGTCTTGCCACACGATGCGTACTGGTGCGCTGCGCCGCGGGGTGGTCACGTTCGCAGTCTTGCGCACTGCCTCGAAGCGGTAGAACTTGCCGCCCGCGACCGCGAACGACCTCTTGAACGTGCCGTGCTGCCCGACGGAATCGCCAGTCGTGATGATGAACGCGCCGGTTCCTTTCGGTCCGCCTTTCGCGTTGAACGAGAACGCGGGACGAATCTCGTCCCGCTGTACGGTCGGTTCCCAACCCGGCGGAAACATATCGCCCACCGGCTTGCCGACGGGTGGCGCGTCGGCCGAGATGTGAAGTGTTGTCAGGAACACCGTGGCGACCGCACTCAGACCCGCGAACCGTAACAGCCTGAACATCGGCGATCCTCTGTTGTGGGGCGTCTGATTGTTTCGCGCGTGGTAGTCACCGCAACGAAATTCGCACGTGCGCGCCAAGACAACGGACCGCGCTCACGCGATCAAGTCCTTGATGACGTGCTGGTCCTCGACACCCGTGAGACGCTGGTCTAGACCCTGGGACTTGTACGTGAACTTCGCGTGATCAACCCCCATCAGGTGAAGCACGGTCGCGTTGATGTCGTTCACGTGCGCCGGCTTCTCCGCGACGTTGTAACTGTAGTCGTCCGTCTCGCCGTACACCTGACCGCCCTTGATGCCGCCGCCCGCGAGCCACATGCAGAAGTTCCGTGGGTGGTGGTCGCGTCCGTAGTTCGTCTTCGTCAACCCGCCCTGGCTGTACACGGTGCGCCCGAACTCGCCGCCACACACCACGAGCGTGCTGTCGAGCAAACCCTTCTGCTTCAGGTCCGCGAGCAGCGCCGCGGTCGGTTGGTCCGTGTCGTAGCACTGCGACTTGATGTCTCGAGGCAGGTTACCGTGCTGGTCCCAACCGCGGTGGAGGATCTGCACCGCGCGCACGCCGCGCTCGACCATCCGGCGCGCGAGAATCGCGCTGGCTGCGAACGAACCGGGTTTCTTCACTTCGGGGCCGTACAGTTCCAACGTCTTCGCGGGTTCTTTCGAGAGATCGGTGAGGTCGGGCACGCTCGTCTGCATCCGGTACGCCATCTCGTACTGCGAAATGCGCGTGAGCGTCTCCGGGTCGCCGTACTTGTCGAAGGTCTTCTTGTTGAGCGTGCCGAGCGTGTCGAGCATCTCGCGCCGGTTTTCGGCACTCACGCCATCGGGGTTCTGCACGTACAGCACTGGGTCGCCCACGCTACGGAGCGCGACGCCGCTGTACTTGCCCGGTAGGAAGCCGTTTGCCCACATGCGCGAGAACAGCGCCTGCGCCGCGGCGCCCGAACTCCAGTATGGCGTGAACACCACGAACGCCGGCAGGTCGTTGCTCTCGCTGCCGAGTCCGTAGGACAGCCACGAACCGATGCTCGGCTTGCCCGGCGTTTCGCTGCCCGTCATCACGAACGTACACGCCGGGTCGTGGTTGATCGCGTTCGTGTGAACCGTCTTCACGAGAGCGATGTCATCGACCCACTTCGCGGTATGAGGAAGCAGTTCGCTGACCCAGGTTCCGCACTTGCCGTGCTGGTTGAACTTGAACATCGTCGGCGCGACCGGCAACCGCGTCTGACCGCTGGTCATGGTGGTGATGCGCTGGCCCTTGCGGACGCTGTCGGGCAAGTCCTTGTTGAACTGGTCGATGAGCTTCGGCTTGTAATCCCAGGTGTCGAGCTGGCTCGGCGCGCCGTTCAGGTGGAGGTAGATGACGGCTTTGGCCTTCGGCGCGTGGTGCGGGAACCCCGGTAGCGGCGGGTGAACGCGCGCGACCTCCGCCGCTTGCGTCCTGGCAGGGCGCGCGAGCAGCGCCATTGCGAGACCGCCGAGGCGAAGCCCGGAGGTGCCAAAGAACTGGCGGCGCGTGAGTTCGAGTGGGTTCATGGTAGTGGTCGTATGTTTTTAATCGTTTAGCGTCGGTCCCGGAGGGGCCAAGCAACGCGGCCCTCCGGGACCAACGCTAAACCGCGATGTTCCCGAATCAATTCCGTGTCACCGCTTCATCCAGGTTCAGCACCAAGTTGGCGATCATCGTCCACGCCGCGACCTCGACATCGCCCGCCACGCCCTTCGGCTTCGACTCGCCCACGCGGACTACCTTCTTCGCCGCTTCCGGGTTCGCCGTGAACAACTCGCGCTGCTTCGCGAGCGCCGCAGACACGAGCTTCAGTTCGTCTAGGTCCGGCTTGCGCGAAAGCACGGTGCGGTACAGGAACGTGACGCGATCCTCCACGGTGTTCCCGCCGTCGGACAGAACCACCTCCGCGAGCGAGCGCGCGGCCTCGAAGTGTTGCACGTCGTTCATCAGTTGGAGCGCCTGGAGCGGTGTGTTGGTGCGGTCGCGAACGGCGCACAGTTGTTCGCGGTTGGTCGCGTCGAAGTTCGTGAGGAACGGGTGCGGCGCGGTGCGTTTGATGAACACATACAGCGAGCGCCGGTACAGCGACTCGCCGTGATCTTGCAAATAGTAGCGAGTGTTGCTGTCGCTGTAGCCGACCGGTTCCCAGATGTTCGGCGGCTGATACGGGTTCACGCCCCTGCCGCCCATCTGCGGGTTCATCAGCCCGCTGACGAACAGCGCGTTGTCGCGAAGTTGCTCCGCGTCGAGCCTGAACCGCGGACCGCGAGAGAGTAACCGGTTCGCGGGGTCTTTCGCGCGCGCCGCGTGAGTTTGGCTCGCGTCACGTCGGAACGCGTCGGTCATCATGAGGAGCTTCACGAGCTTCTTCGTGTCCCAATTCTCGCTGTACTCCGTCGCCAACCAGTCGAGGAGTTCGGGGTGCGTGGCCGGTTCACCCTGCGAACCGAAGTCGTCACTCGTCTTCACCAAACCGGTGCCGAAGAACTGCTGCCAGAGTCGGTTCACCGCGACGCGTGCCGTGAGCGGGTTTTCTTTCGATACGATCCAATTTGCCAGATCGAGCCGGGTCGCACGCTTCGTGGGGTCCGCGAGCTTCAGTGGAGGGAGCACCGACGGCACGCCGGGCGTTACCTTCTCGCCCTTCTTATCGTACTGCCCGCGGAGCATCACGAACGAGTCGCGCGGCACCGGCAGATCCTTGAACACCATCGTGCCTGGGATCGCGTCCGCCGCGATCATGTGTTCGGCGCGGGCCGCCTCCCACGCTTTCTGCCGAAGCGCGAGTTCCGGTGCCACAGGGCGCGCGATGTACGCGAGGTAGTACGCTTGCAACTTCGCAGCGTCGGAAGGGAGATACGGCTTCGACGGGCCGGCGACCGCGACCGTGTTCAGTTCCGTCGGCAAGTCGAGCGGCGCCTTGCCGTTCAAGGACTTCCACCACACCAGAAACGATGCCAGCGGGTCCGTCGAGGGCGCGGCGATCTTCCCGCGAATCGAAGCCGCGTCCCAGTACACCACGCCGCCGTATTCTTGAAGCGTCAGCGCCGTAATCGGCTGGTTCTCTTTCAGTCCGAGGTCGTCCGTGCTGAGGCTGAGTTTCGCCCACGCGCCCGCATTCGGAAGCGCGCCGACTCGCGTACCGAGGTTCCCGCCGTAAGGCGATTCGGCGGTCGGTTCTTTCCCCCACCACACTTTCTTCCCGCCCGCGAACTGCACCGTGATTACGCCGGGCGATTGCTTCGGGTCGAGATACACCCAGACCTCGAAACTGCCGGCTCCCGGCGCGCGCAGTGGATGGCGGAAGTCAATCGTGTCCTGGTGGAAGAACGTGTTCGCCTGGCGCAGCACGCGTCGCCCGGACTTTGCGCCGAACGGCGGGTCAGCGGCCCAGTCGGCCGCGTTGCGGCTGGTGTTGCGGTTCGTCGCCCCAGGAGGGAATGCGTCGTCGAAGAGTACATCGCGCACCATCGCGAGCGGCGCGTTGGCGGTCATCGCCGGGTCGGTATAGTCAGCTTTCGCCGCGGCTTCTTCGAGCCGGCGGCGCGCCTCCAACTCCGCCCTCGCAGCAGCTTCGAGTGCGGTCTTCTGTGTGGGGGTGGGCACCTTCACGAACGGACCGGTCGTACTCACGTTGCTGTCAAGTGCCGGGTCAGCGCCGGAGTAGAAGAACGCGTACAGGGAGTAGTATTCCTTCGTCGAAATCGGGTCGAACTTGTGGTCGTGGCAGACCGCGCACCCTGCAGTGAGGCCGAGGAACGCTTGCGTCGCGGTGCTGGCGCGATCGACCGCGTTGCGGTACAGCCACTCCGGTTCGATGGAGCCGCCCTCGCCGGTCGTCACGTTGCACCGGCTGAAGCCGGTCGCGGTGAGTTGGTCGTTCGTCGGGTCCGGCAACAGGTCGCCGGCGAGCTGATACACCGTGAACTTGTCGAATGGGAGATTGGAGTTGAACGCGTTCACGACCCAGTCGCGGTACTTCCACATCAAGCGTTCGTTGTCGAGGTGCAGGCCGTGTGTGTCGGCGTACCGGGCCACGTCGAGCCAGTGCCGCGCCATCTCTTCGCCGAACCTGGGCGACGCGAGATAGCGGTCCACCATCTTCTCGTAAGCGTTCGGCGCTTTATCCGCGAGGAAGTCTTCGAGTTCCTTCAACGTCGGCGGCAGTCCCGTGAGCGCGAACGACACGCGCCTAACGAGCGTCTCGCGGTCCGCTTCCGCTGTGGGCTTCAAGCCTTCCTTCTGGAGCCGCGCGAGGAGGAATGCGTCGATCGCGCTCGCCTTCGGGTCGCGGCTAACCGGGAGTTGGGGGCGGGCGACTGCCTCGAACGACCAGTGTTTCTGGTACTTCGCGCCCTGTTCGATCCAGAGGCGGAGCGTCTCCTTTTGCGCGATGGTGAGCTTCTTGTTGCTGTGCGGTGGCGGCATCACCACGTCGGCTTCGTCGGTGGTGATGCGTTTCCAAACTTCGCTCTTCTTGAGGTCGCCGGGCTTGATGGGGAACGTGCCCTCGCGCTCCGCGAGGGCGCCTTCGCTTGTATCGAGGCGGAGTTTCGCCTTGCGCGATTTCGGGTCGAACCCGTGGCACGCGAAGCACGCGTCCGCGAGGATCGGCCGCACGTCGCGGTTGAACTCGATTGGCGCGGAACCTCTCCCCCCAGCCCCCTCCCCTAAGAAGGGATGGGGAGCCGGACCTTCGGCTGGTTTTCGCCCCTCCCTTCTTAGGGGAGGGGTTGGGGAGGGGTCTTCGCCCCGCACGGCGACGAGGCACGTGAGCAGCGCGATGAGGGATAGCGATTTCATACGTGCAGCCGAAGGAGTCGCGGGGCGGGAAGTTGATGGAACCAGCTTCGGGGGCTGCTGTCAACAGATAAGGAGCGGAAAGCAGTTCGCCACTTGTGGCTTCGCGAATGGTCGCGAAGCCGCAAGCGGCGAAGAAGTTCACCCGAACAGCGCGATCAGGTCTGTCACGCTGGTGAGCTTTTCCAGATCCCAACAGCGCGCGAGAATTTCGTCCGCTTTCGCCCGGCCGTACCTCGGTTCCGCGACGCGGCGAAACTTCGTCTCGACCTCGGCGTCGGTCATCGGGTTGCCGGCGTGACCACGCGGGAACTCGACCTCGCGCACGAGCGTGCGCCCGTCGGTGAGCGTGACCGTGATCCGGTTCGGAATACCGGTCGGGTAGCGAGGGTCGAGGGTCGCATCGTGGCGCACCTTCACCTTTCCCGTGAACGCGACCAACTTCGGGTTCGTGAAGTGTGCTTCGTCGAAGCTTTCGAGGTAAACGTCGCCGTCGTGGAGCGCCGCGGCCGTGCAGTACGGCAGGCTGTGGTCCGCGGTCTCGCGGGTCTTCGGCGCCCACGCCTCGGGGTATTTCCCGATGATGCTGTAGCTCGCCTCGAACGTCGCGATGTCGATGCTCGCCACTTTCGACACATCGCCGTTCAGTTCGGCGCGAAGTTGCAGCGCCGCGTCGATCGCACTCTGCGAGTGGTACTCCGCGGGCCAAAACTTGATGTACGTCTTGTTGATCATGAACCCGTCGGCGTTGCCCGGGTCACTGCCGAACGGCGCCGGCGTGAACGCTTCGCGCGCCACCAGTTTGAAGAACCCGAGATCGCCTTCAAAGATCGGGGCCGGGCCGGTCATGCCGTCGGCCGCGAGCGTGGCCGCGAACACGCCATTGCGCGCCGCGTTCGCGAACGCGCAGCCTTTCCACATACTCAGTTCGCCCGAGCGAGTCTGCCGCAGCGCGACGTTACACGCGCCGGCCAAACCGACCGTGTGCGTGATCTTCGTCTCATCGAGTTTCATGAGTTTCGCGGCGGCGACCGCCGACGAGATCGCGCCGTAGGTGACGTGATCGATGCCGTGTTTGCGCAGACTGGCCGCGTCGCAAAACCGGCACTGGATTTCGTAAGCAAGTACCGCCGCGGTGATGAGGTCTTTGCCGCCGGCGCCGACCGATTCGCCCACCGCGAGTACGGGCGCGAGGTTGTCGCTCGGGTGCGCCGGTTCCTTGCTCAGATAGGTGTCGTTGAAGTCGAGATAACGGATGAGCAGCCCGTTCACGAACGTGGCCCACTCGACGCTCGACTTGCCGCCGGCGAGGATCGATGCGCCGGGATTACTCGACACACGTGCGGCGCACTTCTTGGCGATGGCGTAGGCGTCGGACGGCATCGCGCCTATAGCGGTTGCGAACGAGTCGATGAACCGCCGTTTTGTCTCGTGGACGGCTTCTTTGGTGAGCTTGTCGAATGTGAGGCCGGCGGCGTATTCGGCCAGCCTTGCGGCGAGCGTCTGAGGGGGCATCGCAAACATCCCTGACGAGGTAACGAATCGTTGGGATGTTGTACGAAACAGCGCGATGTTTAGCGTCGTCCCCGGAGGGGACACTCCGGGTTGAACGTCCCCCTCCGGGGACGACACTAATCCTCTCCTCAATGTCGCTTAAGCAGCGACACGCGCTGTTGCTCCCCAACCAGTTTTGACGAACTCTCGATACCACTCCAGGGTTTCCGTCACTGCTTCAGTGAATGTCAGACGCGGCGCCCAGCCGAGTGGATTCGCGTGAGGCATCGCCTCCGTTGCTTCAGGAGCGACTCCGTTGAATACGTCTCGCACCGTGGCGACCATGCGCCGGTCACTCATCAGCCACCCACTGCGGAAGTCGTACTCTCCCGGCCCGCGCGCCGCAACGTCCTCAGCCACGCGCAGGATCGCGCGGGCGGCGTCGCGAATGTGGACGAAGTCGGTCGGCGGGCCGTCAGGCGGGAGCGCGAACCCTTCGCCCGCGTGGAGCGCCGTTGCGGTCGCGGGGACGATGCGAAACACCTTCCGATCACCAGGTCCGAACACCGCGCCAAACCGGGCAATGCTCAACCCTTCCTCGTGGTACGGTTCGCCGGTGTTCGCGAGCGCGAGTTGCGGGAGCGGCTTCGCGGTCACCACCGGGACGCGGCGCGAATACAGTTTCGCGGCTTCGAGAACGGCGGGCGTGCAGCGGTCTTCGCCGAACGGGTCGGGCGCGCCGAGGTGGAACACGGCGACGATCTCGTAAACCGACATCGCGGAGTGCAGCCGAAAGATGTTGTCCGCGCGGCCGTGGACGAAGTGAACCCGCCCGCCTTGCCCCGGTCCGAAGATGTCGTTACCGGGGCGCTCGTGAACCAGACCCACGACTTCGGCGCCGACGGCGAACAGCTCGCGCGCCACCGCGCCGCCTAGGAACCCGGTGCAGCCGGTCACGAGTACACGGCGCCCACACCACGGGGAAGTTGCTTCGGCCATTTGTCGCCTCCGTGCGCATCTCTTGAGCCACGCAAGTTAGCGTTCCGCCGGACCGCGGGTCAAGCCGAAGGCGCGGGCCGCGAATCCGGTTGGGACGCCACGGGATGCGATTCGGACCACGGCGGCCACAGCCACAGCAGCACGCCCAGCGCGAGGAGTGGGAACAGACCGACGCCGCCCAACACCAACTCGTAGGATTTCGTCACGTCGCAGATCCATCCTTCCACCGGGTACAGGATCGCGAGCGACAGGTGCGCCGACGCACCGAGCGTGCCGGTCACCTTCCCCTGGTGCTTGGACGACAGTTCCTGACTCAGCGCGAAGTACGTCGGGAACAGCCCCAGCGCGCCGAACGCCACCACGAGCAGCCCGGCCTGGAGCGGCCAGCCCCCCGGCAAGAACGGCACCGCGACGGTCATGACCGTGAGCATCGAGCAACAGACGAACATCAGCACCCGGCTCCGGTGGAGCGGCATCCCGCGCCGGAACAGGTACAGCGTGAGCAGTCCGGCGGTCCACGTCCCGACGTCAGCGAGCAGGTAGTACGCGGTCGTGAACTCACTCATCTGCTGGAGCGAATAGCCGCGCTCTACGCGCAGGTAAAGTGGGAGCCACGTGCGATACCCGTGCCAGGTGAAGTTGACGCACAGGGCCATCACTAACAAGACCCAGAACCGGCGGTCGCGGAACACTTCGGTGAACCGCGTCGCGCCCTGGTGCGCCGGCGGCGCGCCGGTCGCGTCGGTTGGATTCAGCATTCGATTCGGGACGGTGAGAAACCAGAGCGCCACCCACACCAGGCCGAGGGATCCGATCATGCGAAACGGGATCCGCCACGTATCGACTTCGCCATTTGCCTCGGCCCACTTGAGTATCGCCAACACCAGCATCGGCGTGATGACTGCACCGAGCGCGGTGCCGCTGCCGAACAACGAGTTGCCAAACGACCGCTCCGCGGGTGGGAGCACGGTCCGCGTCGTGCGCAGGGCGCACGGCCAGTTGCCCGCCTCGAACAACCCGAGCATGAACCGGCAGAGGAGGAGCATCCAGAACGTGCTGGCGAACCCGGTCAGCACGCCGGCCGCTGACCATCCGAGAACCATCAACGGGTACACCCACCGCACGCTCACGCGATCCACGACGTAGCCCGTGGTGAGAGCACCAATCGCGAACGCCAGCGAGAACACGCTCTCCAACCAACTGTACATGGTGTCGTTCAACTGGAACGTGGTTTTGATCTCCAGGGCCATCTGGTTCAGCGCCATGCGGTCCATATAGTTGATGACGGTTGCCTGCATCAACAACAGGCACACCCACCACCTCCACGGGGACGCGGCGGACGCAGGGGACGAGGCGGTACTCATAAGGCGGTGCGCGTCGGTGGTAGAGGAGAGCGACCCGCACACCTTACCCGACCGAACTCCAACAAGCCAGAGTGAGGACGAACTGAATGGTGGCCCGATCAACTCGCGGGGTGCCGGTTCACCGTCTGGCGTGGGCCGGGATCGTCACGGCGGTGTTCGCGGGCGTGTTGGCTCTGTACGGCTCGATGGAAGCGGAGAAACACATCGCGGGCAGTCCGCTGCGCGAGGCGCGAACCGACCCGAAGGTGCCGCCGCAGCCGGGATGGTGGATCGAGCGCCAGCTCGTGCGTGGCGAAACGAGCGTGTTCGGCGATCGCATCGACACCAAAATGCGAACCCTCACCCAGAACTCGAAGATCGCGAACTACGCACTGCAGATCTTCGCCTACGTGCTGCCGTTCGTGCTGGGTGTCGGCGCTGCGCTCACGGGCGGCGCCACGATGAACGCCGTCGAGCGATCCGGTGGGCGTTACGTCGGGAACACGCTTGCGGTGTTCTCGATGCTCGCCGGCGGGTTGGCCGCGGTCGTCGCCGGGTGCATGATGGTGAGCCTTTACCTGTGGCCGCGCCTGCCATCGCTCTACACGACGTGAAATTGCTGACCGCACCATACTGTCAGCGCGTATACCTTCATGCCGACCTCGGCGCGGCCCCTTCGGGTCCAACGCTAAACGTGGCAAGTGGAGGGTGAAGATGATTCTGGCACATCACCTCATCTACAGCGCGTATGGGTTCTGGCTGCCAAACGATCCAAGAGGGTCTGAGTCCAGTTACGTTCGCAACGAGTTGTTGCGCGAGTTTGGCTCAGCGACGAAGGCTCAGGAACACGAGTTCGTCGCCCACAAGCCGCACGACTGGGCAAAGCGGTTCGCCGCAAAAGCCGCTCTCGAATACGCGCCGGTGCGGTTCAACGGAATTCAGGCGCGGGCCATCGGCGTGGGTTATCGAAACAGCGTGGCGCGGTCGAATATCACCATCTGGGCGTGCGCCGTGTTGCCCGACCACGTTCATCTGGTGGTTGCCGCGCACCGGCTTTCCATCGAGACACTTGCCGGGTTGCTCAAAGGCGCGGCCACCACGCAACTCGTCAAGGACGATGTTCACCCGTTCCAGGGGTTGAAGGGGCTGAAAGATCGTGTCCCACCGTGCTTCGCGCGGAAGTGGTGGGTCATCTTCAAGGACAACGAGGAGAGTGTTGTCAATGCGATCAAGTACGTCGAACGCAACCCGCTGAAAGCAGGGCTGCCGGCGCAAAAATGGAAGTTCGTCGCGCCGTACCCAGAGCAATATCAAGCGCCGAGAGCAGAGACGGAATAAGACCTCGCCCCTGCGGGTCGAACGCTAAACGGCGCACCTCCCCCTCCTTTGGAGGAGGTGCGCCGTTTAGCGTTCGACCCGCAGGGGCGAGGTTCCCTACGTTGCCACTGGCGTCCCTACGCTGGCTGCATCGATCTTCGCCTGAAGTTCTGGCGTCACCTTCCCCTTACCCTTGCACTTGGGGTACTTCGAGCACCCCAGGTAGTAGCCGGGGCCAAAGCGCGACTTCATGAGTCTCATTGGCGCGCCGCACTCTGGGCACTCCACAGCCACTTCCAGCGACAGCACGGGGTCCACCACCTTCTCTTTTTTCTCCTGTGGTGGAGGGAGGATGTCCTTCAGTTTCTCGCGCAACTCGGCGTTGATCGACTTCGCGTTTTTGCACTTCGGGAACCCGCTGCACGATAGGAACGGGCCACGCCATGCGACCTTGATCACCATCGGGTTGTTGCACTTCTCGCACAGGATCCCAGTGTCCGCGGGCTTCACGGGGGCGCCGTCCGCGTCCGCGTCCGAGATGAACTTGCACTTTGCGTCCGGGCACTGAACGTACTTCTTGCCGACCTTACTCTCCTTCAAGAGCAGGTTGTGCTTCTCGCACTTCGGGCACTTGTGCTTCGTCGGAAGCGTGGTCACGGTGCGCACGCCCGCGTCCGTTTCGTTCATCGTGGTGGGGCAGTCGGGCGCGCTCTCGCAGGTGTAGAACACGCCGAACTTGCCGTGCTTGCGGACCATGAACTTGGCGCACGCCGGGCACACGATGTCCGTGACCGTTGGGCCTTCGCGTTCGGGTTCGCCGGGCCGCGGTTGGATGTACTTGCACGCGGGGTCGTCACCGTAGCCGGTGCAGCCGACGAAGAACCCGCCGGTCACCGCGCTGTACCGCTTCTGCAACGCCTTGCCGCACTTCGGACACATCTCGCCGGTCAGTTCGCGGGCCACAGGCATGTCAGTGTCGGCCGCCTTTAGCGTCTTTGAAAACGAGTTCCAAAACTCGTCGAGAACGTCTCGGTACTTGAACTTGCCGGTCTCGATTTCGTCGAGTTCGGTCTCGAAGTGACTCGTGAACTGCGTGTCCATGATGTTCGGGAAGTGCTTCACCAAGAGGTCGGTGACTACTTTCCCGATCTCGGTTGCGAAGAACCGCCCGCGATCCTGTGTCACGTACCCGCGCTTCTGGATCGTGCTGATGATGCTCGCGTAGGTACTCGGCCGACCGATGCCTTCCTTTTCGAGCGCCTTCACCAGCGAGCCTTCGTTGAAGCGCGGCGGCGGTTGCGTGAAGTGCTGCGACTCGAACAGGTCGAGCCGGTTCAGGATATCTTTTTCCTTCACCGGTGGAAGCTCTGCGTCTTCCTGCTTGCCCACTGGGGGCAGCACGCGTCGGTAACCGTCGAACGCGATCACGCGGCCGTTGGCACGGAACAGCCCACGACCCGCGGTGATGTCGTAGGTCGTTACTTTCAGTTTCGCCGGTGCGCACTGGCTCGCGACGAACCGCTTCCAGATCAGTTCGTATAGGCGGTACTGGTCGCCACCCAAGCCCATCGCTTGCGCCCGCGCCGGGGTGATGGTCACGTCCGTCGGGCGGATTGCTTCGTGGCCTTCCTGCGCGCCTTTGTTGGAAGCGTAGGTGTTGGCCGTCGCCGGTAGGTAGTTCGTCCCGAGGCGCGAGTCCGTTTTGATGTAGTCGCGCACCGCGGTCAGCGCGTCATTCGACACGCGCGTGCTGTCGGTACGCATGTAGGTGATGAGCGCTGTTTGGCCCATGCCGGTCAGTTCGATGCCTTCGTACAGTTTCTGTGCGGTCTGCATCGTGCGGCTGGCGCTGAACTTCATGCGGGCGTTCGCCTGCTGTTGAAGCGTGCTGGTAGTGAACGGCGCGAGTGGCCGGTCGAGCCGGTCCTTCTGCTCCACCTTCGTCACCACGAACGGCACGCCGGCGAGCGCCGCGACGACCGCGTCCGCTTCGGTTTCGTTCGTGAGCTTCGGGTCGGCGTTGTCCCACTTCACCATGTTTGCGAGGAACGCGTCCTTCGGTGGTGCGGGGATGCCGGTCCCGTCCGCACCGGCGGGCGCGGCGGCTTCCGCGGTCTCGCCCGCTTCGGGCGGCGCGTCCGATGTTTCGGTATCGACGGCCGGTTCGTCGTCGCCTTGCGTGTCCTCTTCGCTCGGCTTGTGCCACGCGACCGGTTTCGCCGGCGCTTCCTTCTTCTTCGCGAGAATCTTCGACTTCGTTGGGTCCGCGGTCCACGGCACCTTCACACCGGGCGCGGACAGCAGCGCGGTGATCTTCCAGTATTCTTCCGTCTTGAATGCTTCGATCTCGCGTTCGCGGTCCACGATCAGTTTGACCGCGACCGACTGCACACGGCCCGCGCTCAGGCGGTTCGCGACCTTCTTACCGAGCAGGTTTGACAAGGGAAACCCGACGACGCGGTCCATCGCCCGGCGCGCTTCTTGCGCCGCGACGCGCAGGTCGTTGATCGGACCGGCGCCGGCGAGCGCGTCGTTCACGGCTTTCTTCGTGATCTCGTTGAACCGGATGCGGAACGTGGTCTTCTCGGGGAGGTTCAGTTCGTCAGCGATGTGCCACGCGATCGACTCGCCCTCGCGGTCCGGGTCGCTCGCGAGGTAAACGTTGTTGGCCCCTGCGGCGGCGCGCCCGATTTCGCCGAGAATCTCCTTCGCGGATCTGAACCTCTTGCCGCCTTTGGCCTTGTCCTTGCTGCCGTCGTCCACGGTGTAGCGGAGTTTCCAGCCGTTGGTGATGTCGATGCCCGCGATCTCCTCGCCCTTCTTTTTCTTGGTGTCGAGGTCGCGGACGTGGCCGTAACTGGCGAGTACGCGGAAGTTCGGCCCGAGATACTTGTTGATTGTCTTCGCCTTCGCGGGCGACTCGACCACGATGAGATCGAAGTTACCGCGCGGCCCAGTCGGTGCCGCGTGCGCCGGTGTGTCGGGTCCGTCGGCAGCGGGGGCCTTCGCCACGGGCGTTTTCGCACGGGGCTTTTTGGGGGCCGCGGGCTTGTCGCTTGCCGGCTTCTTCTTGGGGGTCGGCACTAGGGGTCACTCCATCAACAGGGGCGGGACGTTTGTGTATTCGGAAACGGGGGCTTACGCCCACAAGTTACGAACAACCGCGCTTCCAGGGCCAAGAAGAGGTTTTCTGTCTTCAGCCCCGGATGGGGTGGCTGTTCGTAGCCTGTGGGCGGATGCCCCAGGCACCGGAAGCTCGTTTCCAATTGTTCCGGGCGATGCAATCACTACAATCGGTTAACTGGTCGAATGCAGGCAAAGGGCCGCCAACGCCCATCACCCTTAGTACAGTGCTACGAAGGCTGTCAACCCCCACAGCCTTCAAGCGTGCGCGGCGAAGCGCCGCAACTTGAGGAATAGTAATGGCCTACAATCCGTTCAACATTTTCCGGCGGAACCAGAAGGCGCTGTTCGCGGTGCTGACCGTGTTCATCATGATCATGTTCACGCTGTCGTTCGGCTCCGGCGACTTCTTCGAGCGGTTCGCGAAGTGGATCGGCAGCAAGGGACGTGGCGAGGCTGTGTGCAAGATCGATGGCGACACGATCAAGGACGGCGAACTGGCCAAGGTGCGCCGCGCACGTATCGTCGCGAACACCTACATGTCGCTGGCGGCGGGCGAAACCGCGTCCACGGTGCGAACCTACACCAACTCGCAACAGAGCAAGTTGAGCGAAGAAGGCAAGCGGATGGCCGGCTCGGTGGGCCTGGCCGAACTGTACCTCAGCAACCCGCGATTCATGGCGGACCCGAGCGCCCAACAGACGATTCTCCAGGCTAAACAGTCGATCGATTTCACGCTCGAGAACCCTAACGCCAAGAGTGAGGACAAGGACGCGGCCCGCGCCTACCAGGCGCTGCTCAACCTCGCCGAGCGCCGGTTCGGTTCGGAGGACTCGCACTTCTTCCTCAACGCGCCGAACAAGACGAGCCGCGACACCATTGAGTTCCTCCTCTGGGAAAAGAAGGCCGACCAACTCGGCATCCGGTTCACCCGGGACGACGTGAAGTTACTCCTGAACCGCGAGTTCTCTGGCTATTTCCGCTCCGATGTCGATGTCCGCAAGGAGATGCTGAAACGCACGGACGCGTTCAACATGGAAGCGTGTTGGGACGCCCTCGCTGTCGAGTTCAAGGTGCGGGCGGCGCAAGCAGCGGTTCTTGGGGCACCTGGCAAGGTCGTGAACAGCGCGCCGGTGTTCGGCACGCCCTACGAGATGTTTGAATACTACCGCCAGCAGTGCAGTCCCGCGACGTACGAAGTGATTTCGATCCCGTCGAGCGCGTTCATCGACAAGGTCGCGGGCCAGCCAACCGACGCCGAACTCAACGACCTCTACAAGAAATACCAGGAAGACGAACCCAACCCCGGCAAGGTGACGCCCGGGTTCAAAGACCCGCGGAAGATCGCAATCAGTTGGCTGGCGATCACCGGCGACGAGCCGTACTACCAGAAGCTCGCGGCCGAACAGGTGAAGGTCGGCGAGGTGATGGCGAAGGGTTCGGGGATGCTCACGGTCCCGCTGCCCGGGGTCGGTGGCGCGTGGGGCGCGGCCGCGATCGCGCCGCTGATGCTCAAGGAGCCGGCTGTCGATGCAGCGTACTCAAGCTACACGACCCTCTTCAAGTTCCAGCTCCAGAACGAGTACGCGAGCGGCACGATGTTCACGCGCGACCTGCTCCCAACGAGCACGGTGCGCCCGGGAACGATGGCGGCGCTGCTGGGCGGGATGGCGGGACAGTCGGCGCCCTTCGGGCACCCGGCCGTCGCCGCGTCGGTCGCGATGGGCGTGCCGATCGGCTACGAACTCCGCGACCGCATCAAGGTCGGGTTGCCGCTCTTGCTCGGCGCGGTGCCCGGTCCGGCGCAGTTCCAGACCAGCATCGGTGGGGCCGCGAGCTACAAGTTGCTCGAACCGCAACCGCTGTCTGTCGAGACGATGCGCCCGGAACTGATCAAAACGACGGTCGGCACGCGTGCGAAGGCTCTGGCCCACGGCGCGCGGCCCAACTTCATCGACCCCAACACGGCGGGCGAGAAAGGCGACATCGCACGATTTGTCGAGGAGATGGAAAAGCTATCCGAGAAGGGCAAGCCGAAGGACAAGGCTGCGGTCGATAAGTACATCGCAGAGTTCAAGGCCGCACGCGGGTTGACCAAATCGGGCGAGCAGTTCGGTTCCTGTCTCTCGCTGCGCGACGAGTGGAACATCGAGGACGATTTGGGGCTGGAACCGCTCGTAATCGCGCAGAAGGAAGGCTTGGCACTCGCCCGCGGCGCGCACGGCGGCAGCCGGTACGTCCCGTTCGGCAAAACGTTCTTCTGGACCACCGCGTTCGACCAGATGACCGGCCAACCCCGCGCCGTCCAGACTGCGGGCACCTACCTCGCCAAACCATACCCGCCTGAGGAACGCGGCGCGCCGCGCGAAGACAGCCGCCCGCACTACGTCTACTGGGTAACGGAAGACGTGGCGCCGAAGAAAACCCTCAACCTGGCGACTGCCAAGAATTCGGAAGTGGTGCGCGACGCCTGGAAGCGCACGAAGGCGCGGGAACTCGCTGAGGCGCACGCGAACAAGATGGCCGAGGCGATCCGCACCGCGTCCGCCGATAGCCCGGACACCATCAACCGGGTGCTGTTCGACAAGTTGTTCGAGTTCCAGCGGGACATCGCGGTGAGTAATGACAAGGCGTTCCGCCGGACGCGAAAGTTCCCGCTGGCGGACGTGAGTCCACTCGTTCCGATTGACACGACCAACCTGAGTATCGAGCAGCGCGTGCAGATGATGCAACAGGGAATCGACCCGACGGGCCGGCTCCGACTGTTCTCGTTGTTGCCCCCAACCGAGAATATCCCGTATCCGACTAAGGAGATGGAGACCGCATTGCTCGAGAACCGCGACAAGCCGGCGAAGACGGTGGTCGTGCTGGCCGACGCACCGAAGGACACGTTCTACGTTGCCACGCTCACCAAGCGCGTGTTGAAGACGGAGAAGGAATTCAAGGACAACGTGTATTCGGTGCGCGGTCCGGCCCGCAACATCCTGGGCGATTTCATCCACGAAAACGCCCGGAAGTCGCGTCAGTCAGTGGTCGAGTTGCTGAAGAAGGAGTTCAAGTACGAGGAGACGGACGAGCAGAAGAAGAAGCTGGACGAGAACGCGAAGTCCGGTGGACGGGACTGAGGACCATCAGACAGAACCCCTCCCCAACCCCTCCCCTAAGAAGGGAGGGGCTTCAGCATTTAGCCCTTCCCTTCTTAGGGGAGGGGTTGGGGAGGGGTTCTGTCCGACACCCACACCAAACGAAAGCGGCGTGCCTTCCGGGCACGCCGCTTTCGTTTCTGCAACGCAGGTGCCGGCGCAACCTCAATCGACCTTGATGTCGCGCGAGGTGCCGGGTAACTCCGAGTCGATGTGCCGCACGGTGCCACGGAACTTCCCGGTCAACCACGAACGGATGTCGGCTTCAAACAACTCACCGCTGGGCGGGAGCGGATAGTCGTGCGGCCCGCGCCCGCTGTAACCGTTCAGAACCGGCACGTTCGCCCGCATCCCGACCCACATCGCGAACACCTGACCGTATGGCCCGAGGCTGTTGTGCCCCTTCTGGTCAACGTACCGGGGTACGACGTACCCGACCTCCGCGCCGCGTAGTGTATCGGCGTGCCGGTCCACGTGCGGGTAGAAATCAACACGCTCGAAACTCTCTTGCTCGAACCCAGTCTGTTCCCACACAAGCACTACGAGCAGCGGCACCAGTATTGCGGCCCGCACCGCGGGGTGCTTGATGCGTTCCAACACCATCGTGAGCCACAAGAGCGCGCCGATGGTGCCGAACAGGTACACGATGACATACACCCGCGTCACCACGCGAATCGCGCCCCCGCCGGGGATGTGTCGCACCACTCGCCACAGCGATTCGCCTGTCTGCGAGGTGGTCAGCGTGAGTACCATCCACACAAATGCGGTGACCATCCCGGCGACAGCGACGGGCCACATCGCGGACCGCTCCTCACGCCGGAAGAACGGTAGGTGAGCGCTCGCCGCGAGCGCCAGCCCGTACACCGCGAACCCTGAGAACAGCAGGCACTCGAACCCCTCGGGATAGCGGATCGCGTCGAGCGTCTTGTGCCACCGCGTCCCGGGCGGGGCGCTGAACCACGCGGCTGGCGTCGGGAACAGGCCGTGACAGTCCTCGTAGGTCCGCGACACGCCCAGGTTCACCACGATGTACGGCCCGAAGAGGGCCAGCATTGCCAGCCCCCACAGGACGAGTACGCCCGCGACCCGCGCTTTGTGTTCAACCACGTACCGCCACAGCTCCCGCGTCGCGCCGGTCCGCAGCACAACGAGGACTGGTAGGTACACGGCCAACCCCACCCCGAGGAACCAACCGGTGTACACGCACGCGAGGCACTGGAAGAACAGCGCGCCGAGCATCCGGTTGAGCGCCTTGGCCGACGGTTCGAGGACCAACTGAATCGCGTAGTATGCGGCGAACGGCATGAAGAACCGCGGGATCATTTGCGAGTGTTTGATCTGGTCCGCGTGAACGATCGCGAACGCCCACAGGAACGCCCCGGCCAGTGCCAGCGCGTGCGGCATCCGCAACCACCGCCCCACGAACGCGAACGCCACGAAATTCAGCGCGCTACAGATGATCTGCCACCAGATGTAGGCGAGTTCGTGGTTCGTCACGAACCGCAGCGCCCAGTAAATCGGGGCCGAGCCGAACAGGTTCTCGGAGTACAGCAGCGTGCCCGTCGCGGGGTGGTAGAACGGCGGCGTCGCGAGCGTGCCGCGGTAGTTCCGGTCGGAAAGCGCGAGCCACGAGTTTTCAAGGATCAGATGGTTCAGCATCCCGTCCCCGCGTTCGGTTTGAATGCGAACAAACCCGGAGTCGAACGTCGGGCGGAACGTGTGGTAGGTGCCGAACGCCAGGGCACAGGCGTAGCCCAGCAGAATCGCAGTGGTGCGCATGAAAACTGAGTTACGGCGCGGCCACGTAGTTGGACATTCTCACGCAATGGGGTAACGTGGGTTTGGCGAGGGGAACACAAGAAACAGGGAGGCTCACGCCCCCGCTCGCCTGGAGAAGTGATGTGTCCGAGCAAGTAACAGGAGTGATCGAGCGCATCACACACCACAACCCGGAGAACGGGTACTGCGTGCTGCGAGTCGTCGCACGCGGACACCGCGATGTGGTCACGATCATCGGCAACTCGCAACAGGTTGTCGCGGGGGAGTACGTCACCGCGACCGGCGCGTGGGTCACGGACCGCAATTACGGGCTTCAGTTCAAAGCAACCGAGATTAAAACGAACCCGCCGCACACGGTCGAAGGGATCGCGAAGTACCTCGGTTCGGGATTGGTGAAAGGCATCGGACCGGGCTACGCGAAGCGTATCGTCGAAGTGTTCGGAGATAAGACGCTCGATGTGATCGACCAGTCGCCGACGTTCCTCTCACAGGTGAAAGGCATCGGACCAAAGTTAATCGAGAAGATTCGGCGGAGTTGGGAGGAGCAGCGCGAGTCGCGGAAGATCATGGTGTTCCTGCAGTCGCACGGGATCGGCACCGCGCGCGCGGTTCGCATCTACAAGACCTACGGCGACCGTGCGATCGAAATGATCAAGGCAAACCCTTACCGGTTGAGCGCGGACATCTGGGGCATCGGGTTCGGCACCGCCGACGCGCTCGCGGTGAGCCTGGGCGTTCCGCGTGACTCACCGTTCCGTGCGCAAGCGGCCGTGAGGCACGTCCTTCACGAAGCGTCCGGCAACGGGCACGTTGGCTACCCCGAAGAGTTGCTCCGCGGCGCCGCGGAAGAGCTAACCGGGATCGAGCCGAACGGCATCATCGACGCCATCGAGCAGTTGCGGATCACGGACGAAGTGGTAAGGGATAGCGTCGGGCGGGTGCAGAAACCTCTCCCCCCAACCCCCTCCCCTAAGAAGGGAGGGGGAGTCAGAGCCGGCTCGCTCAC
Source organism: Singulisphaera sp. GP187 (assembly GCA_945905925.1). Lineage (GTDB taxonomy): Bacteria > Planctomycetota > Planctomycetia > Gemmatales > Gemmataceae > Gemmata. The sequence continues at coordinate 22,605 of CAMDQN010000099.1, forward strand.
ACTCGCGGCCGAAGAAGGTGCGGCGCCAGCCGCACCGCTTGCTCCCCCTCCCTTCTTAGGGGAGGGGGTTGGGGGGAGAGGTTCTTCCCTCGAAGACAACCTCATCTTCTTGAAGTCGCTGTTCTTCGCGGAACTCGGCGTGGCACGCTCGATCAAATCGCTCGCGTCTGGCCCGCACCCACTGCCGGAAGTGAACGTCGATGCCGCGGTCAAGTGGGCCGAAACCAAGATGGGAATCGCGTTCGCCACGAGCCAGCGTGCCGCGATCAAGGCGGCCGTCACGAACAAACTGATGGTGATCACCGGCGGCCCCGGCACCGGCAAGACGACCATCGTTCGGGCCATCATCGAGATGTTTCTCGCAAAGTCGCTCCGCGTCCTGCTCACCGCGCCGACCGGGCGCGCCGCGAAGCGCCTCAAAGAATCGACCGGACAGGAGGCCAAGACGATTCACCGGTTGCTGGAGTTCAACCCGCAACAGCGGCAGTTCACTCGCAACGCCGAAGACCCGCTCGATGTCGATCTGCTCGTGGTCGATGAAACGTCGATGGTCGATGTCGTCTTGATGAACAAGTTGCTCCAGGCGGTGCCGCCGTGGGCGTGCGTCGTGCTCGTCGGCGACGTCGATCAGTTACCGTCCGTCGGTGCCGGTTCGGTGCTCACCGACCTCATCGAATCGAAGACGATCCCGGTCGCGCGTCTGACTGAGGTTCACCGGCAGGCGGAAAGCAGTTGGATCGTGCGCGCCGCGCACGCGATCAACAACGGCATGGAACCAATGTCCGCACCGCCCGGCGGCGACGGCGACTTCTACTTCATCGAGGCGAACGAACCAGAGGCGATCACCGAGCGCATCATCCAGATGGTGCGCGACCGCATCCCGGCGAAGTTCAAGCTCGACCCGTTCCGCGACATCCAGGTGCTTTCGCCTCAGGTGAAGACGCCGCTTGGCGTGGCGAACCTGAACCGCGAGTTGCAACAGGCACTGAACCCGGCACGGCCCGGCGTGGCGGAGGTGAAGCGGTTCGACTCGGCGTGGCGTGTCGGCGACAAGGTCATGCAGATTCAGAACAACTACGACCGCGAGGTGTTCAACGGCGACATCGGCCGCATCACTGAGATCGACAACGACGAGCAAATGCTGATCGTGGACTACGACGGGCGCACGGTTGAGTACGAATTCAGCGACCTCGACGAGTTGCAACTCGCCTACGCCTGCACAATTCATAAATCGCAAGGCAGTGAGTACCCGGCGGTGGTGATCCCGGTCCACACGCAGCACTTCGTGATGCTCCAACGGAACCTGTTGTACACCGGCATCACGCGCGGGCGGAAGCTGGTCGCCCTCGTGGGGAGCCGCAAGGCGCTGTGGATCGCGGTCAACACCGCCGACACGAAGAAACGCTTCTCGCTGTTGAAGTGGCGCATCCAACCGACGGACGAAAAAAACGAAGGATGAAACGAGAAGACCCGCCGAGCGCTCACAGGCGCGCCCGGCGGGGCTTCTCGTTGGCCAGAAGTTTCACCTCAACGCGACGCGCGGACGTCCCAGTTCAGTGGGACGGGCGCCTCCTCCGACTTTCCAGACGGCGCGACGATCCTCATTCGCGCCTCCTGTACCGATTTCACCACAGACTCACCGTGGTCCGGGCATCGAACCGCGACGTGAACGAACACCCGCCCCTCACGAGGATACGCGATCACGACCGTTCCGGGATCGTAGCCAGCCAGCTCCGCCGTGACACCGACCACGGCGTTCGGGATCCGTTCGATCGGATGTCGACCGTCACAGCCGACGTACAGCACCAGCGGTTCGCCGCGCCCGACGGCGCGCCGGTACGCTTCCGCGTAGTTCGGCAACGTCACGACCCGCGGCGCAGGCGCAACGGTTGGCCCGCTCTGTGTCGCGGACAGCGCCAGAGCAACCCGCGCCTTCCGGTCGCGCTCCACATCACCCGCAGCGATCCCCGAAGTCGTTAGAACGAACAACACCACGAACAGAGTGAATGTGTGTTTCACCATGACAGCGAGACCTCCCTTCGAGTAAACGCGAACCTGTCGAACCGGCCCCGTGCCGGTTCCGCGCGAATCAGCCAGTCCAGCTTTCGCGCCGGGAAACCGGCGACATCCGCGAGCGCGAAGCTATCGCCCTGTTTGAGCATCCGGTCGAGAACGATGGCGTCGGCCCAGAACCCGGCGACTGGCATGTCGTCCGGCCACGCCGGGCCGGTGTGCGCGCCGTCGCCCCAACTGTTCAGCAGGAACCCGCCTTCGTTCGGCCCGGACCGCACCGCGATCAACGCCATGCAGTGCATCCACACACCTTGAGGGCGACACCGACCACTCGCGTCGCGTTCCATCACGAAGCCCTGGTCCGAACACACCGCGACCGGGTAGCCCTGTCGGATGGCGCGCTTCGCGTCGGGCCAACTCTTTACGAGCGCGCATCCTTTCACCGGGTGCTCGCGCGCGGCAGCAGCGATTTCCGGCGGAATCCCGCGACGACCGAACTCGCGGGCGCGGGCCGGGCTGAACGTGGTCAGATCGGCACCGTCGTACTTCCGCATAGCCGCGAGTCCGCCCTTCGACGCGACATAGTCCTTTGCCCACGCGCCGACCGACCCGTCACCTGAAATTCGCCCACCGCCGACATCCACGCGCGAGCCACCGTAGATCACCTCCGCACTCGCGGGCACCCACTCGAACGCACCGCCTGCGGCAATGGCGGTTGCCTGGACCACGTCGGCCGCGTGTTTCCACCCACACCCGACGCAACACCCGACGCTCTGCTGGTTGACGTTCGGGTACCACGGTGAGGCCCGCCCAGCCGCCTTGCGGACATGTCGCCAGAGGAACACGTCCGCGTCGTCCGGGGTCGCGCGCCCGGCGGGCGTCGAGTCGAATTGCGCCGTCCGTGCCGGATCGCGATTGGCCGAAATCGCTTCCGCGTCGGCGTGCCAGCCGAACGTCGGCGCGTACCCTCGATGCGCGTCCACAGCGGAGAGCGGTGCTTCGGTCTCGATCACCGGCAGGACCGGTCCGGGGAGTCGGCTACCGCCAAGCACGCCGAC
>CAMDQN010000100.1 GCA_945905925.1 Singulisphaera sp. GP187
ACCGAGGGACTGGGGTAGAAATCACGAAATATCATCGACGAGACGAGATAAACCGCTTGAACGCCAAGAAGACGGGGGTAACACGATTTTGCGATCCGCACCAACACCTACGATTCCAGCCACGCCCGGAACGCGCAAGAACCTCCGACGTTCCCATGCGTACTTTCTCTCGGACGCGGATTTTCGGATAATCTTAGTGGTCTCGCGGCGACGACCCCGGCGCCGTGACGCAAGAAATGCGGGTTTTTGACGTTTAAGAACGGCTCGGTTGGCCGGTAGGCAGTGTTGGCGCAAAGCGCTCGTCGGTTGTCGTCGGTAAATCGTGGGGTCATCACGGCTATGCGATACGCGTTCTGTTGCACGGTCCTCCTCGGTTTCGCGGTCCTGTCCGGTTGCACGAAGCCGCCTCCGGGTAAGGGGGAATCACCGCCCGCGCCGGTGACGGTTGCTACCGTCGGGAGGAAAACGGTTCCGATCCGGGTCCACACCATTGGGACGGTCAAGGTTGTTTCCAGCGTCGCCGTCCGTCCGCGTGTCGGCGGGCAGTTGTCCGAGGTGTTTTTCAAGGAAGGCGATTTCGTCTCAGAGAAGCAGAAGTTGTTCGCAATCGACTCTGCCCCTTATGACGCCGCGGTGCGGCAGGCGGAGACGAACATGGCGAAGAGCGTCGCCATCCTTAAGGGGGCGGAAGTGAATCTTGTCCGGGCCGAGGAGATCAAGAAGAGCGGATTGGGGTTGGCCATTGACTACGACGCCGCCGTGACTGCGGTTGCAACCGCGAAGGCTACCATCGAAGCGGACCGGGCCGCGATCAACACCGCGAAAATCCAGGCCGCGTTCACCACCATCACCGCACCCATCGACGGCCGCGTCGGTGAACTCCTCGTCAACCAGGGCAACCTCGTGGACGCGAACGGGCCGAACCCGCTCGTGGTCATCAACCAGATCAGCCCCATCTACGTCTCGTTCACCCTTCCCGAACAGCAACTCCCGGTTGTGATCGAGGCTCGTAAGAAAAAACCGCTGCGCGTCGAGGCGGACCTTCGCAACGGAGGCGCCCGCGCGGTCGGGGAACTGGCGTTCATCGACAACACCGCGGACACCCTGACCGGGACTATCCAGTTCAAGGCCACGTTCGAGAACGCGGACCAGAAGCTCTGGCCGGGGCTGTTCGTGGACGTCGTGTTGACCCTCGCCGATCGCCCCGACAGCGTCGTCGTGCCGACCGCGGCGCTCCAGTCCGGGCAGAAGGGGCAGTACGTGTATGTCGTGAACGCGGACAAGAAGGCCGAGATGAAGCCGGTCTTGGTGGCGTTCGAGGTGGACGGGGAAGCGGTCATCGCGTCCGGGTTGAGCGGCACGGAGACGGTGGTAGTGGAAGGACAACTGCGGCTCGCTCCCGGCGCGAAGGTGGACCCCAAGCCCCAGAAGGACCGGCCCGCGGCGCCCGGTCTTCCGCCCGTACCGCAGGTGGTGCCAGAGGGAGCGAAGTGAACATCTCTGCCCCGTTCATCCTCCGCCCGGTGATGACGACTCTGCTTAGTGTCGCGGTCTTGCTGGCCGGCATGCTTGGGTACTCGTCGCTCGCGGTCGATGCCCTCCCACGCGTCGATTTCCCCACCATTCAGGTTACCGCGGCGCTGCCTGGGGCCAGCCCCGAGACGATGGCCTCGTCGGTCGCCACACCGCTTGAGAAGCAGTTCACCGCAATCCCCGGTCTGGAGAAGGTGAGTTCGACCAGTGCCCTAGGAACCACCTCGATCACGCTGGAGTTCGCGCTGGACCGTTCCATCGACGACGCCGCGCTGGACGTGCAATCAGCGATCTCGCGGGCATCACGGTCGCTACCGGCAGACATGCCAGCCCCGCCGTCGTTCCGGAAGGTGAACCCGGCCGACTTCTCCATCCTGGTGCTCGCGCTGCGGTCGGACACGCTCCCGCTCTACGAGGTGAACGAGTACGCCGATACGGTCCTGGCCCAGCGGCTCTCGATGGTTCAGGGAGTCGCCCAGGTGGTCGTGTTCGGCGAGCAGAAGCGCGCAATCCGGGTGCAGGTGGACCCCGACGTGCTGGCGGTCCGGCGCATCGGCATCGACGAAGTGTCGCTGGCGATCAAGGATGCGAACGTGAGCCTTCCGACCGGGACGTTTCAGGGCGACAGGCGCGCGTTCAACATCCAGTCCAGCGGCCAGTTGATGAGCGCCCTCGAGTACCGCCCGGTGATCGTCGCGTACCGGAACGGGAAGCCGGTCCGGCTCGGCGAACTCGGGGTAGTGGCTGACGGGATTGAGAATGACAAACTCGCCGCGTGGTTCACTGAGCGGAACCTGGACGGCACTGTCGGCGAGATGCCGCGGGCCGTCGTCCTTGGGGTACAGCGGCAGCCGGGCGCGAACACGGTCGAGGTGGCCAACGCGGTCAAGGCGCTGCTCCCGTCCCTCCAGGCCAAACTCCCGCCGTCGGTCCAGCTCTCGGTTCAGTCCGACCGCGCGGCCCCGATCAAGGAGTCGATCGAGGACGTCCAGATCACGCTGATCGTCGCGTTCGTCCTGGTCGTGTTGGTGATCTTCCTGTTCTTGCGGAGCGTGCGTGCGACGATCATCCCGAGCCTCGCGCTGCCGGTGTCGGTCGTCGCGACTTTCGCGGTGATGCACTTGTTCGGTTACACGCTGAACAACTTCTCCCTCCTGGCGCTGACGCTCGCGGTCGGGTTCGTAGTGGACGACGCGATCGTGATGCTGGAGAACATCGTCCGCCACCTGGACATGGGCAAGACGCCGTTACAGGCGGCGCTCGACGGGTCGCGCGAGGTCGGGTTCACGATCGTCTCAATGACCGTCTCGCTCATCGCCGTGTTCATCCCGGTGCTGTTCCTTCATGGTGTCGTTGGTCGGCTGCTGCGGGAGTTCGCGGTCACCATCTCGGTAGCGATCATCATCTCGGGGCTGATCTCGGTCACCCTCACCCCAATGCTCTGTGCCCTGTTCCTGAAAGGCGGGCACGCGAGCACGCGGCCGGGGCTACTGTATCGGGCGACGGAGTGGGTCTTCGAAGCGACACTCGCCGTGTATGCCCGGACCTTGAAACTGACGCTGCGGTTCCGGTTGGGGATGCTTGTGTTCTCGTTCGCGTTCATCGCGGGCACCGCGTACTACCTCGTGATGCTGCCGAAGGGGTTCCTGCCGAGCGAAGATACCGTGGACATTTCCGTCTCGACCGAGGGACCGGAGGACGTGTCGTTCGAGGGGATGCTCGGCGCGCAACAGCGGGTGGCCGAGATTCTGCGCCAGGACGAGAACGTCGAGGCGCTGAGTAGCACGGTCGGTGCGAGTGGGGTAGGTGGTGGGGGCGCGAGCAACGCCGGACGGATGTTCGTCCGGCTCACGCCGCGCGAACAGCGGGCGCTGTCGGCCGATCAGGTGATCGCCCGGTTCCGCAAGAAGACCGCGAGCGTGCCGGGAATCAAGGTGTACTTTCAGAACCCGCCGCCGATCCGAATTGGGGGCCGTGCTGCGAAAAGTGCCTACCAACTCACGATCCAGGGGCCGGACACGGCCGAACTGTTCGCCGCGGTGCCGAAACTGGAAGAGCGGCTGAAGGCGACGCCCGAACTGTCGGAGGTGTCGAGCGACCTGCTGATCCGCAGCCCGCAACTCAACGTGAAGATCAACCGCGACAAGGCGACGAGCCTCGGCGTGAGTGCGCGCCAGATCGAGGATGCGCTCGCAAACGCGTACGGGTCGCGCCAGGTGTCTACAATCTTCGCGCCGACGAACGAGTATCGGGTGGTGTTGGAGGTGCGACCGGAGTTCCAGCGCGACCCAACGCTGCTGTCGCGACTCTACGTTAGGTCCGCGGGCGGGAACCTCGTCCCGATCGACTCACTGGTCACGGTGGACCGCGGGGTCGGACCGCTCACGGTCACTCACGCCGGGCAGTTGCCCGCGGTGACGATCTCGTTCGACCTCGCTCCCGGCGTGTCGCTTGGTGACGGGCTGGCGAAGGTCGAGCAGGCGGCGCGCGAGGAACTTCCGCCGACACTGACCACGGGCTTCCAGGGCACGGCGCAGGAGTTCCAGAAGTCGGCCCGGGGACTGGGTCTGCTGCTCATCAGCGCGGTAGTCGTGATCTACCTCGTGATGGGGATGCTATACGAGAGCTTCGTCCACCCGGTCACGATTCTGTCGGGCCTTCCGTCGGCCGGGGTTGGCGCGCTGCTCACGCTGGCCCTCTTCAAGAGCGAACTGAACCTGTACTCGATGGTCGGGATGATCATGCTTATCGGGATCGTGAAGAAGAACGCGATCATGATGATCGACTTTGCGCTGGACGCGGAGCGCACGCAGGGCAAGTCGGCGGAGGACGCGATCTATGAGGCGTCGCTGGTGCGGTTCCGGCCGATCATGATGACGACCATGTGCGCGCTACTCGGAGCGCTGCCGATCGCGCTCGGACTGGGAGCAGGGGCGGAGTCCCGCAAGCCCCTCGGGCTGGCGGTCGTCGGGGGGCTACTCGTGTCGCAGGTGCTGACGCTGTACTTCACCCCGGTCTACTACATCTATCTGGACAAGTTGCGGTTCGGTCGTTCGCGCCCGGTGAACGTCTCCCCGCCCGCGGGGTAAGTGCCTCTCACCGGAGAAACAGATTGGTTCGATGCGAACCGCGATCTGGACTCGGCGCGCGGTACGCGATACGCTGTATTCCTTCCGCCATCCGCCCGTCCCGCCAGACCACGGCTCATCCCCATGCGCAGCGGTTCGCTTTCTGCCGTCCTCATGCTGTTGTGGGGCACCACTTCCGCGACGGCCGCCGAGCCGGTCACGTTCGAGCAGCACGTGCGCCCGATCCTCAAGGCGTACTGTCTCGACTGTCACGGGGCCGGCGAGAAGTTGCCCGGCGGTCTCGATCTGCGGCTGAAACGGTTCGCCGTGACGGGCGGCGAGAGCGGTCCCGCCGTCGTCCCGAAGAACCCCGCAAAAAGCCTTCTTCTCGCGCGCATGAAGTCCGGCGAGATGCCGCCGGTCGGGAAGAAGGTACCGCCCGACCAGATCGCGATTATCGAGAAGTGGATCGAAGGCGGCGCGCTTACCGCGCGCGACGAGCCAGCCACGCTCCCGCCCGGATTGGGCATCACCGCCGAGGAACGCGCGTACTGGTTCTATCAACCGCTCAAGCGGCTTTCCGTGCCGATCATCGCGGACCCGAAGGCGGAGATCCGCAACCCGATCGACGCGTTCGTGCTGGCGAAACTGCGCGAGAAGGGACTCGGCTTCAACCCGGAGGCCGATCGCGCCACGCTCATTCGCCGCGCCGCGTTCGATCTTACTGGGCTTCCCCCGACGCGGAAGGAAATCGACGACTTCGTCGCGGACAAATCACCCGACGCTTACGAGAAACTGCTCGACCGGTTGCTTGCGTCGCCGGCTTACGGCGAGCGCTGGGGCCGCCACTGGCTCGACGCGGCCGGGTATGCCGACAGCGACGGCGACGGATCCGCGGACACCGTGCGCCCGTTCGCGTGGCGTTACCGCGACTACGCCATCCGCGCGCTCAACGCCGACAAGCCACTGGACCGGTTCGTGCTGGAACAACTCGCGGGGGACGAACTCGTTCCGCGCCCGTGGACGAATCTGAAGGCGGAACAGATCGACCTACTCGCCGCGACCGGGTTCCTTCGCGCCGCCCCCGACGGCACTACCACCGGCGCCACCGACGCCGAACAGGTGACAACCGACACGCTGAAAATCGTCACGTCCACTTTGCTCGGTTCTTCGGTCGCGTGCGCGCAGTGCCACGACCACCGGTACGACCCGATTCCGCAGCGGGACTACTACCAGCTTCGCGCGGTGTTCGAGCCGGCACTCGATCCCGGCAAGTGGCGGAAACCGGGCGAGCGCCTCGTCTCGCTTTACACCGACGCGGACCGCGCGAAGGCCGCCACGGTGGAGGCGGAAGCCGCGAAGATGCAGACCGAGTTCAACCAGAAACAGAGCGTGGCCGTTCGCGCCGCGTACGAGAAGGAACTGGAGAAGTACCCGGCCGACGACCGCGCGAAACTCAAGGCCGCGTTCGACACCGCGGCGGGCGCCCGGACCGCGGAGCAGAAGAAGTTGGTCGCGGCGAACCCGAGGTTGAACGTTACGTTCGGCGTGCTGGACCAGTTCAACGCGAAGGCCGCGAACGAACTGAAGACGCTGCAGACGAAGATTTCGGCCAAGCGCGCCGAGCGCCCGACCGAGCAGTTCGTCGCGGTGATGGCGGAAGTGCCGGGCCGCGTACCGGTCACGAAGTTGTTCCACCGCGGCGATGCGCGGCACCCGATGGGACCGGCTCTCGCGGCGGCCGATCTCACGATCGCGGCCCCGGAAGACAAGCGGTTCGAGATCGGACCGAAGGACGCGACCACAACGACCGGGCGCCGGCTCGCGTGGGCGAAGCACCTGACCGACGGGACGCACCCGCTGTTCGGCCGCGTCATGGCGAATCGCCTCTGGCTGAATCATTTCGGTCGCGGGATCGTGGACACGCCGGGCGAGTTCGGCAAACTCGGTCAACTCCCGACGCACCCCGAACTGCTCGACTGGCTCGCGACGGAATTGCCGCGCCAGAACTGGAGCCTCAAGAAGTTCCACAAGCTCATCATGACTTCCACGGTCTACCGCCAGTCGTCGGTGCGCGAGCCGGCGAAGAACGCAGCGGACCGCGCGAACGCGCTCTACGGCCGGTTCCCGGTGCGGCGACTCGAAGCGGAAGCCGTGCGCGACCGGATGCTCACCGTCGCGGGCCGGCTCGACCTCACACCGTTCGGGCCGCCGGTCGCGGTGGTCGAGGACGCAACCGGTCAGGTGGGCACGCCGGACGACAAGCCGCGCCGCAGCGTGTACCTCCAGGCACGCCGCAGCAAGCCGGTCGCGTTCCTGACCGCGTTCGACGCGCCGGCCGGTGAAATCAACTGTGAGCGCCGCAACACCACGACCACGGCCCCGCAAGCGCTGATGCTTCTGAATAGCGACTTCGTGCGGAAGCAAGCCGGGCACGTCGCGGCGCGCGTGAGTGCGGAAGCGAAAGCCGACGCGACCCCCGAGCGGTTGGTCGAAACGGCGTGGCAGTTCGCGTACATGCGCCAGCCCAGCGTGGACGAACTCCGACTTGCCTCGGCATTCCTCAAAACACAAACGGCCGCGCTTCAAGGGAAGGCGAAAGACCCCGGACTCGCGGCGCTCACCAACCTCTGCCAACAACTTTTGGCCTCGAACGAGTTCCTCTATGTCGATTGAAGCACTCCCACCGACGCGGCGCACGTTTCTGGCGAACACCTCGGCCGGGGTCGGGTTCTTCGCGCTCGCGCACCTGCTCCAACGCGACGGTCTGCTCGCCGCCGACGGACCGGCCAAACCGGGCGAGAACCTGCCCGCGAGCCTTGCCCCGCGAAAGCCGCACTTCGCGCCGAAGGCGAAGGCGATGATCTCGATGTTCATGCACGGCGGGCCGTCGCACGTCGATCTGTTCGACCCGAAGCCCGAACTGACGAAGCACAGCGGCGAAGAGTACCAGGGCGACGTGAAGTACAGTTTCGTCAACCGCGCGAGCAAGAAGCTGTTCGGCAGCCCGTGGAAGTTCACGAAGCACGGTAAGGCCGGAACGGACGTGTCGGAGTTGCTCCCGCACACGGCCGGGATTGTCGATGACATCACCGTGATTAGGTCGATGCACACCGGCTTTAATGGGCACGAGGTTTCGATCCGCTACTTCCACGGCGGCATCGCGGGTTTGACCGGCCGACCCACGATGGGAAGTTGGATCGTGTACGGACTCGGCACCGAGGCGCAGAACCTCCCCGCGTACATGGTGCTCTCCGATCCGGCCGGGCCACCGGTGGACGCGGCGCACAACTGGAACTGCGGGTTCCTTCCGCCGCTCTATCAGGGCACGGTCTTGCGCGCGCAGGAGCCGCGTATTCTCAACCTCGATCCGCCACCGGACGCGGCCGGTGACGTTCAGCGACAGAACATCGACCTGCTCGCGGAACTCAACAAGCGGCACCTCGCGGCGCGCCCTGGTGAAGCGGACCTCGAAGCCCGCATCGCCAGTTACGAGTTGGCCGCACAGATGCAGACCTCGGCAAAGGAGGCGCTGGACGTGTCGCGCGAGCCGGGGCGCGTGCGCGCGATGTACGGCCTCGACCGTCCGGAAACCCGCGAGTACGGGACGCGGTGCCTGATCGCTCGCCGGCTGGTCGAGCGCGGCGTGCGGTTCGTCCAGATCTTCCTTGGCAGCCAGCCGTGGGACATCCACAGCGACCTTCGCACCAGGCTGCCCGCGATCTGCAAGCGCACCGACCAACCCGCCGCGGCGCTCGTGACGGACTTGAAGCAGCGCGGGTTACTCGATTCCACGCTCGTCCACTGGGGCGGAGAGATCGGGCGGTTGCCGGTGTGTGAAGGCGAACTGAACAACGCCGCCGGCCGCGACCACAACGGTCAGGGCTTCACCTGCTGGCTCGCCGGTGGTGGGATCAAGGCCGGTACGACCTTCGGCGCGACCGACGAGGTTGGACACAAAGCCGCCGAGAACGTGGTGACGCCGAACGATTTCCAGGCGACACTCCTTCACCTGCTCGGACTGGATCACGGCAAGCTCGTATACCACCACGGCGGCAAGGCCCAGCGGCTGACCGACGGGCGCCCGGCCCGGGTCGTGAAAGAGATTCTCGCCTGACAAGCGAAGACGAATCGTGATGTCAGGGGGCGACTGCACCGCAAAGTACGGCCCGCCCGGTTCTTTGGGTCACGCACATGATTCTGCAGCAATTCGCTCTCGACGGCCGCGTCGCGCTGGTGACGGGCGCGAGCCGCGGTCTCGGGCAGGCGATGGCGGTTGGCCTGGCCGAGGCGGGTGCGGACATCGCTTGCGTCTCGCGGGCTGGTGACGACCGGCAGACGTGCATGCGCGTCGAGGCGCTCGGCCGGCGTTTCTTCGGCATACAGGCCGACCTCGCAGACTCGGCGCAGCGCGTCGGGCTGGTCGATCGCGTCGTGGCGCACTTCGGTCGGGTCGACATCCTGGTGAACAACGCCGGCAGCGGCACGCGCTATCCGCCGGAGGAGTATCCGATGGCGGACTGGCGCGAACTGATCGAGGTCCATTTGATGGCGGCCTTCGACCTGTCGCAGCAGGCGGCGAGGCACATGCTGTCGCAGGGCCGGGGCCGGATCATCAACGTCGGCTCGGTGATGTGCTACGAGGCGGGCCTGAACATCTCCGCCTACGCCGCGGCCAAGCACGGGATCGCCGGGCTGACGAAGTCGCTGGCGGTGAGCTGGTCGGGGCGGGGAATTGCCGTGAACTGCATCGCACCGGGCTACTTCGAAACCGACATGGCCCATGTCCTGAAAAACGACCCAGTGCGCGGGCCGCAGATCCTCGACCGTATCCCCGCGGGCCGCTGGGGCCAGCCGTCGGAACTGGGTGGACTGTGCGTGTTCCTGGCTTCGGACGCGTGCCAGTACATGCACGGGAGTGTTGTCGTGGTCGATGGCGGGTGGCTGTCGCGGTGAGACGCGTCGCGGTTGACTGAATTGGCACGCGGTCGGTCACATCACCGCCTCTACCTACGCGCCAACGGCGGGCAACCCACTCGCGCACGACCAACGCTCTCGCCCGACGAGGTCGTCGAACTGCGGGTCAACACCTGCGCATTGCCAGTCACCGATTCACGGTGACGATCCAAACCCGCTGGCTCATCAGGTCATTTGAGATCCCACCGGTTTGCCCACACGCCAACTTCGGTCGGTTCCGCGACGTGTGCTGATTCCGTGTCGCCTTACACGCGTCCCTGCTCGAAGTGGGGTTGCGACTGCCCGTGGCTGTGGGAAACTGAGGTTCCAAGACGGAGGTGCGCATGAAGATCCGACTCACCCGCCGGCGGTTCATGTTGGGCGCCGGCGTCGCGGCTCTGAGCGCCGGTGTGTGGACGTGGCGCATCGAGCCGCACTGGGTCGAAGTGGTTCGGCGCGACATGCCAGTTCGCGGACTGCTGCCGGAGTTGGACGGCAAGACGCTGGCGCAAGTGAGCGACCTCCACGTCTGCCCGCGCGTTGGTTCGGATTATCTTTCCGAGTGCTTGCGGAAAGTCTCCGCGCTGGAACCTGACATCGTTGTGGTGACGGGCGACTTCATGAGCCAGGGTGGTCCGGAACGCGCCGACGAAGTCACCCGCGTCTTCGAGTCGCTTGCCGCGCCGCCGATGGGATGCTTCGCGGTGCTGGGCAACCACGACTACGGCGAACGGTGGGACAACGCCAAGATCGCGGAGCAGCTTGTGCGTCGGCTCACCGACGCCGGCGTGACCGTGCTCCGTAACGAAAGCCGCGTCATATCGGGTCTGCGCATCGTTGGGCTGGACGACATGTGGGGAACGAACTTCTACCCAAGAAAGGTGCTTCCGACGCTCACCACCGACGAACCGACGATCGTGCTGTGCCACAACCCGGACGCGGTCGACAGCCCCGTGGACTGGGGCAAGTACAAGGGGTGGATTCTCTCGGGCCACACACATGGCGGTCAGTGCAAACCGCCGTTTCTCGCGCCGCCGCTGTTGCCGGTGTTGAACAAGCGGTACACGGCCGGCGCGTTCGACCTCGGCGACGGGCGCTCGCTGTACATCAACCGGGGATTGGGGCACTTGCTTCGGGTACGCTTCAATGTCAGGCCCGAAATCACGCTGCACCGGCTCGTGTGTGCGTGATCGCTCCTCGCGTCTGGGTGGCGTCGGAGCGTGGCGAGCCGTAAGAAAGAAGTGGCCGCCATTCACACCCGGAACCGCTCATGTCGTTGATGTTGTCCGCGCAAAATCTCAGCAAGAGCTACGGCCCGCGACCGCTCTTCGACGGGCTGTGTGTTGAACTCCGCGCTGGCGAGCGCGTCGGGCTGATTGGTCCCAACGGATCGGGCAAATCCACGCTCCTGAAGATCCTCGCGGGAATCGAAACTCCCGACGGCGGCGTGCGCACCGCACGGCGAGGTGTGCGCATCGGCTACCTCACGCAAGACGACCTCTTCGAGCCGGGCTTGAGCGCGCATGGCGTGCTGATGGCGGCGCTCGCGGACGACCACCTCGAAGACCACGAGCGCGAAACGCGCACTGCGATCACGCTCACGCAGGTCGGATTCGAGAACCCAGACGTGCTCGCTGACAAGCTGTCCGGTGGGTGGAAGAAGCGGCTCTCACTCGCGCGCGAACTTGTGAGAGAACCTGACCTGCTGCTCATGGACGAACCGACGAACCACCTCGACCTGCCCGGCGTGGTGTGGCTCGAAAAGCTCCTTCGCGCCGCGCCGTTTGGATACCTTGTCGCCACACACGACCGCGCGTTCCTTCGCGCCGTGTCGGACGAAATCCTCGAAGTGAGTCGCGTGTACCCCGGTGGGTCGTTCCGCGTCGCGGGCGCGTTCGACGACTTCGCCCAGAAGCGCGACGGGTTCCTCGAAGCACAGACCCGCATGCGCGACGCGGTCGCCAACCAGGTGCGGCGCGAAACCGAGTGGTTGGGCCGAAAGGAGTCCGCCCAGCGGAAGAAGTCGCGGTCGCGCATCGGCGAGGCCGCGGTGCGGCGCGACGAACTCGCCGAACTCGATTACCGCACTGCGGCGTCGAACACCGCGGGCATCGACTTCGCGGGCACCGGGCGCCAGTCGAAGAAACTGCTCACCGCGACCGGCATCGGCAAGGCGCTCGGAGGGCGCCCGCTTTTCAGCGGATTGGATTTGATGATTAGCCCCGGTACGCGACTCGGTCTGCTCGGCGCGAACGGCAGCGGCAAGAGCACGCTGCTGAAGGTGCTCGCGGGCGAATCGCAACCTGATGCGGGGACCGTGACGCGCGCCGACGGCTTGCGCGTGGTGACGTTCGAGCAGGGAAGGGCGACGCTCGATCTGTCGGTTCCGCTCCGCGTGGCGCTCAGCCCGAACAGCGATCAGGTCACATTCAACGGGCGGCAACTGCACGTCGGTGGGTGGGCGCAGCGATTCCTCTTCCGCCCGGACCAACTCGACATCGAAGTCAGTGCTCTGTCTGGTGGCGAGCGCGCCCGCGTGCGGATCGCACAACTGATGCTGAAGCCCGCAGACCTTCTGTTGCTCGACGAACCGACCAATGACCTCGATATTCCATCGCTTGAGGCGCTGGAAGAGAGCCTCGAAGAGTTCCCGGGCGCGGTGATTCTCGTGACGCACGACCGCGACTTAATGGACCGGCTCTGCACAGAAGTGATCGGCCTCGACGGGCAGGGCGGATCGAAGAGTTTCGGCAGCGTCGGTCAGTGGCTCACGGCTTACGAACGTGCGAACGAAGCGGCGAAGTCGGCCCCGGTCGCACTCGCGAAGAAAGCCGGTGCAAGCGCAACCGCGAAGCCGAAGAAACTGAGCTTCAAGGAACAGCAGGAATGGGAGGGAATCGAGACCGCGATCGGCGCGGCCGAGGACGTGGTCGCGACCCGCGAGGCAGAGGTCACGCGTGCGACGAGTGGCAACCACATTGCGCTCACGGCCGCGTGCAAGGCACTCGAAGAAGCGCAAACCGTGGTCGAGAAACTGTTCGCGCGCTGGCAGGAGTTGGAGGCGAAACGCGGCTGAGTATGGTTATTGTTGGCGTTTCGTGGTACAGGCTGCCAGACAGTCTTTGCTTCGGCAGTCTCGCAGCCCGCTCCACGAAACTGTTCCCCTCAGTTGGCACGCCATCTGCATTACTTCTTGACGGGCGGGATGACTGACGTGGATTGAATGGGCGACGATCCGCGGCGGTTCATCCCGCCTTTTCCTTTTCCCCCTACGGATACCGCACGTTCCACAGCTTTCGACGCTTCTTTTCGCACGCCCATCAGTTCGCACCGCCCACACGATTCCTTGTTGCGCGGTCCGTTTCTCAACGCGGGAAACCAGCCTCTCAACCGTCGATGGTTCGACACGGCGCGACGACATTCAGCCACGGTGTCGAAAAGTAGCGGTCCCACGAATCCGCCAGAAGCGCGACGACCGGACCCGACACCGCACCGCGACCAGCCACCCGCAGCGCCGCCACAACCGCCGTTCCCGACGAGCCACCAACCAGCAGCCCTTCCTCGCGAATCAAGCGAATCGCCATCGCGAACGACTCCTCGTCGCTCACGCGTTCGGCTCCGTCGATCACGCTCAGATCGAGCACCGCGGGCGGTTCGCTGCCGCCGATGCCTTCCACCCTGTAGCTCGCGTCGTGGTCGGGGTGGCTCGCATCAACGAGGTGCGCCAAACGCGAACCGATAGGATCGGCTAACACGATTGTCGCGCTCGGGGCGTGAGTTTTGAGATGCCGCCCGACACCGGTGATGGTTCCGCCTGTCCCGGCTCCGCAAACGAACGCGCCGACTTGCGCACCCAACTGCGCAACAATCTCTGGTCCGGTGGTCTGCTCGTGAATGTGCGCGTTCGCGGGACTGCCAAACTGGTCGGTGAGGAACCACCCGTGTTCTACCGCGAGTCGCGCCGCGACCTGACGAAAGTTTCGCGGGTCGTGTGGTGGGGCATTCGTGGTGATGATGACTTCCGCGCCGAGCGCCGCGAGTGACGCTCGCTTATCGACGGACATCTTCTCCGGCATCACGCACGCGAGTCTGTACCCGCGAATGCTCGCGACCAGCGCCAGGCCCACACCGGTGTTGCCGGCGGTCGCCTCAACGAGCGTCATACCGGGTCGAAGCACGCCGCGCTGTTCGGCATCGCTGACGAGGGCGAGCGCAAGGCGGTCTTTGACGCTCCCGCCGGGGTTGAGGAACTCGCACTTCCCGTACACGGGAACCGGCAACCCGCGCGCGATGTGGTCGAGTCGTACCAGCGGGGTGTTCCCGATCCGGTCCAGAATGTTGGTGGCGAGCATGTGCGCATTGTCGCGCGAAATGCGGAGTGCGGCTACCCGCGCCGTTCGCGGTACCCGAAAGAGAACCGGCCCACGCTTTCGCGCGAGCCGGTTCGTGTTCCCGCGATCGTTTACGTCTCGACCTGTGGTGCGGAAGGCTCAGTTTGGGAAGGGATGAAGGATGAAAACAAGTGAGCCGTCCCGTTGGTCTTCATCCCTCATCCCTTCCTCGCGTGGTCACTTGTCGATGGTCGCGCGGATCGTGTCCGCGACGAGCTTGTTCCCGGCTTCGTTCAGGTGAACTCGGTCGCCGGTCAGAATGCCCTGGCCTTTGTCGTCCGGGTTGTTCTTGGTGATGTGATCCACGAACGCTTTTCGCAGATCGCATAGTTGCACGCCAGTATCCTTCGCGACTTTCCGGCTTACGTCGGCGTACTCGTCGAGCTTCGCGTCCAACTTGTTCCCGCCGGCTTTCTTCTCGCCGATAACGGTCGGTGTGCAGAGTACGACCCGCGCACCGCCGTCCTTGATCTTGCCAATGATCTCTTTCAACCCGGCCTCGAACTTGTCCTTCGGGGTTCCCTTCGCGGGGTCGTTCTCGCCGTGCCATACGTCGTTGATCCCGATGTAGATGACCACCAGCGTCGGCTTCTTCGCGAGCACGTCCTTCTCCAGGCGCTTCTGGAGGTCGGGAACCTTGTTCCCGCTGATGCCCGCACCGATCACTTCGATGCCAAGATCCTTGTGCTTTTCGGTCAACCCGGTCTTGATGAGCGTGACGTACCCCTTGGGCGAGACGCCGCCCGCGGTGATCGAGTCGCCGAGGAAGACGATCTTCTCGCCTTTCTTGAGCGCGGGCGGGTCTGTATCCGCCGCGGTGGACAATGCCGGAATGCTGAGGATGGTGGCGAGGATCAACAGGTGACGCATTCGCATGTTCGGTCCTTGTGGTGGGGCGTAGCGGTGGGCGGATAGCAGAAGTGGATTCTACGGCGCTTCGAGAAAAGGTTTAGCGCCGACCCGTTCGGGTCGGCGCTAAACGAAACTGGGAACACTCCGACGATTGGCCGCGATTACTGCGGCTTGAGAACGATGCGGAAGCCGGCGGCGGCGCTCCCTATGACCTTGTCCCACTCTTGCGACCCCGGAATTCGGATCGAGTCGAACGTTGGGATGCTCCGATCGCTCACGTGCTTCCCGACCACGAGCGCGTTGCGCGACCCCAACAGGATGTTCAGACTCGTGAGATCCAGCGCCTTCCCTTCCGAGTCCGTTGCGAGCCATTCCAAACCGTTGGTCACGAGCTGATGAATGTCACAATGGCTTACGTCGCCGGTCCGTTTTTCGACCGGCCAGGGGCCTGCGTTCAGCCCCAAGGCGACGTTCCGCTCCTTGAGTTGCTGGAGAATGTACTCCTGCCTTTTCGTTCCTTTGATATCGGAGGGGACTTTGAGTTCATCCCCCACGGTGCCGACGCGGATGTCGTCGTTCAGCAACCCGACGGCCTTTTGCCACTGACGGAGCGACGGCACTTGCCCACCCAATTCCTGGGCCACGAGCATCGCCTCCGGGAACGTGACCCCGAGGACCGGAACCCCGCCTTGTGCGTCCACAATACCGAGGTAGAAGTCGGGGTCCGTCTCTTCCTTGTCATTCCTTTCGGCCCCCTTGCGCCACTGCGGATCGTCCTTCAAATACCGCGGGTAGTCCTTCTTGATTCGCGCGACATCGGACGCCTGGTTGATCGGAACGCCCTTCCACATCTCCGCGAACACGCGGTTGGTGATCTTGTTTTCGAGCATGTAGAACGGGTCGGGGTGGTTCGTCTGCCCGGGGGTCGGGACCACGAGAATCCCGACGAGCCTCTCTCCAGCGACCATGCGCGCAACCCGGCGGTGGTAGGTCTTCCCATCGAAGACCAGTGTTACGTCCTTCTTAACCGGGAGCCACTCGTTGGGGCCGCCGAGGATCCTTTCCACAACCGGATCTTTCGGCCCGAACACCGGCCCGGCGATCCCCGGTGCCGGTGCCGGTCCCGAGGGAGTCGTCTGATGGGGTGGCAGAATGAGCCAGATCACGATACCAACCATGAGCGCGCAGGTAAGACCGACTGCGAGCGTGCGTAACACCCCTTCGACCACCCGCCGACGCGGTTTCGTTTCGTCCCACAACAGCGTGCTCCGCAACGCACTACCACCGGTTCGCTTCGACAGGGTCAGGTCCGTCCCCATTGACGGGGTGATCACGGCGGCGCGCAGCGCCTGAGCGAATGCCAAACACGTCGGGAACCGTTCGTCCGGGTTCTTCGCCAGCGCCTTCAGGAGCACCTCCTGCTCCTCTCCGGGCAGAGGATCGAGGTTCGGCATCTCGTTGATGTGATAGTTCGCCATATCGATGAGTACGTCTGTCGCGAACAGCGGCCGGCCGAGCCGTGCGCGGACGTAGGTCGCGGCCAGACAGTACTGGTCGCTCTGAAGGCTCACCTTCTGCTTCCACATCTCCGGGGCCATGTACGCGGGCGTGCCCACGGTGTTACCCACCAGCGTCATCGCGTGTTCGTGGAACCGGGCCAGCCCGAAGTCCGCGACCTTCGCGTGCCCCTGTAGGATGAGGATGTTCTCCGGCTTGATGTCGCGGTGCGATATGTTCTGGCTGTGTAAGTAGTCCAGCGCTTCGCCGGCCTCCTCGAAAAGCGTGACGAGTTCCTTGACCGGCACGCCGTCGCGCCCCTGGGACAGGTGGTATTTCATGCGGTCGCCGAGACTCCCGTCGGCCAGTTCCATCACGACCACGAGCCGGTCGTCGAACACCCAGTACGCGTTCGTCTTCAGCAGGAACGGGTGCGAGAGTTCCTTGATCGCGTCGAGCGACTCCTTCTCGAGGATGCTCGTCGGGTGATCGACGGTGCGCAGAATGCGCTTGATCGCGACCCGAATGCCACCGGGCGCCAGCCCTTCAAACACCTCGCCGAATGCACCACTGCCGATCTTCCGGCCGAGTTGGAACGGAGTGTCGTTTGGGAGGATGCTGGACTCGGTGACGCGAACCGGGGTCGCGTCGAGATCACCCGTGTTGGTAGCGACGAGGTCACCGATTTTCGGCCGCGGTGCCGGCGTGGGGCGGCCCTCGGGGACCGTCCCGGCGTTCGGCGCGACGCGTAGAACGGACACCTGTGTGTTGTTGTTCGGATTGGGCGGTGCCAGGTAAGTCACCAGTTCGTCGTACCGGTCCGGGAAACGGGCTTGGTAGGCGGTCAGGTCTGGCTGATCCACGAATCGGTGGCGCAGTTGGTACTCGGTGGCCAGGATTACAACGGGAACCAACTCGCGGGGAAGCTCTTCCGGGAAGCGGGTGAGATACGTTTCGACGCGGAACACCAAGTTGGTTTCGGCGCGGCGCTCCATGTCGGCCACGATCAGTTGGACGAGGACCGTGTGCCGATGGCGCGCGCTCGCGGACGGGAGATATCGTTCCAGCGCGGTCGAGCCGTCCGTCTTCCACGCGGCCCGGAACCGCTTGACCCGGTCGAACAGGTCGGCGGACTCTTTGTCCGTCAGTCGGTCCGGTTCGCTCAAGGTCGCCATGTGATCCTCGGTGTTTAGCTCGTCCCCGGCCCTGAATAGTACGCTAGTCCTGGGCCCCGGCTTCGATTCATGGATCTGGGCGGTGATCCACACCGTAATCTGCTACAGGCGCCGCCGAGACGCAGTTACAATTGAGCGGAGTCGGCTCCTGCTACTCGCGGGAGAGTCTGCCGACCAGCCCGTCACAGTTTATGGTACCACAATCATGATGACGTCGGGCCGTCGCATCACTGGACTCGCCCTCGTTTTTTTCAGTCTCACACTCCCAGTCGTGGCGCGGGAGACTCCCCTTCCACCGCCGGACCGGGCGCCCCAGTTGATTCTCGCACACACCGGTCCGCACGCACCGATCACGGCGCTCGCGTTCGCGCCCGATGCCTCCACACTCTACGTTGGCGGATTCGACAAGCAGGTGCGCCGGTACGAACTCGTCAAGGGAAAGTACGTCGCGACCAGCGCTCTGCGGGTGCCGATCGGACCGGGCAACGCAGGTGTCGTCAACGCGCTTGCGGTCGCGCCCGACGGGAAGTGGGTCGCGGCGGCCGGGCGCGCTCCGATGGACGGCGAAGTCTGGGCCGGTGCGGACGACGGCACCTTCGTGGACTTCAAACGCCTGCCGGCGCGCCTGCGGCGCGATTCCGGCGTCGTGTACCTGTTCGACCCCGCGAAAGCCGACGGCGGGAAGGTGATCCGCGGCCAGGAGTCTGGGGTGCGGGCACTCGCGTTCGCCAACCCCGCGCCGGCGATCGGCCCGGTCCTCGTGACCGCCGGGGTCGAGTGGAACGAAAAGGGCGAGTTCTTCGGTGTGGTTCGCGTGTTCAACGTCACCACCGGGAAGGAGATCGCTTCTCGCACCGACCTACCCCCGACCAACATTCCGCCTGGGATCGCGGCGTGGGCGACCGGTCCTAAGAACCAGGGGTTGCGGGTCGCGGTGAACTGGTCCACCGGCAAGCACGAGACTGGGAAGTTGCTCGTTTGGGACGACCCCGGCGCGGCGGGAGAGAAGTCCGCGTGGGTGGCCGACGCTGCGTACAACGCGCCCCTCACGGTGCGCGTCGGAAAGGACGGCGCCACTGAAGTCATCACGGGCGGCTTCCAACTGGAGAAGAACTCTGGCGGGTTGACGGTACGAGACACCAACGGGGCCGCGAAACGGTTCGACGCGATCGCCGGGGACGCGGCGGACGCGTACCTCCCAATCGGAGCGGTGACGCTGAGCATCAAGGACAAGGACGCGGTCGCTGTGGTGTCGCGGATCGTGCCCGCCAACGGGGGCGCGGACAGGCGCCACGAACTGCGGTTGATCGCGGCCGACGGCAAGCAAACGGTCGCGCTCGCGGGCGTTGCCGACACCCCGGTCGTGACCGCGTCGCCGGACAGCCGATTCGTCGCGGTCGCCGGGTTCGCCGACAACCGCGTCGAGGTGTACGACGTGGCCGGCCTCGCCGAGGGCAAGCCGGTCGTTGACAAACTCGTCGGCGGCACGCGTGGTTTCAATCAGGTCGCCTTCCTCGCGGGTGAGAAACTGTGGCTCGGCGGGCCGACCGACACGCCCGAGAAAGGCGGCGTGGTACTCGACCTCGACCGCAATGTGCGGGCCGCCGCGCCCCCGGACGCGAAAGGCGCGCCGAAAGTCGATGCGCCGGTCGCTGGCGCGGCGCCGAAACTTCTCGATGCGGACGTGGCGAAGAAACTGCCGGCTCGCGTGGTGGTCACGGTCGGCGGCGCGGAGAAGACCATCGAACTGCCCGACGGCGACCGCGTGACCGCTGCAGCTCTGCTGCCGGGCAAACCAGCGTGGGATCCGACCCTCGGACCGGTCGTCGCGGTCGCGCACGTGGACCGGGGCAAGACCACACGCGTCACGCTTTACGACGCGATGACCACGAAGGCGATCTACAAACTCGGTGGGCCGACGCTGCCGATCTACTCGCTCGTATTCTCTGGTTCCCGCGCGCTGCTCGCCGGGGCCGGGGACGATGGCACCGTGGCCGTGTGGTCGCTGAAGAACGTCGGCCGCAAGATCCCGGGCATCGAAGGGTTGCTTGTGACCATCGTGGATGGTGAGGTGGTCGTCGAGTCCGTGCGCGGGGGTGGCCCCGCGGACGGGAAGGTCGCGAAAGGCGACGTGATCGAGTCCATCGGTCCCGCGAAAGGCGCACAGAAACCGATCAAGACCATCCTCGACTTCCGGGTCGCGATTCGCGCGATGAAAGTCGGCGACGAAGTGCAGGTCAAGGTGAAGAACAAGGCCGCGATCGCGATCGTCGTTGGTGCCTCGACCGGTTTCCGGCACCCGCTGTTCATGCTTTGGGTCGATCCGGTCGCGAAGGACGGCAAGCACGACTGGGTCGGTTGGACTACGAGCGGCCCCTACGACGCCAACGCCGATGCCGCCGAGGCGCGCATCGGCTGGCTGACCTCCACCGGCGACCCGGCCAGGCCTGTCACATTCGCCGGCGCGAACCAGTACCGCAAACTGTTCTACAAGCGCGACTTCCTGCGCCTGCTGCTGAACACCGCGGACTACAACGAGGCGGTTGCCCAACTCCCACTGCCGCGCCCGGCGACCCTGCTCGCACTATTCGACGCGCCCAGGCTCCGCGATGGTCGGCTCGTGACGCGCGAGAAACTCGATCGGTTGAGCGTCGCACTCGACGACCCCGACAGCGCGATTGACCGTGACCGCGTTGCGATTCAGTGGCGGATCAGCGGTCCTGCGGGTGCGTCCGAATGGAAACTCGAACCGTTCGGCGCGGGGCGCATGAACCTGGATCTGAGCAAACACAACTGGATACGCGGCGAGCATCGCGCGCAAATCCGGTTGCTCCCGAAAGGCGATGCGGCCCCCATCAACGAGGCCACGGTCGAGGTGTGGTACATCCCGCCGCCGCCGGCGCTCGTGGTGGCTGTCGGTGGTAAGCCGCAGGTTCCCGGTGCCGAACTCACGATCGAGAACGACGAGATCGAGATCACCGCCACCGTGGATGCGAAGGGTGCCCCGGACGGCGCCAGAGTCACCCTGAGTGGGCTTGGCGGCGCTCCAGTCGAGGTCGTCCGCAACGCCAACGGCACATTCGCACCGACCAAAGTGAAGATCAAGGAAGGAGCGACCGGAATCCTGGTCACGGCGACCAACCGTGGCGATGGAGTGGCGCCGGACATCGAGTCGCACGCGATCGAGGTTCGCGTGCGTCGGCTCCCGCCGAAGGTCATCGCGCCACCGGCGGTACGATTGTCGTTGCGCACCGAGCACGACCTGAGGACGAATGCCGACCATCCGTTCGTCGTGAGTGTGCCGTCGGCCACGATTCTGGCGACGGTTCTGGACGCGAACGCGATCGAGTTGTTTGAGTGGAAGATTGGCGCAGGGGAGTGGAAGCAGGGGAAACTCGACGAGAAGACGAAGACGGAGTCGCTGGATGTTGCGTTGCCGGCGACTGGGGAACCGCTGGTGGTTAAGGTTCGCGCGAAGTCGAAGGAGAGCGGGTTCGCGACCGATGCGTTGACGGTGCGTTACGACGGTTTGCCGGAGGTGAGCGTGTCGGCGCCTCCGGCGGTGGTCACGACGCCGGATTTGATCGTGTCGGGTGGTTTGAAGGTGGTCGGGAAGCGTGGGTTTTCGGTGCGTTTGTTGGTGACGAGCGCGCGAACGGGTCAGACACGTGAGTTCGAGGTGGTGCCAGAGGCGGGTCTGACGAAGTGGGGCGCCGGGTTGACGCTGTTCCCGGGTGAGAACCGGATCGGATACGTCATCAAGTACGACGCCGACCGCAAGGAACTCCGGTCTACCAGTTTTGTCGGTGTGCAGTATGTGCGTCCGCCGTTGGTGCTGGGCAGTGCGCCGTTGGGCGTGGGCACGGGTCAGGTTGGGGACGTGGCTGTGGCGGTCGTTTCGGCGCGTGACGCGGCTCCGACGGACCTGTCGGTGAACAGCGTGCGTGTGGGGTTCCGGACACACGCCAAACCGGTGGTGCTGTTCGGCGCCGGGTTTTGGGTGCTCCTTGCCGAAGGCGTTTCGGTGAACCCTGGCGCGGATCGGCTCAAGCCCGTCCCGGTGTCGGTGCGGAACGCCGAGGTCGAGAGCCTGACGAAGGAAATCGAGGTGCGCGGTCAACAGCCGGTCCCGGTCGCCGCACCGACGATCCGACTCACGCACAACGACAAGCCACTTGCGCCCGATCAGGGGCTACCGCCGGTCGGCAACCAGAATTTCACGTTCGACGTCGAGGTGCTGTCCGAAACCGCGAACGCACGGGTTGAGGTCTGGCACGGGGTCGGGGTCAACACTGGTTTGGAACGCGTGGGCGAGGTGAAACTTGGTGCTGCGGTCGTTGTGCAGGGCGGGTTCAAACTGGCCGTGCGACCCACGCTGCTGCTCCGCCCCGGTGCCACGAACTACGTTCGCGTGGTCGCGACTAACGAGGGCGGGGCGGTCGATGTGGCGTTCAACCTCAGCTACGCGCCGCCGCCGGTGCGGGTGGTCATTGACAAGATCACGGAGCCGAACGGGAAGCCGATCTTACTCGCGGGCACTTCGGCGAACCCGCCCCAGGTCGCGAACGCGGTGATCGATGTGGAAGGCCACATCCTCTGGGACTTCGACGATGCACCAATCGGCCACGACCGCCACCTGACAGTAGTGTTCGTCGTCAACGGGGTCTCGCACCCGCCGGTCCCGGTTGCACCCGCGACCGACGTTCGCCGGCGCAAGTTCTCTGGGCGCGTGTACCTGAATGCGCTCGACCCGAACCCGAATCCGAATCCGAATGCCGTGGCGCGCGTCCGGGCCGAAGTGCGCTCCGGGAACCGCCCGGCCGCGATCCCGCAGGAAGGGCTTGAACAGGCCTCGATCAGCGTGACCTGCCTGGCTCCACTCCGTCGGCAGCGGTTGCACCTGTTGATGATCGGTGTCGGGGTTGAGGACTCCGAGCGAAAGGCGCTCGCGCAGCGGGTCGTTACCTCGCTGGGCGGGAAGATCCCGGCTGACCGCCCAGACTTCTTCGAGGGGACGTTCGCGCGCAAAGACTTCGAGTCCGCTCTGCTCTACTTCCCGCGACTGAAAGATGCGAACGAGCGCGACCTGAACATGCTCCTGGAAGCCGCGCGACTGGAGATCGAAAAACGCGCGAAGCGGCCGAACGAGGAGTTTGTGAACGACGTGATCGTGATCTACTACCAGGGCGAAGACTGGATCGACGAAAAAACTGGGCGCTGGCTCCTGCACAGCGAGATGACGCTCAGCGGCGCCGCTGGCAAGAACTCGAACCGGTTCGCGATCCGGCTTGACGACCTGCCGCAGACGCCCGGAATGCCGGTCGCGGTGGTGAACTCCGCCAGCGCGGCGAAACTGGGCGACACGTTGGCGGTCAACCTGCCATACCTGCGTTACGCATCCGCGAAGGGACAGTTTTTGCCGCAGTTCGCGAAGGCGGTGGAGACCGAGCGGACCTTTGGCGGGATCGCGGCATACGTGGGCAAGGGCGTCGCCGAGGTCGCGACGCTCGCCACGTCGTTGCCGAAGGAAGGAATCGGTAGCCGGGTGGTTGGTCTTCCCTGAGCCGTTGTTCGGCATTGCCGCGTGTTGCGCGACGCCCCCGAAGCAACGCGACCGGGGTGATTCTGGCGCTCCGGTGTAAGCTGCGTAATCTGCGCAACTCGCACTGCGGGCAATCTGCCGCTCAAACCGTCTCAGCCGGTAGAACCGTACCGTTGGTTGCTCCGCGGGCACCAGTTGCTCTTCTTCTACTCACACGACGGATTGTCGGGGGACGAACGAAAAGGCAGACGGTGCGGCGCCCGCACCGCGTACCCCTGCCGGTGCAAGGATGCGCCGAAGGAGGACAGGATGTCCTTGTTCACGAAGATGTTCCGTGGCGCGGCGGCTGCCGCTTCCGTGGCTATCGTCGTCAATACCGCCACCGCCCAACCGCCGGCACCCACCCCCTTGGATCAGATCGGGCCGGCGAATTCCGAAGCGGTGGTTCCCGCGTCGGGCTGGCGCGGGCCGTTCGGTTCCCGTGGGGTGCCGTGCCCCCCTCAGGCGATCCCCTGCCCGCCGGGCACGATTCCCGGCACGATGCCGCCGACCGTCCCTCCGGGCATGAACCCGGGCGCTCAGCCGGCGCCTAACTTCGGTGACCTCAGCCGCGGGGCCGACGTCGGGTCGGGTGCCGGGCTGAAGTCGCCCAACTTGTTCGGCGACCTCTTCGGTAGTCCCCCTTCGCAGGTGTTCACCCGGCAGACCACGCCCGGGTTCCTGAACGGCAAGACCGTCGTGTTCGCGGTCAACGGCGTGATGGGAACGGCTCCGGGCACGGTTAGTGGTAACGTCCGCAACGGTACGGTGTCGCTGCGCGATGCGAGCGGGTTGAATGTGATCGCGGTCCCGTCGGTCAGCATCGCGGGGCTGCCGTTGCCGGTGTCGAACCCGGTGCGGTTGAGTACCCTCGGCATCAACGGGTCGTTCACCGAGTACGTCCCGGTTGGGGGGGGCGCTCTGTACACGCCGACCGGGGTGAACGCGGCGAGCGCGAACTACGTGTTGCAGTACTTCCTGGGCAACACGAGCGCGCGGTCGGCGGGGGTGCCCTTCACCATCCCTGCTGTCGTGCCTGCCGGTGCTGGTCGTGACCTGCTGGCCGTGCCGATCGAGAAGGCGATGAACCCGCAAGCCAGACTCGAATCGCTCACCGTCGGTCCGGTCCAGGCGGCGCTCGTCGGCTCGGAACTGCGATACCAGGCGACGATTTCGGACACCATCAGCACGCCGAGCGTGCTGGTTAGTGTCCCGAACCCTGGGACCGGCGGTGTGGTCGGCATCATCAAGATTTCCGAAGACAACAACCCGATGCCGCGCGATCGCGTCATCTTCAACTACGACTACTTCGACAACGTCCCGCTGACCCCGACCGGCATCCCGGTGAACCGGTATCAGTTCGGTGTGGAAAAGACGTTGTTCGACGGGCGGATGTCGGTCGAAGCGCGGTTGCCGTTCGCCAGCACGCTCAACAGCGAGGGCGGCGCGATGTCCAACGGGACGAACACCGAACTCGGGAACGTCCGGCTGGCGGCCAAGGCACTGCTGCTGCGCCGCGAGAAGGTGAACGTTTCGACCGGGTTGAGCATCTTCCTGCCGACAGCCGACGATTTCAGCGTGACCTCGCCGGGCAGCCCCCGTGGCCTGATCAACGTCGAGAACACGTCGGTGCAACTGTCGCCCTACGTTGCCGTGCTGTACACGCCCAACGAGCGGTTCTTCTCACAGGCGTGGTTTGGCATGACGTTCGACACGGGCGGCAACAAGGTGACGGTGGACCCGAACATGTTCGGCGGCACCGGTGATGTCGGGAGCCTTCGTGGCGGGAATCTGCTGACGGCGGACCTCCAGATCGGTTACTGGGTGTATCAGTCCGACGCCGGCTTCGTCCGCGGTCTCGCTCCGTTTGCCGAACTGCACTACAACACGTCGGTGTCGCAGGGCGCAGTTCTGTCGGCGGGCAACGGCGTGTTCATCGGAGACACGGGCGGCGGTCTCGATGAGTTGAACATCTCGGCCGGTGTGACGTCGAATTTGGCCGAGAACGCGACCTTGTCGGTCGGCTTCGCGGCCCCGCTGCGGTCGAGTGCCAACCGCACGTTCGACTACCAGATCGGTGTGCGATTCAACTGGTTCTTCGGCTACACGGCCCAGCAGAATCAGTCGCGCCGTACGAGCGTGAGCACCTTCGGGCAGTGATTGGTGTGAAAGAAGCCCGCGAAGCCGCAAGCGGCCGATCAC
>CAMDQN010000101.1 GCA_945905925.1 Singulisphaera sp. GP187
AGCGACCCGAACGGGCAGTTCCTCACGCTGGTCGCCGCCGGACCGGTGTACAAGTTGCTCGGCGCAAAGGATCTGGGTGTCACCGAGATGCCGGCGCTGGACAAGCCGGTTTCCGACGGGAGTCTGGGTTACCACTACCACAGCAGCGGTCACACGGTTCTGCCGGCCGACTGGAAGGCGTTTCTCGACTTCGCAAACCGGCACTTCAAGGCCACGAAGTAGCGCCCGCGTACCAGGCGTTCCCGCGTCGGGCAGAGTCGCGGGCGGGTATTCGCAGCCACCGCGAAGAATCCAAACAGGATACGATCGGCGAGATTCACACGAACACCACCGCTACTTGGTTGAAACGCGAGGAAAAACAGGCGATCCGCCCCGGTTGCCTCGTCGAACGGCTTCACGTGCGGCGCGGTTCCTGAGACCGCACCAGCGATGATGTCCGCGACACCGTCGCTGGTGACAACACCCACCGCGACGCGCGACACCTACTCGACTTGACGTGACCGACTCAGTCGTGTGTGCTGGGGTAGGTTCACAACTTACGGAGTCGCACGCGATGGGAATGGAAAACTACTCCCCACACCAGCAGAAGATCATCAAGCGGTATTACGACAACATCGATCAGGTCGCGTGGCAGCGGCTCGCCGAGTTGGTGGCTGACCTGTATCTGGCCGAGGGGAAAAAGCGCGACAAGTTGTGGGTGTCTGCGGCGAACTTCATGGAGAAACTGAAGGTGCCGCCGGCGCGCATCGAGGCGATCACCGGGAAGAAGGACGTGGAATCGCTCGCGAAACTCGTCAAGGAGCTGATGGGCAAGGAATAGTGCGGGGGAGACGTTTGGTTTTTTAGCCCTCGGAGAGGGCGTGAGATGTTCGCCCAGGGTGCAGCGAGTCCCCGAGCAAACCCTGAGCGGACGGGGCGTTGGTTGTTGGGTTTAACGGGTCACAATCTGAAAAGCTCAAGTCGTAAAGTCGAAGACAAGAAGGGTGACTTCTTGTCTTCGACTTTACGACTTGAGCTTTTCAGATTGTGACCAGCGACTCTGCTACCCCTCGACCACTTCTTCCTCGGCGCCCTCTTCCTTCTCCGCGTTGGCGGCTTCGTCGGTTGGGGGGGCATTGGCGTCGCGGCCCTCACCGAGGAACAGAAGCAGCGGACTGGCCACGAAGATCGAGCTGTACGTGCTGACCAACACGCCCATCACCATCACGAAGGCGAACAGGTGGACACCTTCGCCACCGAACGCATAGAGCACGATCGACGCGAGAAACACCGTCATCGAGGTCAGAATCGTCCGGCTCAGCGTCTGGTTCACGCTGTCGTTAATCATCTGCGGGGTTAGCAGTGGGTTCTTCCCGCGAACCTCGCGGATACGAGCGAAGTTCACGATGATCTCGTTCACTGAGTAACCGACGAGCGTAAGCAGCGCGGCCACCGTCGCCAGGTCGATCTTGAAGTCCTCGATGCCCAAGAACCCAAGACCCGGCACCAGGTGCAGGTAATGGCACGCGGCAATGGCGCCGATGGTGAAGCACAAGTCGTGGACGAGACAGATCACGGCCGCGAGTCCGAACGTCCAGTTCCCGAACCGGAACCAGAGGTACAAGAGAATGGCGATCCAACTCGCGATGATCGCCATGAACGCCTTCTCGCGCGTGTCGGCCGCGAGCGTGGTGTCGAACACCTCCAACCGCTCCGGTTCGGGAGTGCTGTCGAACGCCCGTTTGGTATTGGCGACCACCTGCCGAAGAGATTCCAGTTGACCCTCCCGAGCCTTTCGTTGGGTCAACTTCGCCGGTTCAAACATCAACTCGGCGATTCCGCCCCACCAGTTCCCCGGCGGCGGGAGTGCTTCCTGGAGCAAGTTGAGCGACGACGCGCGCGACACGTCCAATTTCATTCTTCGGAACCGTCCCTCCTCGATGTCACCTTCGCCAATGAGTTCAAACTCCCCGGTCGTGCTTGCCAGTCCGAAATCGATACGGAACTGACGCTCGAATAGTTCCTGGACGAAGTTGCGCGAGGTTGGCTTGTCGAACGTCAGTTCCACGACCGGCTTGCTGATCGGTCCGGGAGTCACGACGGCGCTGGGTAACAGCGACTTGCCGTTCTCGTTCAGGAGTCGGTCGAGAGCAACCTGCACCAGACTGCGCTGCCTCTCCGTGGTGCGGAGAGTGAACAGTTTGCTCTTGCCCATCTCGTACTTATCGGTCAACTGGAACGTCTGCTCGACGGACACGTCGCGCAGGCGGGAGGCCCGCTTCTTCACGTCGTCGGCCATCTCCGCGTCCGTGTTCCCGGTCGGCTTCTCGGTGAGCGTGACAACCGCCTTCGTCCCATCCTTGTAGGTGATCGTGTAGTCCCACACATTCACCGCGCCGCCCCCCTCCTTGTTCTTGTTCTCCCAGACCGCGGACACCGCTTCGAGTTTGGCTTTCTGGGCATCTTCGTCGAACAACTCGCGGAACCCGGCTTTTCCGTCCGGCGTGCGGATCAGACCGCGTTCCTCGCCGTCGCGGAGTTTGGCCGAGAACACGGTGCCGCCGCGGAAGTCCACGTTCAACCCGTCCTGACCGCGAACGAGGAACAGCGCCAGACCCATCACCGTGAGTACGGCGGTGAGTGGGAAGAAGATGCGCCGCATCTTCATCGGATGGAAGTTCGGCCGCTCGAACAGTTGCATCATGCGCAGGTCGGTCAGCCACTTCTTGTGCAGCCAGAAGTCGAACATCAGCCTGGTCATGTACAGCGAAGTAAAGAGGCTGATAACCAACCCGACCGTGAGGCTGATCGCGAACCCCTTGAGTTGGTCGTTCCCGAACGTGTAGAGCACGATCGCGGTGAAGATACTGGTCAGGTGGGTGTCGATGATCGTGAGGAACGCCCGTTCGTAGCCGTTGCGGAGGGCCGTGGCTATGTTCGCGCCCTTGTGCCGCTCTTCGCGAAGTCGCTCGTAAATTAGCACGTTCGCATCGACCGCCATGCCGAGCGTAAGCACCAACCCGGCGAGTCCGGGGAGCGTGAACGCGGCGTTGACCGCGACCATGAACCCGATCGTGAGGAGCAGGTTGGCGAACAGCGCGACGCACGCCACCATCCCGGCGAACCGGTAGTACACCAACATAAACACAAGAACCGCGAGGAAGGCCATGCCGATGGCCCTCGTCCCGCGTTTGATCGTGTCGGCGCCGAGCGTCGGCCCGATAGTGTTCTCGCTCACTGGCTTCTCGCGGAGTTCGGCCGAGAGCGCACCACTGCGGAGGATGTGAACCAGGCGATCCACCGACTGGCGGGTGAACTTGCCAGTGATCTGGCCCTGGTTGCCGATTTCGCTCTGGAGCGTGGGGGCCGACACGACGCGACCGTCGAGGAGGATGGCGAGGTTCCGTGTCGTGCTTCCCGTGGGCTTGTTCCGGCGGGTGATCTTGGTGAACTGCTGCCCACCGGCCGAGTTGAACCGGAACCCGACCGACGGGGTCAGGTTCTTCTGGTCGGTTTCGGCGCTGGCGGTGATGGTGATCTCGCCGCCGACGCGAAGCGAATCGACCCGGTCTTCGGGCGGCACGCTTTCCGGCGACACGCGGGTCAGGATGAAGTACTCGACCTTCTTCCGGTTCAGCAGCGTGTCGTCGATCTCTTCAAGCGGTTTTTTGAGTTCGGCCGCGAGCCGCGACTTGTCGCCGTTTTCCTTGTCCTGCAGCTCCTTGTTCACAGCCTTGCGGCTGTAGATCATCATGTTGCAGTTCACGAAATCGACCGGCGAGCCGTCGCGGACCGGGACCGCCTTGTCGCGCTGAGCCGCGAGGGCGCTCCACAGCCCGCTGCCCTCTTGCGCGTTACTCAGTCCCAGGCTCTCGCGCTGTTCACGTTCCAGTTCCGCCCACTCGTACCGGGCCTTGGCCTTGCTGTCGCCGATGTCCACATTGAACTCGCCCGACGGCGGGGGCGGCGGGTCGCCGCGCTCGGCCCGCAACTGCAGGTCGGTGACGACCTCATCCTTGCCATCGCGGTCCTTCCGGGTGATGGTCACCTTCGTGGCGTCTTCAATGGCCTGTCGCGCGGCCTGGAGACCGGTCTGGTCGTCGGTTCCGTTCGCGAGAATGCGGAACTCCAGCACGCCCATCTGGGCGATGAGCCGCTTCACCTCTTCGATGTCTTCTGCGGACAGGTTCGCCCGGCCGCCGGCCGCGCCGCCCGTGGGGAGGATGATCTCGACCCGGCTGTCGCCGAGCGGGCGGACGGTAACGTTTTTGATGTCGGTGGGGTCGATCCGGCGCTTGATCTGCGCGGCGAGGTTCGCCATCTCTTCGCCCGACAGTCCTTCGGCCCGACCGGTGGTCGCCCGCTGGCGCGGCGCGCTCCCATCGCCGTCGCCAAGAGCCTCTTTGCGCGCCTTGGTGCGCTCGATGTTGATCTCGTACACGAGAATGGTGCCGCCGGCGAGGTCGATGCCCAGCCGGTACTTCTCTGGACGCACTGCGAACAGTGCGGCCACGAGGCACGGGATCAGGCAGATCAGAAGCCCGCGAATGAAGTTCCGTTGCATGGCGATCCGTTTCCTGTCCCTGATTCGATGGACGGCGTGCGGCGCGAACGCGCGATCGGCACCAACAATCGAAAATCACAAATCTGCAAGCGCAAATGATTACTGTTTGGCGGCTTCCGCTTCGTCCGAGCCGAGGATCTGGACGACCACGTTCCGCTTGATCCGCAGTTTCGTGTCCTCAGAGCGGATCACGATCTCGTCCTCGCCGTCCTTCGCCGAAACGACGGTGGCGACGATGCCCGCGTTGGTTAGCACCTTCGCGCCCCGCTTGAGCGACGCGACCACCGCTTCCTGTTCTTTCTTCTGGCGGCGCTGTGCCGGGAACACCACCACCATAAGGAACAGCACGACCAAGCCGATAATGAAAAGCGGCATCATCGGGCCGCCGGGCATTCCGCCCGGCGGCTGCCCCTCGGGTGCTTGCGCGAACAGGGAAAGAAGGCTCATATTGTGGTGTCTCGGTGGGCGCACAAGGCCCCATTGCCCGGTCGCTACAATCGGAACGCTCAGTCTAGGGAGCCACGTTCCACCGGGCAAGGCAACCGGCGTGGAAGGTCGCGAACCGCCCTTCCACGATGGCTTTTCGCGAGTCTGCCATCAACTGCACGTAGAACGCGATGTTGTGCAGACTGAGCAGCGTCGGCCCCAACATCTCATCGGCCGCGAACAGGTGGTGCAGGTAGCCGCGCGAGTAGTGCGCACAGCAGTAACAGCCGCAATCGGACATGATGGGCGCCGCGTCTCGCCGGTGTTTCGCGTTCCGAAGCCGAATCGGGCCGTCGCCCGTGAATGCGAGTGCGTTCCGCCCGTTGCGGGTCGGCATCACGCAGTCGAACATGTCGATCCCAGACGCGACCCCCGCGAGCAAGTCCTGCGGGCGCCCCACGCCCATGAGGTATCGCGGCTTGCCTTCCGGTAAACACGCGGCGCATTGTGGCAGCGCCGCGTGCATCGCCTCCGGGGCTTCACCCACACTGAACCCGCCCAGCGCGTAACCGGGGAAGTCCATTTCAACCAAGGCTCGCGCGCACTCGGCGCGTAAGTCCAAATTCAGCCCACCCTGAACGATCGCGAACTGCGCCTGATCGGGTCGCGTGTGGTGCCGTTTGCAGCGATCGGCCCACAGAATGGTGCGCTGCACGGCGGACCGCATCTTCGCGGGGTCCGAGTCCGCAGGCGGGCACTCGTCGAGCACCATCGCGATGTCGGAGCCGAGGTTCTGCTGAATCTCGACGGCACGTTCCGGTGTGAGTTCGAGCGGCGAGCCGTCGATGTGGCTTTTGAACTTCGCCCCGTGGTCGGTGATCTTCACCTGTCCCGCGAGGCTGAACACCTGGAACCCGCCGGAGTCGGTGAGGATCGGCCCGTTCCAGTGCATGAACTTGTGCAGCCCACCGAGGTCGCGAACGATCTCGTCGCCGGGTCGGAGCGCGAGGTGATACGTGTTGCCCAAGATGATGTGCGCGCCCGCGTCGCGGACCATCTCGGGCGTGAGTCCCTTGACGGTGGCTTGCGTGCCGACCGGCATGAACGCGGGCGTCGGCACGTCGCCGTGCGGCGTGGTGAGCGTGCCCGCGCGGGCAGCAGCGCCATCGGTCGCGTGAAGGGTGAAGGAGAACGGCATCAGGCAGTTTGCCACAGGGGCCGGGCCGCTCGTCAGGGAGCGGCGAAAATCTCGTCGATTGCGACCCGAGCGCCGTCGGCAACGAAGTCGCGGTACATCCGGTACGGGTCGCCGAACACGGCGACCGATAACTTGCCATCGAGGCGCAGTGTGCCCAGTTGCGCCAGAGCCTTGTCTTCCTCCCAAAGCGATTCGGTGTACACGACCCGTCGGCCCTCACCAGGCGTTTCCCCGAAGAGTCGGGCGAAGTACTGAACGGGGGCATTCTCGACCCGCGCGGTTTGGTTCCCGGGGATGACCACCGTGAGAGCGGCCCATTCTGCGGCCGTCATATCCTTTTTCCACTCCATGACCTGCTTGTGCGTTGTGATCAGTTGCGCCCGCGCAGCTGCGGCCCCGTTGGCGACCACGTCTGTCCGCGACGCTCGGCAGAACTTCGCGAGATCGTCCGCAGATACCTTTCCAGCCTCCGATACCTTGGTGGCGAACTCCGTTGCCCGGGTGAGAATTCGTTTCTGGCGGACGAGCGTGTCGGGGTCGAAGCCGAACTTCTCGACCGCAAGGCTGGCTGCGACCAACAGTTTCTGGAATTCCGCCAAGGCTTTCACCCGCTCCGCGTCCAGCGGCTCGCCCGGTTCGTGCGTGAGGAGCGTGAAGAGGGCAACGGTGGAGTGGGCGATGCTCTTGAGGGTGTGGTACTCCGCCAGGATGACCGACACGACTGTCCGCTTGCCGTTCTTGAGGAGCACGAGGTCGTTACCGGAAACGACGATGACGACGGGGATCGCGGTCAACTCACGGGTGCGGGCGTTCGCGTAGAACTTCCGCATCGCGGCGTTGAGCGCCTCTACTTCCGCCGGAACCTGCCTGACTGCGGTCGGTTGTTCGGTGGCCTTCGGCTTCTCGGCCGGTCGCTCGCCGTGGGAGGCGAGCGAGATAGACCCCGCGACCAGAATCGCGATCATCCATCGTGCGAGCATGTCACGACCTCAGAGTGTTTGCCCAGTGTGGGCGGACCATGAAAACGTCCGGAAAACAGGGAAACCCTTTAACCCTATCGTTATCACACCTCTTAGATTCGGTGCATTATCAAAAAACGCCCGGAAAACAGGGGCATCCGCACGGCGAGCCTGACGAACAGGCCGCTATTCAGCCTCGTAAGATCCGCAAAACGAATTACGCCCACCCTGGGTGTTCGCCCAGGGCAAACGCATGAAAATCGCTTGGGAAACAACGATTTAAGGTCGCACAAACACGTTTGGGGCCGGTATTGCCCGATTGGTCGCTGAGGCCCTGCGTTTTCCACGGGGAATTTCATGCGTTTGCCCTGGGTGTTCGCCAGACCCGGAATCGACCCCGGGTCCAACCCGGCTCAATCGCCGCGGAGTTTGAGGTTGAACTGCGTGAGCCGCTCGCGGACTTCCGTTAGCGAGGTCTGGCCGAAATTCTTCGCCTCGAGGAGTTCGTCCGCGGTGCGCTGAACCAGTTCGCCGAGGGTGCCGATGTTGAGCCGGTTCATGCACTTGCGGGCGCGGACGGAGAGATTCAGATCGCTCACCGGCTTGTTGAGCGTGGCCTGTTCTTCCGGGCTGAGGTTCTGCTGCGGGCGGTAGCGGAACTCGTACTGCTGCCCTTGGTCGAGCGACTGGCCGACGCGCAGTTGCTTCGCGTTCATGATGGCTCTTATTTCTTCGAGAGAGGTCTCCCCGAAGTTCTTGCTCGCGAGCAGTTGCGACTCGGTGACCCGCGTCAGGTCGCCGAGGGTGCGAATGTTCATCCGCTTCAGGCAGTTGCGGCTCCTTACGGACAGCTCGAAATCCGTGATCGGGATTTCCAGCACGACGCGGTTGGCCTGGCTGAGTTGCTCGTCTTCCGGGTCGTAGGACTGGGAGAGTGAGGCTTCGGAGTCCTTGACGAACAGTTTGGCTCGCTCGTCGCGCGGGTCGGCCTTCGCGAGCCGGCGGTAGCACTCCGCGGCCTTGTCGTACATGTCGTTGTCTTCGTACAACACGCCGAGATTGTACAGCACACCCTTGCCAACCGGCGGGTACTTCAGGCACCGTTCGTAGTAACCGATGGCGTCGTGGTCGTTGCCCTGTTGGTCGTTGAGCAAGCCCAGTCGGAAGAGGGCGGCGGAGTGCCTGGGTTCGAGTTCAGTGGCCCGTTCGTAATACTTCGCGGCGCGCGGCACGTCGCCTTCGGACTCCGAGAGCGAACCTTCCTGGTAGTAGTACTCCGCGTTGTGGGCGGCCGCGTCCTTGAGTTTGGTGAGGATTGACTTCGCGTCGCCGAGATGCCCTTGCAGGCGCATCACGCCGGCGCGCTGGAGTTGCACTTGCTGGGCCGCGTAGCCGGACTTCTCGGCCTTCTCGAAGGCTTTCACGGCGGCGTCGTAGTGATCGGTGTTGTCGGCGTCGTCTTCCATGTATTGCCGCGACTGGCCCAGCGAGACGTGCGCCTGACCGAGGAAGAACGCGGCCAGTGGGCCTTCCGCCTTGTGCAGGTGTTCGACCGCGGCGCGGACGTGGCCGAGGAAGTAGTTGGCGATGCCGAGTTTGAGGTGAATCTTCTTTTGCTGCGGTCCAGCGGCGACAGCGAGGCGCTTCGTGAGCGTGTCGAGAATGTCCTTGAGGTTGCGGACCTGCGGCCCGCCCTGCGCCAGCCCCTCGCGGAGCTTCGTGACCATGCCGCCTTCAAAGTCTTCGCGCTCGACGAGGAGCGCCCGCAGGTCGATGAGAGATTCCGTCACGTCTGGCTCCCATGGACCTAACGACCACGTACACCCATGAAAATGGGGAGTGTGCGGTGTGGTCCGAATTTTACGGGCCGGGACTTGCCGCGCGTCGGCAGATCGCGCGAGAGCCGGCGTGAATAACGTGCAGTGCCGAAGGTAGTTATAATAACGACTACACCGGCGTTTTGGCAAGGCCACCCAAAGTTGCGCTGCGCGAAGCGCATTGTTGACGCGCGGCTTCGCGTGCCGTAATGTCGGCGTGAAGAACCTACCCCCCAACCCCCCTCCCTGAAGGGAAGGGGGGCTTTGTCTTCCTCCCTTTAGGGAGGGGTTGGGGGGTAGGTCTCTCTGGAGTTACTCATGCTCTCTCGCCGCGAAGCTCTGGCCCTGCCCGCCGTTGCGCTCACGGGGGGCTTACGCCCCCCGCTTACCTTTGCCGCCGATGGCGACGACCCGACAAAGGTGTTCGTTGACGGCAAGAAACCGACCGACGTGCGGCTCGGCGCGCCAAAGACGCTCAACGACTACTTCCCGTTCGTCGTGCCGAAATCGAAAGAATTGTGGGAGGCGCGCCGGAAGCAACTCCGCGAGCAGATGCTTGTCGCCACGGGGTTGTGGCCGCTGCCGGAGAAGACGCCACTGAACGCGACTATTCACGGTAAGATCGAGCGCGACGGCTACACCATCGAGAAGGTCTATTTCGCCAGCACGCCGGGCCACTACGTTAGTGGAAACCTCTATCGCCCGGCGAGCGGGGGTAAGTCCCCCGAGTCTGACGCCAAGCGCCCCGGCGTGCTGTTCGCGCACGGTCACTGGTCCGGCGGCCGGTTCCACGACGACGGCGAAGCGGCTGCGAAGAAGAGCGTCGATACCAAGAGCGAACCGGACATGGACCGTGGCCGGTTCTTCATGCAGGCGCTGCCGGTCACGCTCGCGAAACTCGGCTTCGTCGTCTTCCAGTACGACATGCTCGGCTACGCGGACAGCACCGCGATCGTTCACCGCGAGGGCTTCAAAGACACCGACGCCGAGTTGCGGCTCCAAAGTCAAATGGGCCTTCAGACGTGGAACAGCCTCCGCGCGCTGGACTTCCTCGCGGGCTTGCCGGACGTGGACCCGAAGAAACTCGGCATGACCGGCGCGAGCGGCGGCGGCACGCAAACATTCATGACCGCAGCGATTGACGACCGCCTCGCGAGCGCGTTCCCCGCCGTGATGGTCAGCACCGGGATGCAGGGCGGGTGCGTGTGCGAGAACTGTTCGTTGCTCCGCGTGAACACCGGTAACGTCGAGATCGCGGGGTTGTTCGCGCCGAAGCCGCAAGGCATGAGCGCCGCGAACGACTGGACGAAAGAGATGATGACGAAGGGTCTTCCCGAGCTTCAGCAACTGTACGGTCTGTACGACGCGAAGGACAAGGTCGCGGTGAAGGCGTGGCTCGAATACGGCCACCAGTACAACGTCCACGCCCGCGAGATGATGTACGCGTGGTTCCTCAAGCACCTCCAGGGCAAGGACGAGGCGCCGAAAGAAGCCGCGTTCAAGCCGGTGCCGCCGAAGGAACTGAGCGTTTTCGACGACAAGCACCCGCGACCGAAGGACGAACTCAACGCGAAGGCGCTTCGCGCCGCGCTGACGAAGTCCAGCGACGAGCAGATCGCGAAGCTCGCACCGAAGGACGCGAAGGGGTTAGCGGAGTACCAGCGCGTGGTCGGCACCGCGCTGCGGGTGATGGTGAACAGCACGTTGCCGACGGAGATCGCGGTTCGCGTCGAGCCTGTCAAGGGGACGGTCGGCGAGCTAACCACTTACCGCGCGGCGATCGGGCGCACGGACGAGAAAGACTCGCTGCCGGGCTGCGGCGTGACGGGGGAGAAGTACAAGGGCGAGAAGGCGATCATTTGGCTCCACCCGCAGGGAAAGTCGAGCCTGTTCCCGAATGGCAAGATCTTGCCGACCGTGAAAACACTTACCGACGACGGATTCGGGATCCTCGCGCCCGACCTGCTCGGCACCGGCGAACTGACTTTCGCGAAGGGTTGGCCGGTAGACAAAGGGTTCGCCGGTTACACCTACGGCTACAACCGCGCGATGCTTGCCAACCGCGTCCACGACGCACTGACCCTGATCGCGTTCGCGAAGTCATTCCTGAAGACGAAAACGATCCACCTCGTCGGGTGGGACGAGTTCGGCCCAATCGCGGTTCTCGCGAAGGCGCTCGCGGGCGACGCGGTTGCCAAAACCGCGGCCGACCTGAACCAGTTCCAGTTCGAGAACATCGAGAAGACCGACGACCCGATGATGCTCCCGGGCGCCGTGAAGTACGGCGGGATGGGCGCGTTCCTCGCATTGTGCGCACCGGGCGAGGTGCTCGTCCATAACCATAAGGGGAGCAGCACCGGGCAGGTGTCACGCGCCGCATACGAAGCCGCCGGCGCCACCAATAAGTTGACACGCAGCGCCGAGAAACTCGACGCGGCGAAGGTCGTCGAGTGGCTGGTGAAGTAAAGACGACCTACCCCCCAACCCCCTCCCTGAAGGGAAAGGGGAGCACTGCTCGCGAACGAAGAATGCACTCTTCCTCCACGAGCAGAGCGAGTTGGACTCCCCTTCCCTTCAGGGAGGGGGTTGGGGGGTAGGTTCTTCGAGGACTTATGACCCGTTCCCTCCTGCTCCTCGCTTCCGTCGCCGCCGGACTGTGGGCGCGGACTGCGCTCCACACGGTGGACACCGCCGAGTTCGTGTACGTCACGCGGTTCGGCGCCACCGTCGCTTTTCACGACGGCGGCTCGAACGCGGGACTGCACGTCAAAGCGCCGTGGCCCATCGACTCCGTGCTGCGCATCGACCGGCGTGTGCAGTCGTTCGACCTCCCCGCGGTCGAAGCACTCACCCGCGACCCGGTCACGAAGACCGTCGATAAGACGCTCGCGGTCGATGCGTTCGTGACGTGGAAGATTCCCGACACTGACGCCGCGGACCGGTTCGTAAAGACCGTTCGCACGCCCGAACAGGCGAAGAAGATTCTCGGTCCGCTCATCAACGGTCGGCTCGCGACGGTCATCAGCACGATGCCGATCGAAGACCTGATCGGCGTAACCGACGACCTCCGGCTACTCGACGAGCGGAACGAGCGTGTCCGGCGTCGTCTGCTCGGCACCGAGGACTTGACCGGCGGACCAGCGAACCCGGCCGACGACATCCGTGCGAAGGCGCTCAACGATTACGGTATTCAGGTGGTCGACATCCGCATCCGCCGGTTCAGTTACCCGAACGAGGTGCGGAGCAGCATCGCGGAGCGCATCCGCAGCGAGCGTGCGAAGAAAGTGGCCGAGTACGAGAGCGAGGGCCGCAAGCAGGCCTCGGCCATCACCACCGACGCAGACCGCGCCGCCCGCATCGTCGAGGCCGACGCGAAGGCACAAAAGACCGTCATCGAAGGGCAGGCCGACGCCGACGCGGCGCGTATTCGTGCTGCCGCGTTCGCGCAGGACCGCGAGTTCTATCTGTTCATGGAACAACTCAAGTCGTTCCGGACGATGCTTGCAGACACACGTGACGTACTGCTTCTCACCACCAAACACCCGCTGTTGCGAATCCTCCAGGGACCGCCAACCGCGGAGCCGCCGAAAAAGTAGGTTGTTTCAACGAGCCGCGACCGGAAGGGAGCGGCAACGTTTTCCGCTCCCTTCCGGTCGCGGCTCGTTTGCCAGGAGTTTCATGATCCGCGTCCGTTACATCCTCGTTCTGGCGCTCGGTGCTTACCTCCTCACGGGGGTCTACCAGGTTGCGCCAGAAGAACGGGCCGTCGTCAGGCGATTCGGCGCGGTCGTCGCGCGCCCGGGGCCGGGGCTGGGCATCGGGCTGCCGTGGGGCATTGACCGCGTGGACCGCGTGCCAGTGCGCACCGTGCGCCAACTCCGCGTTGGCTACGACGCCGAAGCCGCTAACGACACGACCACGCCCGTGGGCCAACTGCTCACCGGCGACCAGAACCTCGTGAACGTGCAGATCGTTCTCGACTACGCCATCGGCGAAACCGACCGGGATCTCGACGACTACGTGATTCACCGCGAACAGGTCGATGCTTTGCTCTCGCGGACCGCCGAAGCGCTGGCGGGCGAGTGGGTCGCGGGGCGCACCGTCGATCAGGTGCTGCTCACGGGAACCGGCGCGCTACCCGCCTGGGTCATGGACCGGCTCGCGGAGCGGTTCGCGGAACTGCACCTCGGGATTCGCGTGCAGCGTGTCAGCGTGGCGCTGATCGCACCGCCGGACGAGGTGCGGTCCGCGTTCGAGGCGGTCACGCAGGCGCAGACCGCCGTTGGCACGAAGAAGTTCCAGGCGCAGCAGGAGAGTGACCAGCGCCGGCGCCAGTCCGAATCGCTGAAGTACCGGTTGGAGCAGGAAGCGAGCGAGTACCGCGGCACGCAGAAGCGGCAAGCGGACGCGGACGCGACCGAGTTCCTCGCGCAACTTCTGGCTTACCGCGACGTGCGGGCGACCAACCCGGACGCGCTCGCGTTTTTGTGGTGGGACGAGATGCGCAAAACGATGGTGTCGATGAAGGCTCGCGGCGGCAAGGTGCGCCCGCTCGACCATCACCTCCAGGGTGGCGAACTCAACATCACCGAGTTCGTCCCGCTCCCGAAGCGGTGAGTAGGTGCCGCTTGCCAGGCGGCACCGCTTCGCACGTCTTATCGCGCCGCGGTTCTTCGTGTTGCGTTAATCGTTGTGTCACCGTGCCGCTCGGCAAGCGGCACCGACCAATACCTCACTCACGCAGTAACAACGGCTTCCGCTCGTTTTCGGTCAGCGCGCCGCTGACGACATCCGCCCGCGCCGCGGTTCGCTCGGCGTTGGCCGCGTGCCGATTCCCGGTGCGGTCGTGGACTTCGGCCAGGTACGCCCGCGCTCGTGCGTTGCCCGGCTTCTGTTCCTTCGCTTCCGTCAGCGCACGGAATGCCTTACACAGCATCTCCTCGCAAAACGCTTCGTCCCTATCTTTCGCTCCGTCCTGTTCCTTCACGAGCAGGAGCAACCCCACGCCGCGGTGAAACGCTTCGCCGAATTGGTCGCCAGTGCCCACCGCGATTTCGCGCAACTTGATGTGCGCCGTGACGAGATGCGCCCGGAGCGTGATCGGACCCGCTTGCGCGTCCGCTACGAACCACTCGTAGTGGCACTTCGCTTCTGGGGTGCGGTCGGCGCGAAGATACAACTCCGCAAGTTGCAGCCTGAACATCGGCTGGTCGGCGTGCTGCCGAACGTAGCCTTCGAGGTGCTTCGCGGCGCCGAGGTGGTCGGCGCGTTCGAGGCACTGTGCTACGAGCACGAGCGGGTCATCTTCGCCCGGCGACTGCACCGGGGCGGGTTGAGTCGCAGACGCACGGAGTACTTCGGCCGATGTTTTCGGGGCTTCCGGCGGCTTGCCGATGACGCGAATCGGTGCGGTCACCGGCGGGGGCTTGACCGGGGCAGATGCGGGCGCGAACGGACGTAACGACTCGCACCCGCCAACGGCACCCGCGAGAACCAGTAACAGCGCAACCCGCATCGCCGCCCCTCCGGTAATGCGGAGAGAATCGACGACGCGGGTTGCATTGGTGAACGCAGTTTGGGGAACCTGGCAAACTCGGACGTGAAGATAGGAAAGAGGTGCGCGTTGCTCCGCGCGCGCCGGATAAATTGGTCGCAGGAAAAGG
The DNA here is from genome assembly GCA_945905925.1 of Singulisphaera sp. GP187. GTDB lineage: Bacteria > Planctomycetota > Planctomycetia > Gemmatales > Gemmataceae > Gemmata. The sequence continues at coordinate 14,607 of CAMDQN010000101.1, forward strand.
CGATTCGCGCACCGCCCGTCCGCGATGTGCGAAGTACTCGCCAACGCTTACGACCCGCCACAAGCTCTTGGCGATAGTATTCATGAGTTCACTATTCGTCAAGGCGAGAATTGCGGCGCGTTGCGGGTGGGTTCGATGTGTGTAGTTAGCGTTTGACCCGCAGGGGCCATCTTGCCTTTACGAAGCAAGATAGCCCCTGCGGGTCCAATGCTCACCAGACTTGCGAACAGCGCCTACTTACTCGCCGCTGAGGTCTTCACTCAGTTTTGCCAACGCTTCACCCTCGATCTGCCGGACGCGTTCTCGCGTCAAACCCAGGCACTCCCCGATCTCTTTCAGGGTCTTCGGTTCTTCGTCGTTCAAGCCGAACCGCATGCGAAGAACGGTCGCCTCACGCGGGTCCATCTTTTCGAGCAGCACGAGTACCTGCTTCAGATCGTCGGTTTCCACCATCTCGTCGTCGGGTGTCTTCGCGCGGTTGTCCTGGAGCATCTCTTCGATGCTCCAGCCGGCATCGCCCTGGTCGGCCTGCGGCGCCGCGTTGTACACGCGAATCGCCTTCTTGATAATCGCGAGTTTCTTCTTCGGCAGTCCGAGCAATTTCCCGACCTCCTCGTGGGTCGGCGGGCGCCCGAGTTCGTCGCTCAGTTTGTTGGTCGCGCGGCGCCACTTCGCGAGGAGTTCTACCATGTACGCGGGGATGCGGATCGTCTTCGCCGTGTTCACCAGCGCGCGCTTGATGCTCTGCTTGATCCAGTAGCTCGCGTAGGTCGAAAACCGCGTGTTCATCGTGGGGTCGAAGCCTTCCACGGCCCGAAGCAGTCCGAGATTCCCCTCCTCGATGAGGTCTTGAAGGACCAACCCCTTCCCGGTGTACCCGCGGGCGATGTTCACCACGAGCCGCAAGTTGGCGCGCACCATCTGGTCTCGGGCCGTGTTGTCGCCGACGGCGATCGCGCGAGCCAGCGATTTCTCCTGGTCGGCGGTGAGCAGGGCGGTTGCATTGATTTCGCGCAGGTACGTTTCCAGCGGAGACTGGACCACATCTGGGTGGTAGCGGCGGAGTCGCGACATGGTATCGAGCATCCTGTCTACAAAGGTCCGACGGTCGCGGTCGGCAAGTCCGCAGTGGGCGTTCCCCTCAGCGGGAGCGATTGGGGTCGTGGGCGACATCGCTCGCCCTCGGACAAACCCGCAGGAACGTATCGACCGCTGAACACAAACACTCAACGAATGCGTGGAGTGGAACGCCCGGACGAGGGGATTTCGGGCGTTGTCGAGCGAACCATGGACACAACCCAACCGCCACAATGAATCGTTACGGTTGGCACGACCGGATGAGGTCGTACTTTTGGGTTGAGACCGGCTGTTGAAAACCGGATGGGATGGTTCCATCACCCACACCCAAGATACGTTTCGCTCGGGCGCGAGTTCAACAACTATTTGCGCGCGGCGCCGGTACTCTCTTCGTCCCTCCCACCCAAACCGTTATCACGTCACAGTTTTGAGAACTCGCCACGGGCGAGAAACTTTCGGGAAAGTCAACCGACACTCCGTCGCGACCGACCCATGGTGCCGAGAAATACGACAGCGGTCGCGCCATCGCCACAACAAGCACACAGGTGCTCTCCGCCCTGTGCTACGAACGACGGCCCCTCCGAGGCGAAGACAAGGACCCAAGTGGTCTTCGGTCTTCGCCTCGGAGGGGCCGTCGTTCGTAGCACAGGGCGGAGAGCACCTGTGCTTATTCCGCGTCCTTCTTGTCGCCGGGGAAGGAGAACAGCGGGCCAGTGGCACCGGTGCCGCCGCGTAGCCCTTCCTTTGGCTGCTCCTTCTCCTTTTCCTTGGGCGGTGCGGGCAGCGCGCCGGATTCCTTGCTTTCCTTCTCCTTCTTGGCTTCCTTCTCGCGGGTGGCCTTGAGTTTCTCCTCCATGGCCTTTTCCGCTTCCGGCCCTTCGATCGGCAGGTCTTGCACGTCGTCCGGGACGGTGTTGTCGTCCACGTTCTTCATGCTCAGTCCGATCTTGCGGTCCTTCGCGTCCACCCGAAGCACCTTCACGTCGACCTCGTCGCCAACCTTCACCACTTCTTCCGGCGACTCGACCTTCGCGTCGGTCAGTTCGGAAATGTGCAGAAGACCTTCAAGACCCTCTTCGAGCTGCACGAACACGCCGAAGTTGGTGAGCTTCGTGACCTTGCCGCGAACCTTCTGGCCCGGCGTGTAGCGGCCCGGGATGTCGGTCTCCCACGGGTCGTTGCCCATCTGCTTCAGACCGAGGGCGACGCGCTTGCGTTCTTGATCGACGCTGAGCACGACGCAGGTGATCTTCTGGCCCTTCTGGACGACTTCCGAAGGGTTGGACACCTTACGGACGTAGCTCATGTCGCTGACGTGGAGGAGACCGTCGATTCCCTCCTCTATTTCGATGAAGGCACCGTAGTTGGTGAGGTTCCGCACCACGCCGGTGATGATCGTGCCGGTCGGGTACTTCTTCGCCACCTCGCCCCACGGGTTGCTCTGGCACTGCTTCATTCCGAGCGAGATTTCCTTCTTGTCGTGGTTGATGTTCAACACCTGAACTTCAACCTTGTCGCCGATCTGAACCAGTTCCTTCGGGTCGGCGATGCGCTTCACCCAGCTCATTTCGCTGATGTGAACGAGGCCTTCGATGCCGGGTTCGAGTTTCACGAACGCCCCGTAGGGCATGATGTTGACGACTTCCCCGTTGTGGCGGCTGTTGATCGGGTACTTGGCCTCGATGTTCTGCCACGGGCTAGGCGTCTTGTGCTTCAACGAGAGGGCGATCTTCTCTTTGTCGCGGTCGATGTGCAGGATGTACACTTCGAGCGTCTGGTCGATCTGAACCACGTCGCGCGGGTTGGTGACGCGGTGCCAGCCCATGTCGGTGATGTGGAGCAGGCCGTCGATGCCGCCGAGGTCCACGAACGCGCCGAACTCGGCGATGTTCTTGACCACGCCGTTGCGGATCTGGCCGACTTCCAGTTCGGTGAGGAGTTTATCCTTCTGGAGCTTGCGCCGGTCCTCGATCAGTTTGCGGCGGCTGACGACGATGTTGCGGCGCTGTTCGTCGATCTTGAGGATGACGCACTCGATGGTGCGGTCGATGTATTCGTCGATGCTCTGCGGGCGGCGGATGTCCACCTGCGACGCGGGGAGGAACACGTTCACGCCGATGTGGACGAGCAACCCGCCCTTGATCTTCTTGAGCACCTTTCCGGCGACCACGTCGCCTTCCTTGTGCTTGGCGAGGATCGCGTTCCACTCTTTCTGCCGCTTCGCTTTGCGGTAGGAGAGTTGAATCGTGCCGTCTTCGCTCTCGGCCGTTTCGAGGAGGACTTCGACAACATCGCCGGCTTTGGGCGGCGGACCGTCGTTGCCGTCTTCCTTCCACTCGTCGATCTTGATGACGCCTTCGGACTTGTACCCGATGTCGATGACGACATCGTCGCCACGGATTTCGAGCACCTTACCGGTGACGATCTTGTTGGCTTCGTAGTCTTGCTCGGGACTTTGAATCCAGTCGGCAATGGCGGCGTTGAAGTCGTCGTCGCTCTGGTTGAAGTCGAATTCGTCGTCGGGTGAGTCGAACTGGCGGAGGAGGTTGCGGTTGACCATAGTGTGAGGGGGCGGATGTCCCGGTCCGATCTCGTAAGAAAGCGGCGGGCAGGTTAAAGGTTGCCCACTCTCCCGGCAGACCGACACAGTCCGCACCGTTTGAGAGTGAAGTTGGGGAATTGTAGCGAGCGTGCGACGTCCGCAACAGGGCAGGATAAAATTCTGCCGTCCCGCCGAACCAGGGTCTCACGACCATGGCTCCGAGACAGTCGCCCTTCCAGGGCTAAAGACAAAGAAGTGGTCTTGGTTTTAGCCCCGGATGGGGCGGCAGTCTCGGAGCCATGGTCGTGAGACCCTGGTTCGGCGGCGAATCGCGTGTGAGCATCCATGAACCCGATTCAGTTACTCAAGTTCGCCCTCGGCGGGCTCTGGCGCCAAAAGGTGCGCACCTCGCTCACCCTGGTAGGCGTGTGTGTGGGCACCTGCGCACTGGCGTTCAGCGTGTCGCTGGGGCTGGGGCTGCGGGCGTTCATCGACACCGAGTTCAAGGGGCGCGACGACTTCTGGCGCATCGTCGTCCGTGTGGACGAACCGCCGCCCGACGAGAGCACCATCCCGCCCGAGAAGGTCGCGGTGAAGGGCACGATGTCCGACGAACGCCGGGCGCGCATCCGCGAAGCCCTAGTCGATCGTTACCAGAGCACGCGCCCGCCACGGACACCAACACTGCTCACGCCGGACAAGCTCGACGCGATCGCGCAAATCCCCGGCGTGTCGGAAGTACGCACCTTCCGCACCGGTGAGGGGCGGTTATGGCTCGATACCGCCGAGAAGCCCGCGGGCGCGTTCAGCGTGGGTGGCCGGCTCAACGATCTCACGCCGCGGCTCATCGCGGGCCGCTTGCCCAGTTCGCTGGACGCTGAGGAAATTGTCGTGTCCGAATTCGCGCTCTACCAACTCGGCATCCGCGACGACGCCGATGTCGATCAGGTAGTCGGCAAAATAGTGAAGCTCGAAGTCGGCGGTGTGAAGAACAACACGTCGCTCGCGCTGGCCCGCGTCCTGTTGGGCCAGCGCCCGCCCGAGGAACTCACACGCGGGCAACTTCTCGTCCTGGAGAAGCTCAGAAACGCACTCCCCACCAAACTCGACGCGTTCGACCTGAGCGCTGCCGAGCAAGCGGAGTTGAAGAAACTGATGGAACCGCCCGCCGAACCGACCGAGGAGCGGCCGGGCGACTCCGGCAAGACCGCGACCGCGACGTTCCGCATTTGTGGCGTGGTGAAGCAACTCACGCGCGAGGAACGCAAGAAGTTCACCCCGCTCGACTCGTGGGAACTGGGTCAGGGCGACGCGTTCCTTCCGCCCGCGACCGGCGACAAGTTGTTCGGCAAACTGCCGTGGCAGAAGAAAGGCGGGTTCATGTCCGCGGACGTTCGTGTGACGCCCGGTGGCGACCTCCCCGCGACCGTGAAGGAGATCGAAGCGTTGGGTTTCCGCACGCACAGCGGGGCGAAATGGTTTGCGGCGGCGAAGCGCGAAGTGACTCTCATTGCCGCCGGGCTGAACCTGTTCGCGTTGATCGCGCTGTTCGTGGCCGCAGTTGGGATCACGAACACGCTAGTAACGAGTGTGGTGGAGCGCACGAAAGAGATCGGCATCCTGCGGGCGGTGGGCGCGACACGCGGTCAGATCATGGGGCTGTTCCTGACGGAGGGCGCGTTGATCGGCTGTGCGGGCGCCGCGTTCGGACTCGCGCTTGCTTACGGCTTGACGGTCTGGGCGGACAAGTGGGTGCAAAGCCTGATCGCGGGTCAGATGGACGGCCAGAAGATGCTCTCGACGACGATCTTCGTGTTCCCGGGGTGGCTGTGGGCCGCTTCGGTGTGCTTCGCGGTGGTGGTGACGACCACGGCGGCGTTGTACCCGGCCCGAAGGGCCGCGCAGATTAACCCCATCGAGGCGCTCCGGTTCGGATGACCGAGAACTGAACACTGAAAACTGAATACTACTCAAGATCCATCCGCCACCACGCGATCACGGTGAACGCGGCGCCGAAGGTACACAGAGCGCCGCACGCGGTCAGCACCGTGGACACGTCCGGGGTCGGGGTCGCGAGCAACTGGTTGTACGCGTCCAGCGCCCACGCGTGCGGCGTCACGAGGCTGACCGTCTTCATTTGTTCTGGCATCAGGTCACGCGGCATCAGCGAACCGCTCACGCCGCCGAGAACGAGAACCAGAAGCGTGCCGTACACCGCGACCTGCGTTTCCGTTCGCGCGACGCTCGCCACGAGAACCGCTAACCCGACCGCAGCGAACGACGTGGAAGCCACCAGCGGGAGCAGCAACTCCGGGCGCGAACCCCACGTCATCCCGAAGAGGAGCCGCCCGGCCGCGAGCAAGAACACGCCTTGCAACAGTGACACGACCAGACACGGAAGCATCTTGCCCATCAGGATTTGCCCTCGCGTGAGCGGGGCCGCGCGGAGTCGCACCAGCGTGCCGTGCTTGCGCTCCGCGACGAACAGCCAGCCCACACTCAGCACCAGGAAGAAGCTAAACATCACCGTGTACGAAGGCACGAGTATCTGGTAGCGGAGAGCGCCGCGATTCAGCACACCGCTCCCGACCGTGTCCTTGTACTCGACGCGGTTCGCGGTGTTCGCCGCGCGTGCGTCGGTCTTCACGAGGTCAGTCCAGCGTGTTGACTCGAAATTGTAGTTCGAGAACAAATCGCCAACGCCCTCCTTCACGGTCGGCCCGACCTTCTTCTGAACGGACGGCGTGAGCACCTCACCGAACGCGATCTCCTTGCCCACGCGCGTCATGATTGCGCGATTCTGGAACGCCTTGTGAACCGCGCGTTGGAATTCCGCCTTGCGCTTGGCGATGACGAGCGCGTCCGCGATCCCCGCGTCGCGCTTCTTCGCGTCGAACAGGTTCGTCGCACCGAATTCGACCCCGACGAGCAACTGAAACTCGGTGTCGTTCGTCAGCGTAATGAGCAATCGTTGAACGACCGGGTCGAGTTCCTGAAGCACTTCCGGCGGGATGGGCTTCGCGGTTTTGAGCCGCTCCGCGACCATCTCCATGAACTGGGCGTCGCCGACGCGCGCGAACGCTTTCCCGATCATCCACGGGATGACGACCCGCAATAGCGTGACCTGCGTGACCTGCTCGATGATCGACGCGGACACCGGTTGCGTCCTGTCGGTGAGCAGAGACGCGCCGAGCCGGTCGAGTTGCACCCCGTTGGGGCCGAACGGGTTGACCGAATCCTTCTGGCTGAGGAACGAACAGCGGTGCATTTTTTCGCTGAAGTCTTCCTCGAACACGATCACCGCGGCGCGGCGGTTCTTTGCGATGAGGCGCTCCGCTTCGGCCCGGTCGCGGATGATTTCGAGGCGGATGTCTTGTGTCGCGCTGATGTCGTCGATGACGACTTCCGACCACGCTTTTTCTGGGAACGTTACCTGCGTCGGAAGTCCGCGATCGAGATTCACGACGGAGATGCGGAGCCGCTCGTCCGGTTTCTCGCCGAACCCTTCACCGAGCGCAAGCCCGAGCACGAGGATGAGCAACAGCGGCGTGACGAGCAGGATGACCGCACTCCGCGGGTCGCGGAGCAGGAGCCGAAGGTCTTTCGCGGCGAGCGTGAAAACAGCCATTCGCTAGTCTCGCAGGCCGCGGCCGGTCAGGTGGAGGAACACGCGTTCCAGGGTCGGCTCGGTGGTGGTCGCGCTCGCGAGTTCCGCGCCGGTCGCGGCGCACTCGGACGCGACCTTCGCCAATACCGGGCCGATATCTTCGACGACTAGCTCGAAGGTGGAAGAACCTCTCCCCCCAACCCCCTCCCCTAAGAAGGGAGGGGGAGAAGAACCAAGAGGCGTGTCGGAAGTCGCGAGCGCAAGCGAGACGATCCTTTCTCCCCCTCCCTTCTTAGGGGAGGGGGTTGGGGGGAGAGGTTCTTCGCGCACGCGATTGACGCCGCGAGCGCGAGCGAGCCGCTCTGCGAATCCCTCCGGTGCGTTCGTCACCGTTACGCGAATGGTCGTATCGAGGCGGCTTAGCAAGTTCGGGAGCGTGTCGCAGGCGCGAAGCAAGCCGTTGTCGAGGACCGCGATCCGGCTGCACAGCGTTTGCACTTCTTCCATGTAGTGGCTGGTGTAGATCACCGTTAGCCCGGCCGCGTTGAGCGCCTTCACCTGTTCGAAAATGTGGTTGCGGCTCTGTGGGTCCACGCCGGTCGTTGGCTCGTCGAGAATCAGCAACTTCGGCGCGTGAACCACCGCGACCGCGAGGTTCAGCCTGCGCTTCATGCCGCCGGAAAAAGTCCCGGCGCGGTCGTTCGCGCGATCGGTCAAGCCCACCGACGCGAGCATTTCACCGACGCGCGATTCGAGTTGCTTGCCTCGCAAGCCGTAGAGCTTACCGAAGAAGCGAAGGTTCTCGCTCGCCGTGAGATCGGGGTAGATGGAAAGGTCTTGCGTGCCGATGCCGATGAGGTGCCGCATCTCGCGGTCGTCTCGCGTGAACGGCTTGCCGAACAGGTTCACAGAACCGCTGTCGGCGCGAGTGAGGCCGGCCGCGATCGAAAGCAGGGTCGTCTTCCCAGCGCCGTTGGGACCGAGCAGCCCAAACACTTCGCCGGCTTCGACCGTGAGCGAAACGCCGTCGAGCGCGACGGTGCTGCCGAATCGCTTGCGGATGTCCGTGACTTCGAGTACCGCGTTTGGCATGCGGCTATCGTAGTTGGTCTCCCGTCGTTAGTCATTTGCCGATGTTCGGCATCACCGCCTACGATTACGTCGAGCGACTGTCGCCCCTCCAGGACGAACGCAAACTTCGTACCCGTGTGGACAACCGATACGCCCGTGCTGATAATTCCTGAGTGAGTTTGCCTCCGATATGAACACGATCTTAGATGAGCACTCAACGAGGCCAAGCCTTGAGCCGATAAACTAAAGCCACACCACTTCTTCGAGGGGCGCTGCAACGGGACGCATAGGCGTACTTGCCAGGCTCGCTGGGGTGGATTACTACCGTGCAACTGCGCCCGTTCATTTGTCAGGAGACTTTGAACGTGACCACTAGTGCACAAAAGCCCGCCACTTTCAGCGACTTCCACGTCGCCGACCTCACGCTCGCCCCCTGGGGCCGCCGCGAGATCGCCATCGCCGAAACCGAGATGCCCGGCCTCATGGCCATCCGCGAGGAGTACGCCGCGCGCCAGCCCCTCAAGGGCGCGCGCATCACCGGCTCGCTCCACATGACCATCCAGACGGCTGTCCTCATCGAGACACTCAAATCGCTCGGGGCCGAAATCCGCTGGGCGTCGTGTAACATCTTCTCGACGCAAGATCACGCCGCTGCAGCCATCGCCGCCGCCAGCATTCCCGTCTTCGCCTACAAGGGCGAAACCCTCGTCGAATACTGGGAATACACGCACAAGATCTTCGAGTGGGCCGACGGCGGTTTCACGAACATGATCCTCGACGACGGTGGCGACGCGACCCTTCTTCTGCACCTCGGCGCCAGGGCCGAGAAGGACATTCACGTCCTCGACAAGCCCACCAGCGAGGAAGAGCGAGTCCTTTACGCCGCCATCAAGAAGCGGCTCGCCTCGCAGCCCGGCTGGTACGCCGAGCGGCTCGCCGCCATCAAGGGCGTGACGGAAGAGACCACGACCGGTGTCCACCGCCTCTACCAGATGCACAAGCGCGGCGATCTGAAGTTCCCCGCTATCAACGTCAACGACTCCGTCACCAAATCCAAGTTTGACAACCTGTACGGGTGCCGCGAGTCGCTGGTGGACGGCATCAAGCGCGCCACCGACGTGATGATCGCGGGCAAGGTCGCCGTCGTCGCCGGTTATGGCGACGTGGGCAAAGGCTCGGCCCAAGCGCTCCGCGCGCTCTCCGCACAGGTGTGGATCACCGAGATCGACCCCATCTGCGCGCTGCAGGCCGCGATGGAAGGCTACCGCGTCGTGACGATGGAATACGCCGCCGACAAGGCCGACATCTTCGTGACGACCACCGGCAACTTCCGGGTCATCACGCACGCCCACATGGTCAAGATGAAGAATCAGGCCATCGTGTGTAACATCGGCCACTTCGACAACGAGATCGACGTGGCGTCGCTGGAGGACTATCGCTGGGAGGAGATCAAGCCGCAGGTCGATCACGTCATCTTCCCGGACGGCAAGCGGATCATCCTTCTCGCGAAGGGCCGCCTGGTGAACCTCGGCTGCGGTACCGGTCACCCATCGTATGTGATGAGTTCGTCGTTCGCGAACCAGACCCTCGCGCAGATCGAACTCTGGCAGCACAACGCCAAGTACCCTGTCGGCGTGTACGTCCTGCCCAAGAAACTGGACGAACACGTCGCCCGGTTGCAGCTCAAGAAGCTGAATGTCCAGTTAACCGAGTTGACCCCGGAGCAAGCCGCCTACATCCACGTTCCGAAGGAAGGCCCCTACAAGTCCGACCACTACCGCTATTGATCGGCGACGAGCGAGGGGCGTAAGCCCCTGTTTCTTCCCTTTGATTGGTTCTGATCTTCAACTACCAACAGGGGGCTTACGCCCGAGGGGCTTGCGCTGTGGACTTGTAACTCAGCCGCCCTCGGCTGAGTTCGCGTCTTTCTCCCCGATGAGTTCGCGTAGCTTTTTGGCGATGGGTGAGAGCTTCATGGTTCCGAAGGAACCTTCCTGGCGTTGAGCCTTTGCCAACAG
>CAMDQN010000102.1 GCA_945905925.1 Singulisphaera sp. GP187
CCGAATAGTTTCAGCCATCAACCCGCATCCCACCCAAACGAAAACCGCTGAGTTTTCCAAGGTTTCCCGTGTCAAGCCCAAAGATGTCATGAACTGTCAGCCCTGACGGTCGCGGCTCGGACCAGACGCTACGCATTAACTGAAAGTGCTCTAATGGGGGTTTGGCCGGGAACGACGACGACAAAAAGTGGAATGTAGTTCGCCACGTCGTCGGATACGATCACAACAGGGCGAGTGCTGGCTGCTTACCGGCCCACACCCGGACCCAGATCAACAACATATATTTCACCCCGCTTCACGCTTCGCCCGCGCCACGATCAGGCGATTATCGTCGCTGAAGGTGCCACACCTCCAGCACAGCGAGTTCCTGCCCCGCGTCGGCGTCGTCCGTTGCCCGGGACCGGCGGTAATCCAGCACCAACTCGAACAGATAGAGTTGATCGTCTCAGCGCAGCAGGGCGATTCGTTGTTGTGGGTCGTCCAGTTCCTTTTGGTCGGCCGCTGTCGTACCCCCTTTACACATCGCGTTTGCTGAAGCCGAGTAAGCCCACGGTCGCGGCGACTGCGCACAGGACGAACGACACCGTGAGCAGTTGCGTGAGCGCCGCGAAGTTGTACTGCCCCTGAAGCACGAACTTCAATCGCGTGAGTTGCCGCTCCGGGGACGGCCACGGCTCCGGCATCAGCGAGAGCAAAAACCCGGCACCGTACAACACCAGCCAGAACACCGTGATGCCCAACATTGTGCTGTTCGCGAGCGCGCCGATGGTCACGCCCCAGGTCACGATTACCGCGAAAATGGCGCACACGGCCAGCACCGCGGCGCATGATCCGGCGAGCGACAGGTCGGACTGTGAATCGTCTTTGAAGAGGAAATAACTCGCCAGAACCACGCCGAACGCGAGCACCGCGAACGTCGCCGTGACGACCACCAGCCGGGCGTGCCACTTCGCGAGAAAGTACTGATACCGGCTGATCCCGCGACTTAGCACCGAGTCAGCCACCGTGCCACGCTCGGAACTGATGCTCGACACCGCCAGCACCACAACCAGCGCGAGACTTCCGAGGATCATGAGGCGGAACAGATCGCCGGTCTGGGTCGCGGCGCTCTGAAACATGCCGGCTTCTTTGTGCAGCCCCACGCGGTAGAGCAGTAGCCCCGCGACGGCGAGTACCGTCATCAGCACCCACAACCGGTAGACCCAACTGCGCGCGGTCTGCTTCAGGTCCGTCTGGAACACGGCCCAGTACGGCAAGAATTTGTTGAACCGCACCGTGACGACCGGCGGTGACGCTTCCATTTTCTTTCGTCCTTTGTCCTTGGCCATGAGTTACCGGTCCTTCGTCATTGGTCGTCTCGCGCGGTGATAGCTTTCGTAGGGTGGGGCAGTGCCCACCGTTTTTCAAAGGCATGGTGGGCACTGCCCACCCTACGATTGACCAATAACCAGGACTCATGACTCGTCAGGCGGCTTCGACATCCTTGTACAAGCGCGCGAAACCGCGGCTCTCTTCTCGTTCCACCAGATCCAGATACGCTTGCTCGGTCTGCATTCCGACGCTGCGCACGGTGATCAGCGTGATCTTGTGCTCCGCGAGCGCCTGAAAGATTTGAGCGAGAACGAGCGCGTTGGACGTTTCGTCGCCGAGCTTGATTTCGAGCCGCCGGAGTCGCAGGACCGAGTGCGTCACGTCCTTCATCGCGCGCACCACCTGCACGCACTTCGTGATCGACTTTTGCTCGCCGTCTAAATCGAGTTCGTAGTGGTTTTTGCGGATGCGGCCCTTGAGGTCTTGTAGGCTCCCGTGAAATATCATCTGGCCTTTGTTGAGAACGCAGGCGTGATTACACACTTCATCAACGTCGCTCAAGTTATGGCTGCTGATGATGAGCGTCTTTTCCGCCGCGAGCGACTTGATGAGTTCCAACATGGAACGGCGCGCTTCGATATCGAGGCCATGTGTGGGTTCGTCCCAGATCAACAGATCGGGGTCGTTGAGCAAACTGGCCGCGACCGCGAGCCGGGCCGTCTGGCCCGGCGTGAAGTGCGCGATGGACTCGCCCGAGTGCGGTAGCAAGTCCACGGCGCGAATGAGAGTCGCGAGCCTCGGCTTCCGCACGTCCGCTGGAATCCCGAACAACCTCGCGATGTAGTCCAGGTAGACAATCGGCGTCATGCCCTTGGGGAACTGCGGATTCGTGGGGATGTACCCGATGCGGCGGCGCAGGTCGGCCGCGTTCGGCGACATCGTTTGTTTGAAAACCTTCGCCCACCCCGCCGTCGGCCGGTGAAGCCCGAGGATGAGGCGCAGGAACGTGGTCTTACCGGCACCGTTGGGACCCAACAGACCGAGAACGCACCCCGGCTCAATCGAGAGGGACACGTCGTTGAGGGCGATCTGCCGGTTTTGGTAGATCTTTGTCAAGTGGTGTGTTTCAACAACCAGCTCAGTCACATCGTCCGCCACAGGCGCAACCTCCTCCACGAACGATTCAATTCGCACATACAGCGCGTATAACCGCGGGGGTTTAACGAATCCAGGGCAGTTGTAAAAGCGACAAGCACCGAATGGTAAAGTGTGCCGACAAAGAGGTGCAAAAAGGAGGAAAGAGAGGGTTGGGAGGGGAAAATTGGTTTTCGGCGAGCGGGAGGCGTAAGCCCCCGCTCGCCTTTCGAGGTTACCCCTTCGGTACCCACACCGGCGGCGGGGTGATCTCGTCCGCGGGGCGCGACCCGGCGTTCTTCCGGCCACTGCCCGCGAACCGGCTCACGCACCGCACGGTCATATCCGCGTCGCACGCGAGTTGGCAACTCAGCCGCACGCCAGTCACGCCCTTCGCCGCGAGAACGTTCTTTTCGGCTTCGGTCATTTGGTCCGGTTCGCCGCTCACGAACGCGACGCGACAGGTCGTACACGCGGCGTTCCCGCCACACGCGTGGAGTTGATCCACGCCGGCCTCGTCCGTGAGCGCGAGCACGAGCCGCTTGCCCACGGGCACCTCGAACGCGCCCACTCCTTCGACGGTTAACTTCGGCACGGTTGCTCCTCGTTTTGGCGAGCAGGGGCGTAAGCCCCCGGTTGTTTCGCTGCTCCAGACTACTCCATTGCTCCCGCGATCGGTTGTCAATATCTTCTGCGTGACGGCGAATCCGATTTCGACCGGTTCCCAAACGCGACCCCAGCCCCGGAGGCCACCCGTGGCGGTGATCGAGACGAAAGATTTGTGGAAGACCTACGGCCGGATCGAGGCACTCAAGGGCGTGTCGCTCCGCGTCGAGAAGGGTCAGATTTACGGCCTGCTCGGTCAAAACGGAGCAGGCAAGACCACGCTTATCAAGATTCTGCTCGGCATTGTCCAGTTGACCCACGGCGAGGCGTCACTCTTCAGCGCCCCAGCCGGTGACGTGGGCGTGCGCCGGCGAGTCGGGTATCTGCCGGAAGACCACGCGTTCCCGAACTACCACACCGGCTACTCGCTGATGGACTTCTACGGCAGCCTGTATGGAGTGTCGGCGGCTGAGCGTGCGAAACGCATCCCCGACACGCTCGAACAGGTCGGGATCGCCGGGCGGATGCACTACAAGATCAAGACGTACTCGAAGGGTATGAAACAGCGGCTCGGCATCGCGCAGGCACTGATGCACGAACCGGATCTCATCATCCTCGACGAACCGACCGACGGCGTGGACCCGATGGGCCGCAAGGAAATCCGCGAACTGATGGCGGTTCTCAAGGAGAAGGGCCACACCATCTTCTTGAACTCGCACTTGCTGGGCGAAGTCGAACTCATCTGCGACCGGGTCGCGATCCTTCAGCAAGGAAAGTTGGTTCGCGAAGGAACCATCGCGGAACTGACGAAGACGAAGGGCACGTTCATCCTGGGGCTGATATCCGGGCAGGTGTTCCCGGTGGACGCGGTTACCAAACTCGGGTTCGCGGTACGTCCAGTGCCAGACAGTGCCGGGCATTTCGAGATCGTCCTCAACGACGGGCAGACCATCGAACCGGTGATGAAACTGCTCACCACAAGCGGTCTGACGGTGACGCACATCGTTGAGAAGAAGCAGTCGCTGGAAGACGTGTTCATGACCACGGTGGAAGGTGCCGAACCCGGCGTGGACCGCAAGCGGCGGCGCGCCCGCCCAGTCGGAGGGGGGGAATAAAGCCGTGCAACAGTTCTTCGCAATCCTGAAAGACTCGTACCGCGAAGCCGTGGACGGGTTCGTCATCTACGTCATGCTCGGCCTATCGGCGGTACTCATCGCGATTGCCGCGAGCATGTCGTTCACCCCCGTCCCGCCAGAAGACGCGTTTAGCGCGATCGTCCCGCAGTTCAACCTCATCGTCCCGGACAAAGGGCGCAGCAGCGCGATCTCGCTTGAAGACCGGAACACCTTCAAGGCATCCGACGTGGAAACGGCCGGAGGCGGATACAAGTTGCGGCTGACCGTTACTGCCACGACCGAACGCAGCCGGGAGTTCGACCCTGTGGAGGCCGCTGGCGGAAAATCCGACCGCCCGAAGGGTGACTCGTTTCGCAGCGCCGTTGCGCGATGGTCGGCCGTCACCGGCGAAACCGTGCGAGTGGATGAGAAGGGAAAGGTGAACAAAAATAAGGGGGCGAAGGGCATCGATGTCGCCGTCCCCACGCAGTTCACCGTGGCCGAGCAGCGGGCTGTGACCGATGGGCAGATGGAGGAGTTCCTCAAAAGCCAATTCGTCATGCACGCCGACATGAGCGCGACTGTGACCCGCTCCAAGAGCGGCGAGGAACCGGTCTACGCGTTCGACGTGACCACCACCGGCGGTTCGGCAGTGAAAGGGTGGCCGCACGCCACGAAACTGTTCTTCGGTGCCGCGACCCTGGCCGATAACGCTCCGCTCGGGGGCACCCTGTGGCTGATTGAGGACGTCGTCATCAGCCGGTTCGGCGGCACGTTCACGCTGTTGATTGGCATGATTATCACCTCGTTCTTCATTCCCAACATGCTCCGGAAGGGGAGCGTGGATTTGCTCATTTCCAAGCCGGTCAGCCGGTCCAAGCTGCTGGTGTTCAAGTACATTGGCGGATTGACGTTCATGTTCCTGGTGACCGCGTTCACGGTCGGTGGCATCTGGTTTGTTCTGGCCGTGCGGTCGGGGTTCTGGGATCCGTCGTTCCTCGTCGCCATCCCGGTGCTGACGTTCACCTTCGCGATCCTGTACGCGCTCTCGACACTGACGGCCACGTTCACTCGCAGCGCTATTGCGGCCATGCTCATCTCGATTGGGTTTGCCTTTTTCCTATTCGTGTTTGGGCAGATCAAAGCGGCGTCGGACTCCGACAAGGTCGAGCACCCGAACAGCGAGCCGTCGTTCCTCCAGACGTACGTCGTCGACCTCGGTCACGACGCCTTGCCGCGGACACGCGAGTTGGACCAACTCGTCCGCCGCGCTATCTCCAGCGGTACCCTCACCCCCTCCGCGCGAAAACTGCTGATCCGAACCGAAGACACGCCCTCGCTGGCTGGCACGTTCGGGATGTCGCTATTCCACATTGCCTGGATGCTCGGCGTCTCGTGTTGGTGGTTCAGTCGGCGCGACTACTGACGAGGCGTTCGCCTTCCAGTTCGCGGTAGCGCGTTTCGTCGATGCGATCGAACCGCACTTGATCACCCACGCGAAGTGGGAAGAACCCGCTCGCCACGTCCACGATCGTGAGCGGCGTTTTCCCGATCAGGTTCCAGCCGCCGGGCCGCGCGAGCGGGTAAATGCCCGTCTGTTTGCCGGTTAGGCCCACGCTTCCAGGCTCCACGCGCACGCGCGGACTCGGCAGCCGACCCACCCCACACAGCGCGTCCGGCAAGTAACCCATGTACGGGAACCCCGGCACGAACCCAATCGCGTACACGGTGTAGGTAGTCGAAGTGTGCAGCCTGATGATTTCGTCCGGGGAAAGTCCGGTGTGTTCGGCCACGCGCAACAGGTCGAGTTGCATCTCGTAGCAAACAGGTATCGTAAACGCACGACTGTGTTCGTTTAGCCGCGACCCGAAGTCCGCGGAGGGGAGCGTGAGCGCGTCCAACCAGTCGAGTACCTCTCTCGCGCTCACCACATCGGCGTCGAAGAACACGCCGACGCTCGCGTAGGCCGGCACCACGTCGAAGAGCCATGATGGGTTCGCGATCCGCACCGTGGCGGCGAACTCCACCGCGGCGCGTTCGTCCGCACAGTACGCCAGCACCGCCCGATCGCCGAGGGGCGAGAGTTTCATGTAAGTGGTATATTGGCGCCAGAGTTTAGCCTGAAATCGCTTCCCTCGACCGACGTTATCTGAACGATGGGACCGGATCAACTCGCGGAACTGGTTGATCGGTACGCGGCGGCACTCGTGCTGTACGCGCGGCAGTGGTGCGCCACCCCCGAAGATGTCGTCCAAGCCGCGTTCCTCAAACTGGTGCGTATCGGCACCCCGCCGGACAACCTGTTGCCGTGGCTGTACCGCGTCGTGCGAAACGGGGCCATCGACGCGAGCCGGGCCACCCGCCGGCGTCACCGCTACGAAGCCACAGCTGCAGCCAGCGCGCCCAAGTGGTTCTCGCCGTCCTACGATCCGACCGGCATCGACGCCCGAGCCGCCGCCGCATCGCTCGCGGACCTGCCCGTTGAGACTCGCGAGATCATCGTTGCTCACCTGTGGGGCGGCTTGACGTTCGAGCAGATCGCCCAGACCGTCGGCAGTTCGGCCGCGACCTGTTACCGGCGCTACGCCGCGGGCCTCGAAACCCTCCGCCAAAAGCTCGGGGCCGAGCGCCCCGCTAACGTAAAATGAACACCCCAACATCCAACAACCCGCCGAACGCACCCGACCCGCTCGCGATCGCTCTCGCGAAGCTCGACCCGGTCCCGCACGGGTTCGACTGGAACGCACTCATGTTCGCCGCGGGCCGCGCCTCGAAGGCGCGCGCGCTGCTGTTCTGGAGGATCGTCGCAGGCATCGGCGTGGTGGCCGCGTGCGGGTTCGCGCTCGCGTTCTTCCTGCGCCCACCGGTCGTCGTGGAGCGGCAACACGTCATACACGTCGATCGCATGGTGCCCGATGCAGTTCCGCCCGCACCACTCCCCCTTCCGTTGCGTGAAGTGAAGTCCAGACCGCCCGCTCCGGCAACGGGTTGGAGTTCCGACCCGCCGCGGCTGAACACGCGCAACGAAATGCTGACGGTGGGCCTGGGCGTGCTGCCGGACGCCGGTCCGAAGGTCGCCCCGCCGAGTCGCGGGGAGCGGTGATTCGTGGAACAACCGTTCGTGGCACCGGCCTCCAGACCGGTGGGCGACGGCGGGAGGATCGCGAACGCGGCTCCGAATGTCGTAGCGCCGCCGGCCTGGAGACCGGTGCCACCCGAAAAACTACGAAAGAAAGCTTCCCATGCTCCGCACTCTTCTCCTCGTGTTGCTCACGGGAACCGTCGTCTTCGCGCAGCCTCAGCCAAAAGACCCGCCCACGAAGGACGTGCCCACCGCGGACGTGCGCAAGTTCACCGCGACGCCGGCCGCGACCCCGACCCCGGCGCTCAAGTACGAACTGCTCCCCAGACTGCGCGACCGCACACCGGGGAACGCGGCGCTCGACTACCACCGCGCGTACCTCCTCCGCCCGTCGTGGCCGCGTGACCCGAAAGAATCCACCAAGCTCAACGAAACACTGATCGCGTGGGAAGAACTCACGGTCGAGAAGTTGCCGGTCGCGGAGGTCAAGAAGCACCTGCTCGGCTACTCGCAGTCATTCCGCGCGCTCGACGCAGCCGCGAAGTCCGACCACTGCGACTGGGAACTCGCGAGCAAGATATCGGTGAAGAACATCGACCTGCTGCTCACCGAGGTGCAGACGTTCCGCGAACTCGCGCGATCCCAGAAGTTCCGCGTCCGCGTCGCACTCGCGGAGAACGACTTCGCTTCCGCCGTGCAGCACATCCAGACCGGCATCCGCCTGGGCAAGGACGTGGGCGAGGGAGCGACGCTCATTCAGTCGCTCGTCGGCATCGCCATCACCTCCATCTTCCTGAACGAACTGGAGCAACTGATTCAGCGGCCGAACAGCCCAAACATGTACTGGGCACTGGCCACGCTCCCACGACCAGTTCTCGACCCGCGAAGCGCCCTCGAAGGCGAGGGACGGATTTTCGACAACCTGTTCCCAAACGCGAAGCAACTCGAAAAGGGTCCGGTGACCGTGGAGCGGGCGAACCTGTTGCTCGAAGAGATGCTGACCGCGTTCAACAGCATGGGGAGCGAAATCAACTTCGCCCCGGGCGGGTTGGCAGTTGCGACCTACGTCGCGCTGCACGCAGCGGGCGCGCGCAAGCACCTCGTCGAACTCGGCTGGCCGGCCGCGACGGTCGAGAAGATGCCGCCGGCGCAAGCGGTCGCGCTGCGTGCGATCACCGCATACCGAATCATGACCGACGACCAGACGAAGTGTTTCAGCCTGCCGTTCCCGGAAGCGCGGGCCGAACTTGCGAAAGTCCGCGAGCGCGGCGACAAGTTGAGGAAGGACAGCGGCGACGCGATCGTCACCGCGTTCGCGCTCACGATGCCGGCGGTCGAAAAAGTCCACGAGGCGCACGCCCGCACGAACCGGCGCGTCGCGGCGCTGCGGGCCATCGAAGCGGTGCGCCTCCACGCCGCGGCGAACGACGGCAAGTTGCCAAAGTCGCTCGCGGACATCAAGGTCGTGCCGGTGCCGGACGACCCGTACACGCTCAAACCATTCGAGTACGCGGTGAAGGACAACGCGTTCACGCTCGCCGGCCTGCCGCCCACCAGGGACAAGCCACACGTCGGCAACAACTTCCGCTACGAGATCGGGCTGAAGGCGAAATAGGACCGCGCGTTTTCTCTGTACCCCAAGGAGAAAAACCAAAGCACACCACGTCTCCTCCCATCTCGCCTCACTCCCCACCGCGTGGCACTTCGGCCGCGCGCGGCACGATCTTGACACAAAATTCCCCCGAGCGTATGTGCCCGCACTCGCGCCACAGATACCGCCGCTCCGAATGCCAGGTGCCCCTGGGGGAATCCGATGCCCGCCTGCCGTCGCTACCGCTCGTGGCTCGTCACCGCCGTGTTCGCGTTCGCGCTGTTCGCGGGCGCCCGCGGTTGGCTGAGAGCGGCCGACAACCCGCAAGGGAAACAGATCGCCGAAATCCAAACGGCCGGTAACCGCCTCCACCCGACCGCGCAGATCCTCAACCAGATGCACTCACGCGTCGGCAAACCCTACGATCAGGCGCTGATCCAGGAAGACGTACGCCGTCTCCAGAGTACGCGGTGGTTCACCCCGGACGGCGTTCAAGTCTTGACGCTCAACGAGGCCAACGGCAGCATCACGGTCGTGGTGAAAGTAACCGAACTGGCGACGTCTATACAGGAGATCGTGTACCACGGCGCGCAGCACCTGAGCCCCAGCGACCTGCGAACCATCACCGGGTTGCGCAAAGGCGACGCGATGAACCCGCTCGCCAACGAGGTCGGGCGCGCGGCTATTCTCCGGCGGTATCAGGACGACGGCCGCTATTACGCGGACGTGAAACTGATCGAGGGAAACAAGCCGACCGACACACGCGTGGTTTACGACATCGTCGAAGGGCCGGTGGTGAAGGTCGCGAACGTCGAGTTCGTCGGCAACTCGGGCGCAATGACCGGGCGGCTCAAGACGCAACTGGTCACCAAAAAAGAGTTCATCGGAGCGTTCGGCGGCAAGTTCAACCCGCAGAGCCTCGAACTTGATCGCAAGGCGCTGATCGAATACTACCAGGCGCTCGGCTACCTCGCGGTGCAGATCACGCCGGAGGTCCGGCGCTCCGCCGACATGAGCCACGTCACCCTCGTGTACCACATCGTCGAGGGCACGCAGTACCGCGTCTCCGAGAAACTAATCACCGGCAACAAGTCGTACGCGACCGAAAAACTCGAAGCGGTCACGGAACTAAAGCCCGGCGAACGGTACGACCGCCGCGAGGCTCAGCGTGACCTGACCCGGCTTCGCGACTTCGGCGGCACCCGAGGCTATCAGTGGGGCATCGAGGAGCAATGGGCCGAGGTCGGGCCGGGTCTGGTGCAGGTGAACTACAACATTCTCAACGACCGCGGCACGCCGGACCGCGTGGGCCGGATCACCATCGAGGGCAACGAGATCACCCGGGACCGCGTGATCATGAATCAACTCATCGGGCTGGACCCAGGTCAGATCCTCCAGTACCCCAAGATCGAAGACGCCAAGATGCGGCTCGCGCGGCTCGGCATCTTCGACGCTGAAGACCCACCCGAGGTAATCGTCGTTCCCAACGAACTCGACGGCACTTTCAAGGACATCCGCGTGCGGGTCCGCGAGACACGCACCGGTCAGATCGTGTTCGGCGGCAGCGTGAACTCGGACGCCGGCCTGACTGGAAATATCGCGGTCAACGAGCGCAACTTCGACCTGTTCCGGTTCCCGACAAGTTGGGACGATTTCCGGTACGGGCGAGCGTTCCGCGGGGCCGGTCAGGAACTTCGCATCGAGGCCGCGCCGGGTACGAACTTCCAGCGATACTCGGTCACGTTCCGCGAACCGTACCTGCTCGACACGCCGTTCGGGCTGACCACCTCGGGGTACTATTACAACCGGGCCTTCGCGGAGTACAACGAGGACCGCTACGGCGGGCGCGTCACGCTCGACCGGCGACTCGACCCGATCTGGACCGCGTCGCTTTCGACTCGCGTTGAAGGCGTGAACATCAAGGACGTGCCGGCCTACGCGACGCCCGCGATCACCGACGACGCCGGGAAGCACTTCCTCGTGGGGCTGCGGGCCGGGATCAACCGCGACACGCGTGACTCGTACATCTACCCAACGAAGGGCAACGTGTTCGACGCCGGCTTCGAGCAGGTGCTCGGTGACTACACGTTCCCGATCGGCACGGCCGAGTTCACGCAGTTCTTCTCGTCGAAGTATCTGGCTCGCGAGGACGGCAGCGGACGCCACGTGTTGGGATTCCGCACGCAGGTCGCGGTGGCCGGCACGGACACACCGGTGTTCGAGCGGTTCTACGCCGGCGGTATCCGCAGTTTCCGCGGCTTCACGTTCCGCGGCGTCGGCCCGGTCGAAAACCAACTGTCCATCGGCGGCACGTTCTCGCTCCTGAACACAATCGAGTACCAGATCCCGATCCTGCCGAACGACAAGATGTTCGCGGTGGCGTTCGTGGACCACGGCACGGTGGAGCGGAACTTCGAGATCAAGAACTACCGGGTTTCCGTGGGTGCAGGCATTAGGTTGTCGGTCCCGGCGCTGGGACCGCTACCGCTGGCGTTCGACCTCGCGTTCCCGGTGGTGCGGGCGCCCGGCGACCACCGCCAGGTGTTCAACTTCTCGGTCGGCCTGTTCGGCGGCAGGTGAGTGTGTGACCCAGCGAACTCGTATCATACGTTTAGCCGCAACCCCGAAAGGGGTGAGCGACTAAACCGTTGGTAGGGCACCTCATGTTCCTGTTCGGGCTGACCGAGGCCGAGGTTTCCACCGAATACACCAAACGCATCATCGTGACGGTCCTCGTCGCGGCGACAACGTCCGGTGCGACATTCGTGTTCACCTGGTGGTGGGCGCGGCGCCAGGCGAACCGGCAGTGGTACGCGAAAGAGTTCCTCGACCGCATCATTGTCAGCCTGAACATCTTCGCCGACGGGCACCTGAAAATCCGCACCGTGATGGAGCGATCGCTCGACGAAATCTTCCTCAACAAACTGGCGGTATCGAAGGTGTGGGCCGCAGCACGAGCAACCACCGTCGAGAACCCGGTGATGCCGGTCGCCAAAGAGGACCGCTGGTTCCTGCTCAACTTCGTGCTCAACGCGGTCGCGGAACACTTTGTCGAAGGCCACATCAAACGCGACGCCGGGCTACCGGTCACGACCGTGAAGTACGCGCTGTTCCTGACGTGCGAACTGGTCGGCGACGAGCGCATCCGCAAAGTGCGCGCAATGCTCGTGCGCCGCGACGTGCTGGACAACTTCCCCTACCCGGACACGCTCCCGGCCCTCGAGAACCCGTGGCACGAGGACCGGATCAAGACGCTCCGGGCCGCGTCCGCGCTGTTCAAGAAGGAACCCGACAACTTCCTGATTCTCGAAGTGTGCGTCTAGCTCGCTTCGCGAGCGTGTTTGGTGTTTGGTGTTTCGTCTGAAGAACCGTATCGCGCACCTGAGACACGCAACCCAAACACCAAACACCAGACACCAAACTCACTTCTTCCCCGCGGCGGCCTTCTCGAAGTACGCCGACGCGTTCTTCGTGTCGATGGTCGCGGCCCCCGGCTTCCAGTCGGCCGGGCACACCTCGCCGTGCTTCTCGAAGTGCTGTAGCGCGTCCAACACGCGCAGCGATTCGTCCACGCTCCGGCCCAACGGCAAATCGTGGATCGTTATCGCGCGCACGATGCCTTTCTGGTCGATCACGAACAGCCCGCGAAGCGAGATGCCCGCGTCGAGAAGCACGCCATAGTCGGCGCTGATCTTCTTCGTGAGGTCCGCGACCAGAGGATACTTCAAATCGCCCAGCCCGCCCTTCGCGCGCGGCGTCTCGATCCACGCGAGGTGCGAATACTGGCTGTCCACCGACACGCCGATGACCTGACAATTCCGCTTCTCGAAATCGGCGATGCGGTCGCTGAACGCGATGATCTCAGTGGGACACACGAAGGTGAAGTCGAGTGGGTAGAAGAACAGGACCGCGTACTTTCCGCGGGTGCTCGACAGTTTGTACTCGTTCACGATCTGGCCGTTCACGACGGCGGTCGCGGTGAAATCCGGGGCTTCCTTCTGCACTTGGGCCGGCATCGGTGAGACTCCGTTGATGAGCGATGAGTTCGCGAGCCGGCACACCCGCCGACCCACGCTAACATGATTAGGGATGCACACATCTGTTTCCAGCGTCTGCCGCGAAGGGAACGCATCGGGCGCACCGATTCGCGCGAGGCCGACGAAGTTGCGAGCACCTACCAAAACAGAAACGCGGCCCAAAGGGCCGCGTTTCAGCGAGTCGGTCTGTTGTGCGGTTACTTCGTGCGGCGACGATTCACCATCCGCCAACCGGCCGCAGCCAGTCCGCCGAGACCGAGCAGCACGCCGGTGGCCGGTTCGGGTGTCGCAACCGGACTTGAAGTCGGAGTCGGAACCGGTACTGGCGACGGGGTCGGTTCGGGCGTTGGCTCCGTGTCGCTCAGTCCCGCCCCGAGGCCGATCACCCACCAGCCTCCGTCCGGTACGCTCACCGCACCGGCGCCGAGAGAGTTCGACATCGCGTCGGTAACCGCGACCGTCAGCGGGCGGGTACCGTCCGAGTCCGGGTCACCCAGATCGGCTGTGAGGCTGACCGCGTTCGCGGGCAGGACACTCGGCGCGATTTGCGGTACGGCGGTCGCCAGCCCCTGACCGCCTGCGGTCTGCCGCCGCAGCGAACTGCTCAGGTCGCTCGGCTGCGTGCCGCCCACGAGGTACGCGTACCCGTCAGTGGTGTGGAGTACCACAGGTACCGCGGCGCCGGTGAAGTAACTGCTGCCACCGCCGGTGGTCGCCTCGAAACTGCCCTCGCCCCCGAGGCGTGTGACGGCAACCGGGGGAGGACCGTGAGGCGTCTCGAACCACCAGTCCTGATATCCGGTCGGACTGGACGAGCCAGCCACGCCGGACGCGATGGAAACCCAGAACCCGTCCGCAGCCGACACCGGCCCGGCGGTCCCGAGTACTGCAACGCCGACCACGACGAACCACGCCGTTGCTCGACGCATAAACCCACGCCCCTTCCTGGTGAGCCTACCTATTCGACCCCGACAGCGCGGACACTAGCGACACAGCGGCACGAAATAAAGACGAACTTACCGATCGGGAAAACGAGAAGCCCCGGCTGCGGGGCCGGGGCTGTGGTCGTTCGCGATTTCGAGCGGTTCCGCATTAGGGTGCCGGTGCGGGTGCCGGCGCCGGGGGCGGCGCTATGGGATCGGGCGGCAGTGGATCGCCGAGCTTGCGCGCGGCCGGCGGAGCCTCCTTCGGCGCCGCGGTCTTGCCGTACTCCTCGTTGTCCAGGTACATCAACACGGCCCCGGTCGCAATCGCCACCAGCGTGATGAACAACATCATCAGGTAAGCGCCGTCGCGCCTGACCGGTGCCTGTCGCTTGGGCCGGTCGTTGTCGCGGTCGTCGTCGCGGCCCCTGTTCTTGGCCATCGGTCAGTCTCCGTGCGAGTGTCTTGGGGTGGCGAACGGGGCGTGATCAGCGGCGCCCGGTGGAACCGAGCGAGATCTGGCCGACGGTGTCGCCCTTACGCGGCAGTTCGTCGGGCCGCAGTTGCGAAACGGGCACCCCGCGGGCGGGACGAAACTCGGCAACTGCTTCCTTCGGGTACACCGACTTGGTGACAATAAGCGTACCCAGGTACTGACCGCCGCCCGTCTCGCGGTAGATGTCGAGTTTGGAGCCGGGTTCCAGTCCGGCATCGATGCCAATGCTGATCTGGACGAAGTCGCCAGAGATGTCACGCACGACGGTGCCACGGATATTGTCCGGCAGCGGGGCCGGCACCTTATCGACAGTGCGGAGCACGGCCGAGGTGCCACTCCCGGACCGGACGAGGTCGTTGAGCCGGCTTTGAAGATCCAGTACCTTGGCGATGTTTTCTTTGGCGATCGCCTCCTGAAGGTCTCTCTCGTTCACAGCGCGAAGTCGATCGCGCTCGGCCTCCTCCTTCTTGCGCACCAATTCCACCGTGCCATCCTCCAGCGCGGTGTTCCGGTCGCGGGTCGCCTTCAGTTCGATCAACATGGCCATCTCGCTCACGTCCTTTTTCTTCGCGATGATGTCCGCGCTGCTCAAGGAGGCCGTGAGGGTCTTGTTGACATCGTCGAGCTTCTTGCTGTCGCTCGCGAGGTTATCGTAGTTCAGGTTCAGTGTCTTGGTGCGTTCCTTCTCGGCCTCCAGAAGGGCCGTCATCTCGGACCGCTCCTTCTGCCACTGGCGCTGCTCGACGTTGCGGTTCGCCTCGCTCTCCTTGAGCGACTTCTCGAGAGCAGCGGCGCGCGTCTGCCAGTTGGTTCGCGTCGCGTATGCGGCAACGGTGAAGTATGCCCACACGAGTGCGCCGATGAAAACCAGGAACGTCATGATTTTGCCGAGCCAACTCATCGCACGCCCTCCCCGCTCGCCTAGTTTCGTGCCGCACCACTATACGAACAACGACAACCCCGCGGACCTTTTGGAAAAAGGCCAGCACCGTCACGGATCGGTAACACCCAGAGCCTTCAGTCGGGTCAGTAACTGTTTCTGCCGCCGGAACACCGTCTCGCCGGTCTCAGACACGTTCCCCTTCAACCGGTCGAGGTAGAACAACTCGTTGCGGATGCTATCGCGGATCACGTTCATCCCGAGCAACTCGGCTTGCGTGGCGCGCACCTTCACGCTCTCGGCATCAATCTTATCTCGCAACTCGAGGATTTTGGCCGCCGCCCTCTGGATGACGATCAGGTTTTCCGCGACCAGGCCCGCTTGTTGATCGACGCCGGGCAGCGGTTGGTCGTCGCTACCGCGGATCGCCTCACCTTTCGGCAGCCCGGTGGCGGGGTCGAGGTTCAGGTCGTAGAGCTTGAGGGCCGGATTGAGAGTCGGTGCGTAGAACCCAACCCCGCTCTTCAAATCCGCCGGGTTGACCAGGTGCTTGGGGTTGCCGGTGCGCGCCCACTTGTTGCGATCAGCATACGCCTTGAGGCGGTCGTTGCGGAACTTCTCACGGTCTTCCAGTTCCTTCAGGTTCGCCCCCCACGTGTCGCTCGCGACCGCGGCGCTGCGACTGAACGCCTCGTTCTCGTCCTTGAGTTGGGCGAACGAAACGGGAGTACTCCCCTTATCGATGCCACCCTCCGGGACCGGGGCGAACCACCCCGGGCGCTGGACGTACGTGCTGACCGCCCACGTCATCATCCCGAGGGAGATGGCGAGGAGCAAGGTGGCCATCAGTTTGCCGATTGCCGTCATCGTCGCACCTGGCCGGGGGGAGCGCGTCGCTTGCTGGTCCTAACACAGGCTGAAAACCTGCGTTTCTTCATCCAAAGACAATGCAGTCTGGAGGCCTGTGCCACCAGAAACTACGGTCGCGTCGGAGAGAGGCCATACCGCTCGCGCTCGACCTCGATGAGGAGCGCTTCGAGCCGGTACACGTCCTCCAGGGTCAGCGAGACGAGCCGTTGCGCCTCGAACAACTTCTTTTCTGCCGTGCTCTGCCGCACGAGCAACTGATCCACCTCGTCCTTCACTTTCTGAAGTTGTGCCTTCAGATCCACGAGTTGGGACTCGCGAAGGCTCAGCGCGGTTTCCGCCGCGGTCTGTTGCTTCTCCAGTTTTCCTCGCTCGCCGGCGATGGCCCGCGCCCGATCGGCTTCCTGTCGGGCCTTGGTAATGAGCGCGTCCTGATTCTTTTGGAACGTCGCCTGGTCCGTGGCGTTTGGCAGATCCACATGGTTGCGCATCTCGCGGAACCGGGCGGTCTGAGCCGCGATCGCCTGAACGTACTGCCTCAACCCGACGATCACGGCCACCCGCTTCTGCCACGCCCCGTCCCGGTCAAGGTGAACGAGCAGGTGCGCCAGACGCGCCCGGCGGTCGCCGTCGTCCGTGAAAACCGGCGGCTTCAGGCGGGCCACGGCGTTGGCGTCCCCACCGGCCTCCTCGATTTTCTTCTGAAGCGCGTCCCACTTCGCCGACGCGAGTGCGAGTTTGTCCTCCTCGAACAGCTTCGGCGCGACCCGGTAGAACTTGAGGTTCAAAAGGTAAACCAGTTCGTCCGCGCTGTCCGCGAGTTCCGCCGCGTCTTTTGCGACGATCTTCTCTTCATTCTGACCGGTCACCTTATCGCGCTCGGTTATTATCTTCTTCGTCGGTGAAATCAGCGTCTGATACCAGATGCGCTCGGTCATCGTTTCGGCCTGGATCAGGAGCCAACTCTCGACGAGCGAGGTCTTCTGGTCCGGCGTTGTGGCCTTGGCGAGTTCGACTTTCAGAAGACCAAACACGCGCTTCAACTCGGCGTACTGACTGGTCACGGGGTCAGTCGTGGCGAGCGCGAGGCGCGCGACGGGCGGCGGTTCCACACCGGGAGTTCCGACCGCGGGCGCGGCTCCGACCGCAGTGTTGTCTTTGAAGTAGTTTTCGAGCAACTTTTTACTGACCGTTTTGGTAGACTCGCCACCAGCCATCGGAGTTTGGAACGGCGTTTCGTCCTCGGCGTTGAAGTCTTCGCCTTCAACGGGAAGCCCCTGGAGCAACAGAAGGTGCCGCAGTCCGGCAGCGTTGATCTGTTGGCGACCCTTCCAATCCTGGGTGGCGAAGTAGACGTACGCTCCCCCCGCGGGGATGATGAGTACGAGCAGCAGGATGCCGAACAGTCTCATAGCAGTTCGAGTCCCTGCGGAGCGGGGGAGCGAGACCCCCGCAATTAGAGAAGTTACATCGTGGACGCACGGAGCACGCCCAGATGCGATTGTGACGGACGACACGGACCTTGACAAGCACCGAACCGACACAAACTGTGGGAGATCGGAAACTTGGAAAGGCGGTGGCGGTCCTACCGATTATGTCGGACCACGAGTGAACCTTTCAGGTATTCGACCCCAGCAGGAAAGGGTAGGTGCCGCTCGCCGAGCGGCATGGCGACCCAACAATTGACGCCACACGAAGCACCACGGCGCGATCCGAGGCGCTCGGCAAGCGGCACCTACCAAGAGTTTGCACCCGTCGCCCGCATTTAGACTATAAGTACCCTATCCCACGCGCCGGCTCAGGCGGCGGGCGCCGGAGCGATCACTAATGGCAGTCGAAACGCCCGTCCCACCCACGCTCGGCAACTACGACATCCTGTCGAAGATCGCTGAGGGTGGGATGGGGACTGTGTACAAGGGTAAGAACCGGACCACGGGCGAGATCGTGGCCGTGAAAGTCATCGCGCCGGCCACCGCTAAAAACCCGATTCTGCTGCAGCGGTTCGAGCGCGAGTATCTCGCCGCGAAGGTGCTCGACCACCCCAACGTGGTCCGGGCGCTCGATTACAGTGGCGCGATGCCGCACCCGTTCCTCGTCATGGAGTTCGTGGACGGGCTCTCGATCGGGCAGATAATCCAGAAAAAGGGCCGGTACGCGGAGGCCGAAGCCGTGCGCCTCATCACCCAAGTGTGTGACGGACTCCAGCGCGCACACAAGCAGGGTTTGGTTCACCGCGACGTGAAACCCGACAACATCCTGGTCGATCAGGAAGGTGTCGCGAAATTGACTGATATGGGGCTGGTGAAAGAAGTGGAAGGCGACCTGAACCTGACGCGCACCGGGCGTGGGCTGGGGACGCCGCACTTCATGGCCCCCGAGCAGTTCCGCGACGCCAAGACCGTGGACGTGCGGGGCGATATCTACTCGCTCGGTGCGACCCTCTACGCGATGGTTACCGGTGTCATCCCGTTCGACAACGCCAGCCCGCTCGACTGCTGGATGCGCAAGATCCGCAACGAGTTCCGCACGCCGAAGGAGTTGAACCCGGTCCTCTCGGACCGCGTGGACTGGGCCATCCGCCGGGCGATGAGCGCCGAACCGGGTCAGCGGCCGTCGAGTTGCCGCGAGTTCGTCGAAGACCTGAAGGGAACAGCTCGCCCGACCCCGACCGCCGCCGAGCCGGCGCCCGCGGCGCCCACGGTCGATGTGTGGTATTTGGTGTATCGCGACGAGAACGACAAGGCACACACGGTGAAGGGCAGCACCGACGGGATCCGCAACGCGCTGCGCGACAAACTGCTCGGCGACCCGTCGGGCATCCTCGTGAGCCGCACCAAACACGGGCAGTTTGCGCTGCTCTCCAACGTCCCGGAGTTCCGTGACCTCGTCTTGAACGTGGTAGTGTCCTCGCCGAACAACCGCACGCCCGGTTCGGACGAAACGAGCCCCTACCAGACGCCCCCGCCCCGCCCCAAATCGCCCGTTCCACCGCCGTCCAAGCCGAACCCGGCGATGCCGGCCGCAGCGAGCGGTGCGCACGCCGCGCCGTATGTTTACCCCGGAACGTCTGGGGCGCACGCGGAGAGTTCCACCCCGAAGCCGAAGGCACCGCCCCGCCGCACGCGCGACGAAGAACCGGACAAACCGCAGCCCCGCGAGCGGAAAGGCCCGAAGCCGTTCGACTGGACGCCGGTCTTGTTAGTCGTGGTGGCGGTGCTCTCCGCGGTCGTCGGCTACCTCGTCCTCGCCAAATAGCGAACCGGTTAGCCAGAGCCGGGTTTCGTGATCGAAGTGCAGCCCTCGAACGTCACCAACACCAACGGGAACGTGATCGAAGTGGTTGGGTAGTTCCGCGACTCACAGCACGCGGAACATCACGAGCGCATCGACGAAGCCGAGTTCCGCGTGCCGGAACGCAGACGGTAACCGGCCAACCGTCACGAAGCCGCACTTCTCCCACACACGCACCGCCTTAGTGTTCACACTCACCACGAAGTTGAACTGCATCGCGGTGAAACCGAACCGCTTCGCGGTTACGAGGGAGTGTTCGCACATCACGACCGCAAAACCGCGTCCGCGGAATTCCGGGGTCACAATGTAGCCCGCGTTCGCGACGTGATCGCCGCGCCCCGGTTGGTTCGGTCGGACGTAATACGTCCCCGCGAACCGTCCTGCCACTTCGCAGATCCAACACTGCGCCGGCAAGTCGAACCACAGTTTCCGCGCGACCGCTTCGGTGGTAGATTCGTCGTAGGCAAACGCGTCGCCGGCCACCGCGACACTCTGGAACAGTGCCCACACACGCGGCCAGTCGGCTTCGGTTGCTTCGCGAATGGTCATGGCGTGTCCTCGAAGCGCGCCGATTTCCTGTTGGCGAGGCCTGTTCTACTCTGATATTATCGTGTGTGGTAGAATGCCTCTCCCGCCCTGATACCCGCCGACATCCCAGCCAAATGTCCCGAACCCGCGTTCGGACTTCGTCTTGAGTTCACCTATGCTGCGAATCGCACTCGTTGTGACACTCCTCGCGCCCGCGTTCGCGCTCGCCGCGGACCCTGCACCGCAACTCGATGCAAAGAAAGTCGAGTTCTTCGAGACGAAGATTCGACCGGTGTTAGTCGAGCAGTGCTACAAGTGCCACTCCGAGACAGCTGCGAAGGAGAAAAAACTCAAGGGCGGTTTCAAACTCGACACGAAGGCCGGGTTGCTCGCCGGCGGCGAAACCGGGGTCGCGATGGTGCCCGGCAAGGTCGATGCGGGCACGCTGCTTTCGTCGCTGAAGTACGACGGCGAAGTGAAAATGCCACCCAACGGCAAACTGCCCGCCGCGGTCATCAAGGACTTCGAGAAGTGGATCGCGGACGGTGCCGTTGATCCGCGCACCGGCGAGGTTGCGAAGGCTGTCGGCATCGACATCGAGAAAGGCAAGCAATTCTGGTCGTTCGTTCCACCAAAGGAACCTGTGGTTCCCGTTAGCCGCGAGCCGAAGGCGAGCGTTACCCCAATCGACGCCTTCATTCAGGCGAAGTGGGCCGAGAAGGGGCTGAAGCCGGTCGCACAAGCCGACAAGCGCACGCTCATTCGCCGCGCCTACTACGACCTCACCGGATTGCCGCCGAGCGCCGAAGCGGTGGACGCGTTCCTCGCGGACAAGTCGCCCGACGCGTTCGCGAAGGTAATCGATACGCTGCTCGCGTCGTCGCAGTACGGCGAGAAGTGGGCGCGCCACTGGCTCGACGTGGCCCGCTACGCGGAAGATCAGGCGCACACGTTCGGCGTGAAGCCCAAGACGCAAGCGTGGCGTTACCGCGACTGGGTCATCGCCGCGTTCAACGCGGACATGCCCTACGACACGTTCGTGAAGCTCCAGATCGCGGGCGACATGCTCCCCGACGCACCGGCTGACGCGTTCACCAAGTTTGCCGGGTTGGGCTTCCTCGGATTGGGCGCGGAATACTACAAGAACACGGCACGCGATCAGGCCATCGCGGAGGAACTCGACGACCGCGTAGACACACTCACGCGCGGCTTCATGGGCATCACGGTCGCGTGCGCCCGCTGTCACGACCACAAGTTCGACCCGATTCCGACGAAGGATTACTACTCCATCGCGGGCATCTACATGGGCACGAACATGAGCGACGCCGCGCTCGGTTCGCCCGAAGAACTCAAGGCATACCAGACCGCACAAACCGACCTCAAGCGGACCGACGACAAGTTCAAGAAGATGCAGACCGAGTTGAAAGCGAAAAAAGACCCGTGGCTCGTGCAGATCACGAAGTTGCTCGTGATGAAGGAAGCGGCCGAGAGTTCCGCGAAGATCAAGAAGGACATGCCGACGGCGCCGCAAGTGGCGCACGTCATCAGCGGCAACGGCCCCGGCATGAAGATTTACATTCGCGGCAACCCCGAAACGAAGGGCGAAGACGCGCCGAAGGGCTTCCTCCAGGTGCTGCCCTCACCGACGCCGTCGGGGGCCAACTACACACGCCTCGATTTGGCGAACGCGGTCGCGTCGAAGGACAACCCGCTGACGGCGCGCGTGATCGTGAACCGGGTGTGGGCGTGGCACTTCGGTCGCGGTCTGGTGAACACGCCAAGTAACTTCGGCAAACTCGGAGACAAACCGAGTCACCCGGAGTTGCTCGACTGGTTGACTGTTAACTTCGTGAAGAACGGCTGGTCGATGAAGTGGCTACACAAGCAGATCATGACCGCGACGACCTACCAACTTGAGAGCAAGCCGGACCTGGACAACGACAAGAGCGACGCGGCGAACGTGTACCTCTGGCGCGGCACGCGGAAACGGCTGGAAATCGAAGACTGGCGCGACACATTGCTCGCGGTCAGCGGCAACCTCGACCCGAAAGCCGGCGGCCCGACCTTTAACCTCAGCGACGCCAGCGCGAAGCGCCGCACGGTCTACGCGAAGGTGAGCCGGCACGAACTCGATGGCTTGTTGCGGCTGTTCGACTTCCCCGACGCGAACGTGACCGCAGACAAGCGAACCGTGACTACCGTTCCGCAACAGCAATTGTTCGCGCTCAACAGCACGTTCATGGTTTCGCAAGCCCAAGCGTTCGCGAAGCGCGTGGAGAAGTTCGCTACCGAGGAAGAGCGTGTGACGGCCGCGTACCGGATCGCCTACGGTCGCGTCCCGGAGAAAGCCGAACTCGATCTGGCCCTGCGGTTCCTGAAGTTGCCTTTGAGCGCCGACGACAAGCTCACGCGCTGGCAGCAATACGCCCAGGTTCTTCTCGCCAGTAACGAGTTGCTGTACGTAGACTGATGTAGGTGTCGCTTGCCGAGCGGCACGCTTTCCCGCGCCGTCACGCTTCCGAACCTTCGTGTCGCGTCACGAGCGCCAACACGCCCGCCTCGGCAAGGCGGGCCTACTTCAGAGCGCTGCCGAATGGCCGATCAACCTGAAATCTCACCGCACCACCGGGCCGACGTGGAAGTGTCGCAAGACGGTGCCAAAGTCACGCTGAAGGCGCCCGACGGCGGAACGACGCTGACCTCCGACGAGGCGCAAGAACTGGCAAGCCGAATCTTCGAGGCCGCAGCGCGAGCCGGCGGCGAAGACCCAGTCGAGAACGACTGGGTGCGACTCCCGATGCAGTACCTCCGGCTCGCGGCCGAACGGCTGGACTTCACGCCCGAAGGGGATGAGAACAAGGTTCCCGCGCCCAACAGCGACGAACCCGAAGGCCGCAACGCCGAAGTTCACTGCTGGATCAAGGACCAGACTCAAAGCAACGCGATGCACATCGCCGCCGGGTGCGTCGCCGAACACGGCTGGTTCATTCAGGAAGTGGTCGAGCACGAGAGCGTATCCCGCACCGACTTCGCGGACACCGACTACTTGCAATACTTCGAGCAGGCGCTCATCGACTCCGAAGTGTTCCTCTACGAGATCGAAGAAGACACCGAAGGCAAAGAGGGTTCCGCCGATGCTACGTGACTTTGGGATTTCGCGCCGCGACATGCTGAAAAGCAGCGGCACCGGGTTGGGCGTACTCGGCCTTGCGGGGTTGCTCGCGGACGAGGCGAAAGCCTCGCCCGCCAGCACCAACCCACTCGCGCCGAAGATCGCGCACTTCCCGGCGAAGGCGAAGCACGTCATTCACCTGTTCATGAACGGCGGCCCGTCGCAGGTGGACACCTTCGACCCGAAGCCAGAACTCACCAAACAGCACGGCAAGACCCCCGGCGCAGCCGGTCTCAAGACCGAGCGCAAAACCGGCCCGCTGTACAAATCGCCATTCAGTTTCAAGAAGTACGGCCAATCGGGAATCGAGGTCAGCGAGATCTTCCCCGAAATCGGCTCGTGCATCGACGACATCTGCGTCGTCCGCTCGATGCACACGAACATCCCGAACCACGAGCCGGGCCTGCTCCTCATGACTTGCGGCAACACGCAAGCCATCAGACCGAGCATGGGTAGCTGGCTCACTTACGGTCTCGGCACCGAGAACCAAAACCTGCCGGGCTTCGTCGTGATGTGCCCGGGCAAGCCCGTGGTCGGCCCGGCTCTCTGGAACAACAGTTTCCTACCGGGCGTGTTCCAGGGCTGCCACATTCAGAACCTCGACCCGAAAAAGGTGATCGAGCACATCCGCAACACGAACGTGTCCGCGACCACGCAGCGCGAACAACTCGACCTGCTAAACCAACTCAACGGGTTGCACAAGGACAAGCGCGGCAGCGACGACCAACTCGAAGCGCGGATTCAATCGCTTGAGATCGCGTACCGGATGCAGACCGACGCGCAGGAAGCGTTCGACGTGGCCCGCGAACCGCTGAAGGTCCGCGACGCTTACGGCAAGGGCTACTTCGCGGACGCGTGCCTCACGGCGCGCCGCCTCGTGGAGCGCGGCGTGCGAATGGTACAGGTCTTCTACGGCAGCGGTCAGCCGTGGGACGATCACGGCGACCTGGAAAAGGGTCACCGCAACAAGGCGAAGGACAGCGACAAGGCGGTCGCCGCGCTGCTCCGCGACTTGAAGCAACAAGGCTTGCTCGACGAGACCTTAGTGCTGTGGGGCGGTGAGTTCGGGCGCACGCCGACCAGTGAGGGCGCGAGCGGGCGCGACCACAACAACCACGGCTTCAGCGTGTGGATGGCCGGCGGCGGCATCAAGGGCGGTATGACCTACGGTTCGACGGATCAATTCGGCTTCGCTGCCGTGGACAAGAAGGTTCACATCCACGACCTACACGCGACCATCCTGCACCTGATGGGCATCGACCACGAGAAACTGACGTACCGCTACAGCGGTCGCGACTTCCGCCTGACGGATGTCGCGGGCAACGTGGTGAAGGACATTTTGAAGTAATCAGGAATCAAAACGTGGCCCGCGGATGACGCGGGCCGTTCTTCAATCGCTCGCAAGAGCGATTTCAGAAAATTCGTAGCGGAGCTGCGACCGTAAGGGAACGAACGATCGTTCGTTCCCTTACGGCTGACAGTTCATGACATCTTTGGGCTTGACACGGGAAACCTTGGAAAACTCAGCGGTTTTCGTTTGGGTGGGATGCGGGTTGATGGCTGAAACTATTCGGTCGCCTGAGTCACAAACCATTCCCCACATTGCACTTGCTATGTCA
>CAMDQN010000103.1 GCA_945905925.1 Singulisphaera sp. GP187
ATCCTCGCGGTGCAGGCCCAGAAGGGCCTCGCCGAAGTGAAGCGGTACAAAGACATCGCCCGCGGCGGCACCGAGCGCGATGCGACCAAGACGGTCACCATCATCGCGGCTCACGTTTCCTACGAGACCGCGACGCGGCACTACGCCCACACCGACTGCCCGGGCCACGCGGATTATGTCAAGAACATGATCACCGGGGCCGCACAGATGGACGGCGCCGTGCTGCTCATCTCGGCCGTCGATGGGCCGATGCCGCAGACCCGCGAACACGTGCTGCTCGCGCGGCAGGTCGGCGTGCCGCACCTGGTCGTGTTCCTCAACAAGGTCGATCTCGTGGCCGACACCGAACTGCTCGAACTGATCGAACTCGAAACGCGCGACCTGCTCACGCGCTACGGGTTCGACGGGGACACGGTGCCGTTCGTTCGCGGTAACGCGAAAGGCGCACTCGACAACCCCGATGACGCTGCTTACGCGGCGTGCATCGACGAGTTGCTCGCGGCGCTCGACGCACACATCCCGGCGCCGCTCCGCAAGGTCGACAAGCCGTTCCTCCTCGCGGTGGAAGGCGTGTACTCGATCGAAGGTCTGGGCACGGTCGTCACGGGCGTGATCGAGCAGGGCCAGGTGCGGACCGGCGATAAGGTGGAAGTGCTCGGCTACGGTGACGCAATCGAGTCGGTCGTCACCGGTGTCGAGGAGTTCCACAAGCCGCTGACGGTAGGCGTGGCGGGCAAGAACGTCGGCGTTCGTCTGCGCGGCGTGAAGGCTGAGCAGGTGCAACGCGGTCAGGTGCTCGTCGCGCCGAAGTCGATGCGGACTCGCTCGAAGTTCCGCGCGGAAGTGTACGCGCTGCGCAAGGACGAGGGCGGGCGGCACACGCCGTTCTTCAACGGATACAAGCCGCAGTTCTACGTCCGCACCACGGACGTGACCGGCGTGGTAACGATGTCGGAGGACGTCGCAATGGTGATGCCGGGTGACAACGCGCGCATCGAAGTGAACCTCGACCGGCCCATCGCGCTGGAGGCGGGGAGCCGGTTTGCGATCCGCGAAGGCGGGAAGACCGTCGGGAGCGGTGTCGTGAGCGAGGTTCTGGAGTAGTCAACCGAAGAGTAGCCGCACGATAATCGCAGAAGAAAGACACGATCAGACAGAAGGCTGTGTTAAATTCACTCTTCGTTCTTATCGTGACTTTATCTGCGTTCATCGTGCGGCTACTCCTTTCTGTCCCCGGAACGGGAGGTACTCCATGATCGGTGCGATAGCCGGCGACATCATCGGTTCGGTCCACGAAGGTTCGGACACGAAGACCAAAGACTTCCCGCTGTTCGTCGAGTACAGTCAGTTCACAGACGACACGGTGCTCACGGTCGCGGTGGCCGAACACTTCCTGCGCGGCGGCGACTACGTTGATCTGTTTCACGCGTACTTCCACGCGTACCCGCTCGCGGGCTTCGGCGGGAGCTTCATCCGCTGGGCCGGGCACTACAAACGCGAACCGTACAACAGTTGGGGCAACGGCTCCGCGATGCGTGTCTGCCCGGTCGGGGTTGTGTGCGACACACTCGATGAGGTACTCGCCCAGGCGCGATTGAGTGCCGAAGTCACGCACAACCACCCGGAAGGGATCAAGGGCGCGGAAGCCACTGCGGTCGCGGTGTTCCTGGCCCGAACCGGGCGCACAAAAGCCGAGATCAAATCGCACATCGAGAGCACGTTCGGGTACAACCTGAGCGCGAAGCTGGACGATATCCGCGACGCGTATCGGTTCGATGTGTCGTGTCAGGGGTCCGTGCCGCA
This sequence comes from Singulisphaera sp. GP187, assembly GCA_945905925.1. Taxonomy (GTDB): domain Bacteria; phylum Planctomycetota; class Planctomycetia; order Gemmatales; family Gemmataceae; genus Gemmata. The sequence goes on from CAMDQN010000103.1 coordinate 1,804, forward strand.
GTCGATCATTGCGTTCCTGGAAGCCAACGATTACGAGGACGCGGTGCGGAACGCGATCTCCCTCGGCGGCGATGCCGACACGATGGCGTGCATCGCGGGGGGCATCGCGGAAGCGTTCTACGGCGGTGTGCCCGATGCGATTCGCGCTCCTGTACTCGCGCTCCTCGACGACCGGTTGCGCGGCGTCGTGGAAGAGTTCGTGACGAAGTTCGGGAACAGACTGACTCGCTAACCGATCACTTCGAGGGCTCGCCGATGATCGTCACCGACTCCGTTGCGGACATCGCCACGCCCACTGGGCCGATGCGCACCTATTTCTACGCGCCTGACGAACCGGGCCGCACACCGACTCCCCGACCCGGGCTCGTGCTGTACTCCGAAATCTTCCAGCAGACGCCGCCGGTGCGCCGGCTCGCGCTGCAGTTCGCGAGCCTCGGATATCTGGTCGCGGTCCCGGAGGTGTATCACGCGCACGAAACACCGGGATGCGTGCTCGGCTACGACGACGCGGGGAAGAATCGCGGCAACGCGCTGAAGCAAATAATCCCGATGTCGGACTTTGACGCCGACGCGCGCGCCGCGGTCGATGCACTCACGGGGCGTCGCGGTTGCAACGGGAGCGTCGGCGCGGTGGGCATCTGTTTGGGCGGACACCTCGCGTTCCGCGCGGCGCTGCTGCCGGACGTGCGCGCCACCGCGTGCTTCTACCCCACCGACATTCACTCGGGCACGCTGGGGAAGGGTGGTTCGGATTCGCTCGCTCGCGTGAAGGACATCAAGGGCGAATTGCTGATGGTGTTCGGGCGACAAGACCCGCACGTGCCGGGCGCCGGTCGCCGCACCATCTACGACGCGCTCGACGCGGCCGGCGTGTGGTTCACGTGGCACGAGTTCAACGCGGCGCACGCGTTCCTGCGCGACGAAGGCGATCGCTACGACCCGGCCACCGCACGGCTCGCGCTCGGGCTGGCCGCCGACCTGTTCCGCCGCGCGCTGTGATGCTGCCTCTGCGGCGGCGAGGGCGTCCCGCCGGCGGGATGCCCTCGACGAAGAGACTTACTTCCCTCTGACATGCGGGAACGGCAGTGCGCCCTCTTCGATCCAGCGGCGGCGACTTCACCCTGGCTCTCGTGGTTCGCGGTGGCGTTTTGGGACCGGCGTAGTGGCACGCGAGGTCGAGCAGTTCGTGCCCGATCTGCATGGTGGCGAGTGCGTAGAAGTCACGCATAGTAGTCGGGTGAACCTGTTCGAGTGCGGCACAGTGGGTCGAGCGCGTTTTGCATCACGTCATCGGTTTCGGCCGACCGGCGCACGCGAGGGGAGTCACGCAGCATCCGGTGTGTGAGAGTTTGGAGCCTCTTACCGGCGAGCAGAATGAGTTCGTTGAGAGCGGCCTTGTCCCCGTTGCGGACGCGCCTGAGGCACGCCCGCAGTTCGGTCATGTTCGCGGACCCGTTCGGCATGGTGGAACCGCCCGGCGGTGGGAGTGCATGGGTGTCGCAGACCTGGATGTTACCGCGACCCGACCCGCGAACCAATCGCAACCGTCGCCGCGTCCGTGATCGTTGCACGAACGCGGCGGTATTGGCACTCAACCAAACTTTCCGCTGGTGATCAGCCAGAAGATCATCGCGCCGTAGCCGCCGACGAAGAGCAGGAGCAGAATCACCGCCGCGACCTTGTTCGCCGCGCCCCACTGCTTGAGCGTCCCGTCCTTGTTGCGCTTGTCGTAATAGACCGGACCGGTCAGCACCACGACGCACACGACGATGACACCAATGGTCGTGAAGATCCCGAACAGACTGAGCAGCGGGACACACCCACCGAGGAGCATCACGATCAGGTGCGCCACGCAGACCCCGGAACAGAACCCGTTCCGCCGGAGCATCGGCACGGTCCGGTAATCGCTCTTGCTTGGCGGCGGGCCGTATGGTTCGTCTTCATCGTAGCCGTCGTCTGACCGGGGCGAATTGCTCATCAACTTCCTCGCGTTGGGATTCGATCAGGGAAACACGATCACGAACGGCGTGCGCCGTTCACTTCTTCTCCGGCTTCTCCGGTAACGTCACTTCCACTTCCGCGTCGAACACAAGCCCGAGGTCGCCGCGACCGCTCAGCGTCTTCACCATCGTGCCCACCGTGCGCGGCGCTTCGCCCGCGAACAGCGTCTTGCCGTCGTGCTTCACTTCAACCGGTTTGTCGAGATCGGCGATGCGGTCGTCGAAGCGGACCAAGAGTTTTGTTACCTTCTCCGCGACCGTGATTTCGACCATTTGGCCGCTCCGCTTGGCGATCACGAGCGAATCACCTTTCGCGTCCTTCGGCGGAACCGCGAGCCAGTACGAGCGGTCGTGCGGCGTGCCCGTTTGTTTCCACACCACGCGGTCCGGCACCGGGTTGCGCGTGTACTTCGCCATCCACGGCAGCGCGATCTTGTCTTCCAGATTCATCCAGTGCGGCTTGCCCTCGTGAATCTTCACGAAGTGCTCGTAGCCTTTCGGGTCGTCCTTCTGGAGTTGGTCGAGCTTCTCGCCGTATTCCTTGCCGACCTTGTTGCGGTTGTACGCGGAGTCGTTGCCGCCAACTTGCAGCGCGAACGGGACGTTGCGAAGCGAGAGCATCGACACGCCGTTGGGGTGCCCGGCCATCATCGCGGCGCCGGCCCAGTAATCCGCCATGCGCGGGGCGAGTTGATACACGCCGTCGCCGCCGGCCGAGTAGCCGAGCACGTACACGCGGTTCGGGTTCACGTCTTCCAGCACGATTAAGTCTTCGATGAGCCGGCCGAACATGCGGTCGATGTGGCCCTCGTGCCACAGGTTCCATGTGTTCGTCGGCGCACGCGGAGCCAAGTAGATGCCTTCGTCCACCGTGTACAACTTCTTCTGGTTCTCCCACTGCCCGTCGTTCACCTGTTTCGGGGCGCCGCCGCCGCCGTGGAGCGAAATCCACAGGCTCCGCCCGGTGTCCGGCTTCTTGCCGAACGACTTGTAGAAGAACGGCATCTCCAGTTTGGCGTCCTTGATGACCAGGTCTTTTAGCTCCGCGGCGCGTTCCTTCTTGATGAGATCGGCGTGCAACTTCCAGAGCAGTTCGCGGGCGCTCGCGGCGTCGGCCTTCGTGAGCGGCACCTTCGCGAACGGCTTGCCCGTGAGTTCGGTAAGCGCCGCCGGCTTCGCGTCGATCGCGGCTTTGAGTTCTTTCAGCGCGCCGGCGGACTTGGCCACTTCCGCTTTCACGTCCGGCGCGGCGGCCTTCGCGTAGCGGTCGGTGACGTTCTCCGCGGGCACGCCCTCGTACTTCGGCGCCCACACGAGCGGGAAGTGCTGCTTCGACTTCTTGAAGCTCGCGGCGTAGATCGCGTGTTCGGCGACGTCCTTCTTGGCCTGCGACGCGGCCCCGACGAACCACCCGCGATCGAGTCCGTTCGGGTCCGGCTCGCACGCGCCCGTGAAGTGCCAACCCTTGTCCCAGATTTCCACCCACGTGTGATTGCCGCGCTTGTCGGACCACAGCGGCGTACCCACGAGCCGCGCCGGGATACCAACGGCACGCGCCGCGTCGCTCAGCACGATGGACAGCCCGGTACAACTCGCCTTGCCTTGTTCGATGGATTCCTTCGGGCTTTGGTTCGGCAACTTGCGCTGCGTCGAGTAACCGAGTTTCAACTTCTTGAAGAGTTCGCCGTTGAGCTTCTGCACGGCTTCGGTCGGCGTCTTGCAGTCCTTCACCATCGGCATGCACAGGTCGTAGAACTCCTTGCGCCACGCGTCGCGCTTCTCGTCCACGTTCGCGTAGGGCAGCACGTCGTTGAGGAAGATTTCTTCCGGTACGTCCTTCCCCCACGGTGCCTCTTTGCGCGTCCGGTACGCGAGTTCCACGTTCGTGAGCAGGAACTCGGCCTTGAGCGCCGTGAGGTCCGTGTTCGGCATGTTCGCGACGAGGAACGCCATGCCCTTGCGCTGATCCTTCGGCACGTCGGTGAGCGCCTTCTCCAACTCGGCGCGGTTCCCTTTCGCGCTCTTGATCGCCTGTTCGACATCGTTGTCCCACCAAACCGGTTCGGCGGCGACAAGCGGCGTCGCGGCGAACAGAGCGACCGCGACTAGCGTGGTACGGAGTAGCACGGGTGCGTACCTTGGGTGGGGGAGGGTGGTGTGATTCTAACGAACCGCAGGCGCGGACGCTACAATACGGGCCGAACTCTTCGAGCCACCGCGTGCACGTACACACCGAACAACCATCGCCGACGGCGCTCGCACATTTCAGCCCCGCGACGGCGGGCTTGAAGTGGCACCGCGCTGAATCCGGGCTCAGCGGTGCGGTGGTGTGGCGAGGCGAAGACACCACTGGCACGCCGCGGGTCGCGCTCAAGGGCTGGCCGCTCAGCACCGCCGCCGAGCGCATCGAACACGTTCACCTTTGGCTGTCGCAAGCGGCGCATCTTTCGTTTGTGCCAACCGTGTTCAAGTCCGTTCGCAAGCAAAGCGCGGTTCTAGTGGACGGCCGAGTCTGGGATGCGTGCCGTTGGCTGCCCGGGACACCGTGCGAAGTGCCGACCGTGGCCGAAGTGCGCGCCGCGTGTACCGCAGTCGCGCAAATTCATCTTTGCTGGCCGGCGCTTGAGGACCGGCGGCCGTGTCGCGGGGTCGTGGCGCGCCTTGCCATACTCACTGATCACCGCGCACTCCTCGACGACTGGAATCACACGCTGCCGCCGTTCGTGCCGGAACTCGACCCACTCTTGCGCCGCGCCGTACAGGAGGTACTTCGCGTTGCCGACTCCGCGACCGCTGTGTTGCGCTCGTGGGCCGCGTGGCCGCTGCCGGTTCGACCGTGCGTGCGCGACCTGCGGGGCGAACACGTCTTGTTCGAAGCAGAGCGCGTCACCGGCATCGTCGACTACGGCGCGATGGCCGTTGATCACCCCGCCGTCGATCTCGCGCGCCTCCTCGATGACTACGCTTCCTCCGACGACAACCTCTTTGGCGAAGGTCTCGACGCGTATCGCAAAGAGGGTGCTCCCCTGTCCCTGGAAGTCCCCGACAAGTTTGTTCGTTTGCTCGCAAACACCGGGGCCGTGTGTTCGATATTGGGCTGGCTGGTTCGCTTTTTCGTGAGGCGCGAACCGGTTCTCCGACCCGCCGCGACCGCCGTTCGCTTGTGGGAGCTTCTTGCTCGCGTCGAACACATCACGCATTTCTAGCCGCAATTGTTGTCACGTTTGGCACAATTCGAATTCCCGGCAAAGTCCGCGGAAATCGCCGAGCCGTTGGTTTGACACGTCCGACGAGCGTTCTACGGTTCTGTTGTGAACGGGTCGTCTGGCGACGCCGGCTCGGTTTCGAGACGACGACCTTGTGGTTCCAAACGGGAACCGGTTCCCAGAGCAACAGGAACGAAAATCGATCCTGTTGCTCCGCAAACCGGATGAAACGACGGACCATCAGTGGCGACGCGAGCGTGACCTCGGCCGGCGACCAACCGGCCCGCGCAACACTCGGAGAGAAGCCATGCTCGTCCGGTTCGCGCGAACGGTCGTCCATTTCCTGAAGGGGGAGGACGGACCGACCGCAGTCGAGTACGCCGTAATGCTCGCGCTGATTATCGTCGTTATTGCAGCGGCGGTCAGCAACATCGGCGTGACGACTAACTCGATGTACAACGATTTGAGTTTGCAGGGTGTCAAGCCCGCCAGTTCGGGATCGTGACGGTGGCAATGTTCGGATCTGGCAATACGCGGGGCACCGGGCCAGGGACCTTGGCGCCGCGCGAAACAACCCTTTTCTTCTTCACAACGGGAGGTTGGATCATGCGCAGTTTGACCAAGCGACTGGTATCGTTCATGAAGGCGGAAGACGGCCCGACGGCCGTCGAGTACGCGGTGATGCTGGCCCTCATCGTCGTGGTGTGCATCGCTGCCATCACGACCCTCGGTTCCAACGCCAACAGCACGTTCAGCTTCGTTGGCAGCGGTATTAAGCCGCCGACGGCGAGTTGAGTGTCCTGCCCGCACCTTGTCATGAATCGCGCGACACGGGCCGAGCCGCTCCGGCGGCCCGGCCCGCGTCGCGCCGGCTTCCCCAGCAAGTGCGGGGACGAACCGCGCACCGGAAACCGAACCACGCATACCGAAACGCAACCCGACCCCGCGACCGAGGTGATTTTCCGATGAGTGATGCCGCCCCTGTGCTCGAACGGGCTCCGACCACACCAGTGCTCACGACCGACGACTCGCTTGGCATCGACCGTGCCTTCGTGCTGCAAATGGCCCGGATGCCGGCCCTCGCCCTCCTGTGGGTGGGCGCTGCGATCGTGTCGCATCAAATCTGGGCCGCGATCTGGCCCGAAGGCTTGAACGCCGGCACGCTGGTCGTCATCAGTTTCGGCATGATCCTGGCTGCCTTCATCGACGGCTGGGCGCTGAAGGTTCCGAATTGGATCACGCTGCCCCTGATTCTGAGCGGCTGGGCGCTTGGCGCGATGCACGACTTCGGCGTCTCTGCAGACGCCGGTACCGGCGGCTTCGGTCTCGCGGTCCTCGGCACACTCCTCGGGTTCGCTCTGTTGCTACCAATGCTCGCGATCGGCGGTGTTGGCGTCGGCGACGTGAAGATGCAGATGGGCTTTGGAGCGTGGGCCGGTGCGTACTTCGGGAGCGGTGCGACCACGGCGGCCGCGGGCGGGGCTTCTCTACACGGGATGGGCGTTGTGTTCTGGGCCTTTTGCTTCGGTGCTGTGGTCGGTGGTGCATTCGGTCTGATCATCATCTTGCTGCGTCGTCAGTTCGGCCAGAACGCCGGCATCGTCCGCGAGATCATGAGCGACCTGCACATGTTCGGCACCGGCCAGGTGAGCGTCGCGAGCAAGCGGGCGCACGACCGCCGCAGTCGCTGGACCAAGTTGCCCTATGGCATCCCGCTGTGCGTTGGGTTCCTGCTGTACATGGCTTACGTGCTGCTACTGGTGGGCTGATTGAAGGAGAGCGGGGCGCGTAAGCCCCCTGATGAGTTCCAAGACGTAAATGCCGCGAGCAACAATCAGGGGTCTGACGCCCCCGCTCGCGTTGCGGTCTGGGAGGCGAATCTTCCACCCAATCGGGAAAATCCGGTCGCTCGCGACAGCCGGTGATCTATAGATCCGGCAAACTGCGAATTCTCCGCACGCTCTGGATACTCCGAAAAATTGAAGGAACCCGCCCCGCCCGGTCGATTCAGAGGGCGGGGAGAAAGACGCGACGCGACACAGTTCTGGTAAATCCGGCAAGGTGCATGCGACCGGCGAACTCATTAGGTTCGCAACGGTTCCACCAGTCGGACAATCAGATCGCGGCGCCGAAGGGTTGCGACCAACAGCGGGCTTTGCGGTCCCGGTCACATCCACCTCGCGGACGACCGGAGCCGAGGCGCGCGGCCGTGTGAGGCCTCGCGCGTGGGCGGTGCCGGTAGAAACGGTCCCGCCTGGCCACCCGGTCGTCCCGTCGCTGCGGCGAGGCGACGGCGACGGGCTGACCACCGCTGACCGTTGGGCCATTAAGTCTCCAAGGGGTTAAGCACCCATGAAGCAGAAGAACGTAATCCTGATGGTGGTGGCGGTCGGGTGCGGCCTCGTGGCCGCATTCCTCACCTCCCAGATGAGCGGAAAAACGGTCGATCAGGTCGAGGTGGTCGTCGCCTCGCGCGACCTGGCCGTTGGCACCACGCTCACCGCCGAAGACCTCCAGGGCGCGGTGAAAGTTGTCAAGCGCCCGAAGGAGGGGTTGTCTCCGACCAGCGTGTTCAACCCGGACGACCTGGTCGGCAAGCAGTTTGCGCGCCCGATTCGTGCCGACGAAGCGATCAACTCCCAGGACTTGCGGAAAGGTTCGTTCATCACGCTGCCGGACGGGTACGACATGTCGTCCCTCCAGATCGGGGCGGCGAACTCGGCGGCCGGGTTCGTCGGGCCGGGCAGCCGGGTGAACGTGAACGCCACGCTCCGCCTCGGGACTGAACTGAAAGCGTTCCCGCTGTTGGTGAACATGCTGGTCGTCGCGGTGGATACCAACATCGCGTACACCAAGGAGAGCAACGGGACGTTCCCCGGCATGAACACGGTGTCGTTCGCGGTGAAGGAGAAGGAAGCGCTCCTGCTGTCGCTCGCCAAGAGCCGCGGCTGCAGCATCGAACTGTTGCTGCGCCACCCGAACAAGAACACCGAAGGGGACAAGAAGTACAACATCGACGATGTCATCAAACTTTTGTCCGACGAAAACGGCAAAGACAAGGCGGACATCAAAGGCGCGGTTGGTGGCGGCAACGGCGAGGACAAGCGGCCGAACACGCCGGTGACGACCACTCCGCCGGTGACGGTGACGCCGCCGGTCGCGGTGCTGTCACCGCCGGCGATCCCGATGGTGAAGGTGTTCGTAGCCAAGAAGGACATTGCCGCCAACACGGAACTCACCAAGGATCTGATCGCCGAAGCGTTCGAGGAAAAGGCGATGCCGAAGGAGTACGCCGGGAACGCGCTGGGCGACATCAAGGACGCACTCGGTCAGTTCTTCAAGTCGGGCATCTCGAAGGATCAGTGGGCGACGCCAAACATGTTCGGGCTTCAGGACTCCAAGACCCCGCCGCCCCGCGAGTTTTACGAGCCGAAGCCGCCAGTGGCGGAGCCGAAGTCGGTGGACCCGGTGGTCGCGCCGCCGGTCGTGAAGAAGAAGACGCTCGACGTGACGATCATCACGGCCAACGGGGCGACGGTCATCCGCTACGAGGAAGACGGTCCGGGCAAGTGGAAGAAGATTGCCGAACTGACCCCAGAGCAGGCAGCCCGTGAAGACAAGCCGGACGCGCCGAAAGCGGCCCCGGAGACGAAGAAGATCGACTGACGAAGCAACGCGTTCCGGTCGCGGAGGCGAAGTCCTCGGCCGGAACAAACCCCGACAGTGCCTACGGTCACGATGACCAAGGGCGCCGGCGGACGCATCGGCAGGTGTAACAACCGGCCGCGACAATGGAACCCCGGGCGACCGGAACCATGAAACAGCAGGGCTGGGGCGACCCGCCCTTTTACGAGGAGAGGTGACAGGATGCACCGTAACCGTATCACCCAACGGCTGTTGCCGTGGGCGTTCGTTCTGACTCTGGGCCTGGTCACACTGACCACTGGTAAGGGCCAGCCACCCAACCCCAAAGACCTCCCGGGCGTCACCGTTGATAAGTCGGGCGCACTCATCGTGCCGCTCGGCGGCATCGTCACGTTCGACGCAAAACTGCCCGATGTGCCGACCAAGATCCTGATCAGCCGCGAGGATATCCTCGGCGTCAAACTCGATCCGAACAACCCCAAGCTGTTGCTCCTGAGCGGCAAGGCCGCTGGTCTGAGCCAGTTGACAATCGTTCAGAAGGACCGGCCGGACCTCAAATATGACGTTCTGGTCCAACCGGACCTGACGCAACTCCGCAATCTCATCAAGCGGACCGTGCCCACCGCGAGCGTGGAAGTACAGCCCGGTATCAACAACGTGGTCATCCTTAGCGGGTACGTGACGAGCCCGAACGATGCCGACATCGTCGCCAGGCTTGCGAACAGTGCTGTCGGCGGCAGCGCCTCCAACGTGATCAACGCGATCCAGGTCGGCGGTGTCCAACAGGTTCAAATCGACGTGGTTATCGCATCGGTGGACCGCACCCAGATGCGGCAACGCGGGTTTGACTTCGCACTTCCCGGTGCCGGCAACGGCACCTCGTTTTCCAGTCTGGTCAGCGGTTTGCTCGGAACCCAGGCGGGCGGGGCCGCCCCAACGTTCAACGGGCCAGCGAACTTACAACTGGCTGTCGTGCCATCTCGCTTCTTCGGCGCCCTGCAGGCGCTGCGGACCGAAGGCGTTGCGAAGTTCCTGGCCGAACCGCGAGTCGTGACCCAGACCGGACGCCCGGCGTTCTTCCGGGCCGGCGGTCAGCAGGCGATTCTGAGCGGGACGTCGGGCATCACCGGCCCCGGCGTGCAACTCGTGCCGTTCGGGACCGAACTCGAAGTGGTGCCCATCGTGTACGGGAACGGGATGATCTGGCTGGACATCAACCCGCGCATCACGGCGGTGAGCGCGGGCCTCGGGATCACGGTCGGCGGGGCGGTCAGCCCCGGCTTCACCGAGCAGAGCGTTCGGTCCACCGTGATGTTGGAGTCCGGACAGACGTTCGCCCTCGGCGGGCTGATCCAGACCAGCGTCCAGGCGTCTGCGAACAAGGTTCCGTTCTTCGGTGACCTGCCGTTCACGGGCACCCTCTTCAGCAGCGTGAGCCACCAGACCCGCGAGAGCGAACTCGTGATCCTGGTGACCCCGCGATTGGTCCACCCGATGGACCCGTGCCAGGCTCCGAAGCGGCTTCCCGGACAAGAAACCCGCACGCCCGACGATTATGAACTATTCTTGGAAAACGTCCTGGAACTGCCCCGCGGGCAACGCAAGGTGTGGAACGGGAAGTGTTACAACGCCCCGTACAAGTGCGATCCGACGCTCGGCAAGTACCCGTGTGCAGGCGGCGTCTGCACCGGATCGACCGCGAACGGGATTTGCTTGCCCGGCAACGCGTCCGGTGCCTTGATCAAGCCAATGCCCAACGGGTCCGCTGTCCGGGCGATGCCGGTGCCACTGACCCCAATCCCGGTTCTCGGAGTCGCGGCAAGTGAACTGACCCCGATACCGGTCCCGATGTCGGTCCTGGAAATGCCGGCCGCGCTGCCGCCAATCTCAGGCGTGCCCACGGCGGTGACACCAGAACTGCCCTCGGTGACGCTGCCACCGCTCCCGACGGTGGGCGGATCGCCGGTCCCGTAAAGTCCGCGTAACGGGAAAAGGTGTGCTAACTTTTCTTGACGCCGGCGCAACAAATTGCGCCGGCGGTCAAAGTACGGACGAACAAGAACGACCCCAAAGCGGCACGAGTGGGGGGTGGTGGCCATGCAACGCGTTGCGATCGTAGACCCGAACGAATCGACCCGCGAGTCGCTCCGCACGCTGTTGCTCGGGGTGGACTTCGTGTGGCTCGAAGCGGAGTGCGCCCGCTACGAATATTTCTTCGAAGTGATTCAGGCGTCGATGCCGGACCTCGTGATTGTCACGCTCGACGCGGACAAGAACAAAGCCCTTCAGATGATTGGACACCTCTCGGTCGAATACCCGAAACTGCCGATCCTTACCATCAGCCATGACCACCAGGCGCTGCTCCAGTCGCTCCAGAAGGGCGCGAAGTACTTCTTAACCCACCCGGTTGGGCTGGAAGACATGCTCAACGCCCTGCGCCGGGCGCTTGGCGAGAACGGCGGGAACGATTCGCCGACCCTCGGTGGCGCGTCCTCTGCCCGGCAGAGCGGTTCGTCGTCGATGATTGCGGTCCTCGGCTCCCGCGGCGGTGTCGGAACCACCACGCTTGCGGTGAACATGGCCGCGACGCTGGCCGCTGACCCGACCCACTTGGCCGCCCTCATCGACCTCGACCTCGCGCTCGGCGACGCCGACATCGCGCTGGAAGTCGAGGGTTTAGAGAACATCTCCATCGCGGACCTGGCGCGAAACATCGAACGCCTGGACATGAACTTCCTCCGCCGCGCGATGGCGAAGCACGAAGGCACGGGCCTGGCGATTCTGCGCCATCCGCTCGAAATCGCAGAGGTTGGCGCCATCCACGAGCAGCACGTGGAGCGCATCCTCAACCTGCTCAAGATCAGCTACACGCACTTGGTTCTCGATTTGAGTAAGTGCCTGCTGCCGACCGACCTGATGGCGCTGCGGATGGCCGACGCGATCATCCTGGTCGCTCAACTGGAACTGAGCAGCCTGCGGAACGTGGTGCGCATCATCCACTGCCTCAGCGGGGAAGAGAACCTCGCAGACAAGATTCGCGTGGTCATCAACCGGCAAGGCGCGGATTCGGTCGAAGAAGGGATCAGCTCGAAGAAGGCCGAGGAGGTCATCGGCAAGCCGATCTTCTGGCAGGTGCCCAACGACACGAAGTCGGTGATCGGCGCGCGTGTGGCCGGGCACCCACTCGTGAAACACGCCCCGAAGAGTCGCGTACAGCAGAGCATCTACGGACTGACACAGGCGCTCTACGGCAAGCCGGTCGGCGTTCCGTCCGACACCAAGGGTGGCTGGGGCTTCTTCGGCAAACGATAGCCATTCGTCCTTCGTCTTCGGTCCTTCGCCTTTCCGAATAGCGATGTGACCACCACGATGTTCGAGACCAACGACCAATGACCATGGTAAGGACCGAGCAATGAGCCGACTTTCAAACGGGATCGCGAAACTTAACAACCTCAATGGCGGCAGTGGCGGCGCCGGCGGGGCTGCGAGCGGCATCTCGCGCTTGTCCAGCCCGAGCATGGCTGGGGGGCCGGGGGGCAGCGGGAAGAACTTAGACGAACTGAAGAGGCAGATCCACTCGAAGCTCGTCGAGCGGCTCGACTTCACCCGCGTCAAGGATCTGTCGAGCGAGGCGATGCGCCGCGACATCCGCCGCGTCATCGAACACCTTTGCGACACCGAAAACCCGCTCCTCAACCGCATCGAGCGCGAGAAACTGATCGAAGAGGTTCTCGACGAGACGCTCGGGTTCGGCCCGCTGGAGATCTTGCTCAAAGACCCGACGGTCTCCGACATCCTGGTGAACGGGCCGCACAAGTGCTACGTCGAGCGCCGCGGCAAGCTCGAAAAGACGGACGTGAAGTTTCGCGACAACGACCACCTGATGCAGATCATCGACCGCATCGTGTCGAAGGTCGGGCGCCGCGTGGACGAAACCAGCCCGATGGTGGACGCCCGGTTGCCGGACGGCTCGCGCGTCAACGCGGTCATCCCGCCGATCTCGCTGGACGGTCCGAGCTTGAGCATCCGCCGCTTCGGTGCGAACCCGCTGAAGCTCGAAGACCTGCTGAACTACAAAGCGTTCACGCCCGAAATGGCGATGCTGATGGAGGCCTGCATCAAGGCCCGGCTCAACGTGCTCATCTCCGGCGGTACGGGTTGCGGTAAGACCACGCTGCTGAACACGCTGTCGAGCTTCATCCCGGGCGACGAGCGCGTCGTGACGATCGAGGACGCGGCCGAACTCCAACTCCAGCAAGACCACGTGGTCAGGCTCGAAACGCGCCCGCCGAACATCGAAGGCAAGGGCGCTGTAAGTACCCGTGACTGTGTGCGGAACGCACTGCGTATGCGGCCCGAACGCATCATCATCGGTGAGGTTCGTGGCTCGGAGGCGCTGGATATGCTCCAGGCCATGAACACTGGTCACGGCGGATCGCTCGCGACGCTCCACGCGAACACGCCCCGCGAGGCGCTCACCCGATTGGAAACGATGATCATGATGGGCGGGTTTGAGCTGCCGATCAAGGCGATGCGCCAGCAGATCAGTTCGGCGATCGACATCGTCATCCAGGCGAACCGGCTCCAGGGCGGTCCCCGAAAGATCACCCACATCACGGAAGTGATGAACATGGAGCAGGACATCATCATCATGCAGGAAGTGTTCCGGCACAAGCAACTCGGGATCGACCAGAACGGCCGCGCCTACGGCCAGTTCGAGGCGACCGGGGTGCGGCCCACGTTCATCAACCGGCTCGAAGCGAAAGGCGTGAAGTTGCCCAGCAATATGTTCGCCGAGCGCGTCCTGATGCGCGACTAGCAGGAAACGCGTAACGAGTGCGAAACGCGCTCTAGAGTTCAGCACTCGCCACAGAATTGCACGGCGCGCACGACGATACACGCGGACCCGAAGGAACGGGTTCGCACGGCTCGCGGCCACGGACGGCGGGACTCGGACAAGCACCGGGCGGCTACGCTCGGCTTGGGTAACCCCGCGCCAGGTGGACTTCGATGATGTCGATTCTGCTCCCGTTGTTGATCGGCGGCCTGGTCATCGCGATGGTCGCGCTGTTGTACACCGCGCTGCGAGGCAACACCGAGGGGGTCGCCGCGACCCGGCTCGACCAACTCGTCGGGCGGAACACTCGTAAGGACTCGTCCGCCGACATGCTGTTGAAGCAGGCGCTCCAGGAAGTGGACAAGAAGACGCTGATGGACAAGCTGATGCCGGAGTTCTTCAACCTCACGAAGACCTTCGAGCAGGCCGACTGCAACATCAAGCCGAGTGCCTTGTTCGGCATCTCGCTCGGGCTGGGTGCTGTTGGCGCGGCCGTGAGTATCTGGCTGGTGAACCTGTACGTGCTGCCAATCGGCGCGCTTTTGTTCTTCACGCTCCCCTGGATCTGGCTGTACGCGAAACGCGCCGGGAGACTCAAAAAGTTCGCGGGCCAACTGCCCGACGCAATGGAACTGGTCGCCCGGGCGCTGCGGGCCGGGCACTCGCTGGCCGCCGGGATGCACGTAGTCGCCGAGGAAATGCCGGCCCCGATCTGCAAGGAGTTCGGTCGCGTCTACGAAGAGCAGAACCTGGGTATCCCCTTGGAAGAAGCGTTGAAGGGCATGTGTGATCGGGTGCCGAACCTGGATCTCCGGTTCTTCGTGACCTCGGTCGCGATTCAACGGCAAACCGGTGGTGACCTCGCGGAAATCCTCGACCGCATCGGGCACGTGATCCGCGAACGGTTCAAGATTCTGGGTCAGGTGAAGGCACTTACCGGTGAAGGTCGGATGTCGGGCGTCGTCCTCATCGCGCTGCCGATCGGCCTGTTCATCATGATGTTGGTGACGAAACCGGACTACATCCAACTGCTCTGGAAGGATCCGATGGGCGTGAAGATGTCGATCGGGGCCATCGTCCTCATGCTGGTCGGCTCGTTCGCCATCAAGAAGATCGTGGACATCAAGGTTTAGTGTTTGGTGTTTAGTCAACGACTGAACGCGAACGCCACACCTCGAGCTGCCGGCTCAACAAGAAACACTGCAACTGGAGCTAGCCGTGGAACTGTTCGCGTTCTTGTCCGCCGCCGACCTGACCCCAGTGTTCGTGTTCGCCGCCATCGTGGCGGGCACGTTCTGGTTGCTCTCAATGATTTCCAACCGCAACAGCCAGGCGGAAGACCGGCTGGAGCGCATCGGTCGGCCCAAGTCGCTGGCCGCTATCGAGATGTCGCAGGCCGAGAGTCGTGGTCGGTTCAAGGGTTTGAAGGACGCGTTCAGCAACCTCGGTGGGGTGATGGAGCCGACCACCGAGTTGGAGAAGAACTCAATTCGGATCAAGCTGGCCAACGCCGGCTTCCGCAGCGAGAACGCGGCTGGAGTGTACCAGGGCATCCGCGTAGTTTGCCTGGTCGCCACCCTACTTCCCGCGCTTTTCTTTTTCTTGCTCAAAGACGGCTTCACCGTGAAGTCGATTGAATGGACTGTGGGACTCGCCGGACTCGGGTTCTACCTCCCGCAGGTAGCGCTGTGGCACCTGAGGAGTACCCGGCAGAAGGATATCTTCCTCACGCTGCCGGACGCGCTGGACCTGTTGGTGGTGTGCGTCGAATCGGGTCTCGGCCTGGACGCGGCACTGCGGAAGGTGACCGACGAGATGAAGGGGCACGCGAAGGTCATCTGCGAAGAGTTCGCACTGGCGAACCTTCAGTTGCAGATGGGGCGCCCGCGGCGTGAAGTGCTCCACGATTTGGGTGTGCGGACCGGAGTGGACGACGTGCGCAGCCTCGCGGCGATTCTGATCCAGGCAGATCGCTTCGGGTCGAGTATCGCTCAAGCACTTCGCGTGCAGTCCGATTCGATGCGGGTCCGGCGGCGCCAACTGGCCGAAGAGAAAGCGGCGAAGACGGCGGTGCAACTGATCTTCCCGCTGGTGTTGTTTATCTTCCCGGCGATCTTCGTGGTGCTGGTTGGCCCCGCGGCCATCCAGATCCAGAAGAACCTGTTGAAGGGTTAACCTAATCCGATTCGGGGCAGGACGCTCCGGGTACGGTTCTCAAGGAGGAGAGTGCTATGACCAGGACAATTCGTGCCGCTGTCGCGGCGGCCATCCTTACAAGTGGGCTGTGTTCTGTCGGGTGCGTGGGCACCGGGGGCAACGCGCCCAACGGCGGCAAGACGCTCGGGGATCACACCCGTTCGGTCTACGATCCGTGCTACCCAGAGCGGTACAACCACGCCGCCCGACAGGCCGTGCTTGCGCCCTTCGCGCAGCAGGTTCACAACGGACACGTGCTGAACCAGACGATCTTTACGTACTACTTCGAGGCCGGGACCGACAAGCTCACGTCGGCCGGCACAGAGAAGTTGGATTCGATCGCCGGGACGCGTCCGGCGCCTGACCCGCGGATTTACATCCAGTCCGCGACGGACCTCGCGATGACGGACGCGAACGCGGCCAAGATCGTGGCACTGCGGGGCGATCTGGACGCGAAGCGGGCTGTGGCCATCCAGAAGTACCTGGCGACCGTGTCGGCGTTTGCGCCGATCAGCTACGAGGTTTACGTTCACAATCCGGCGACCCCGGGCATCAACTCCGAGTTCGCAGGCAGCGCGTACCGCGCGTCGGCCACGGGCTACCGCGGCAACATCAGCGGCGGCGGCGGCGGCGGGGCGACGAGCACCGGCGGCGGCACCGCCTTGACCGCTCCGCCAGCGGCCGGCGCCGCGCCGCGGTAAGTTTGGCACTGCTGTTTCGCCGCTTGCAGTTTCGCGGATGTCCGCAAAGCCGCAAGCGGCGACCCCGAACCGGGGTCGGGAGCCGCAATGTCGGCACCCGGCCCCGGTTTAGTGTTCTACACTTCCCGCGCCGTCCACACGGAACACCCACCATGAATTTGCACCTGTTCGCCGGTTACTGGACCGAGTTCTACGACCACTGGGCTGGGGTCTTCCAGCAGCAGAACGCCGTCGTGATGTTGGCGCTGGGGGTTGGGGCCGTGTGCTTGTTCGTCATCACCCGCGGGAAGTGGAAGAAATAAGGCGGAGGGCGGAGGGCGGAAGGAGGAGGGAGGAAAACCAAGAGTTGGTGTTCCTCTTATCAACCTACTGCTTTCTGGCTTTTTTCCTCCTTCCTCCCTCCGCCTTCCGCCTTCCGCCTTCTTCGATTGGTGAGCCCATGAGTCTGAGCCGGCACGCGATCGCGGACTGGGAAGGCAACCCGGCACCGGAGGCGCCGCTGTCGCCGGAGTCACTCAAGGAGTCTGGGCTGACGCAGGGCTTTATCTGCGACATGCTCTTGCGCACGATCTACTCGCGCGGGGTGATGCTCGGGCGCGACCTCGGCCAGTTCCTGTGCCTGCCCTTTAAAGTCATTCGCGAACCGCTCCGGTTCCTCAAGGACGAGAAACTCATTCAGGTGGACGGGGGCGACCTCGTCGGCGAGGTGAGCTACAGGTTCAGCCTCACCGACATCGGGCGTGAGCGCGCGAAGTCCGCGATGGAGCAGTGCGCGTACGTTGGCCCGGCCCCGGTGCCGCTGGAGGACTACGTCGAGCAGTGCTACCGGCAGACGGTGACCGGTTTACAGTGCTACCCGGAGTCGTTGAAGGCGCCGTTCAGCCACTTGGTGCTGAAAGAGGACATGTTCACCGCGATCGGCCCCGCGATCATCAGTGGGCGTTCGGTGTTCATCTACGGCCCGCCCGGTAACGGCAAGACCGCGATGGCCCGCGCCATCGGCGACTTCATGAACACCGCCGGAGGCTCGATTTACATCCCGTATGCATTCGTCGCGGACGGGAACATCATCACGGTGTTCGACCCGTCGCTGCACGCGATCGACGATACCGCTATCGAGTACGGCGACGATTCCGACGCGACCGTTCGCAAGTTGCTCTCGAACGGTGCGGTCGATCAGCGGTGGGTGCGCATCCGCCGGCCCGTGATCGTGACCGGTGGCGAACTCAACCTCCAGATGCTCGACCTGCGATACAACCCCGAGTCGAAGTTCTACCAGGCTCCGATTCACTTCAAGGCGAACGGCGGCGTGTTCCTGATCGACGACTTTGGCCGCCAACTGGTCAGCCCGAAGGACTTGTTGAACAGGTGGATTCTGCCGCTGGAAGACCGGCACGACTTCCTAACCGTGGCGAGCGGAAAGAAGTTCCAGGTGCCGTTCGAGCAGCTCATCATCTTCAGCACGAATCTCGATCCGAAAGCGCTGGTCGATGACGCGTTCTTGCGCCGAATCCGGCACAAGGTCGGGATCAACGCCCCGCAGCGCGACGTGTACGATCGCATCTTCGCGTCCAACTGCAAGCGCCTGGGGATGAACTTCGACGCGAGCGCGGTGGACTACCTGTACGAGCGTTACTACACCCGGGGGCGCACGCCGCGCGCGTCCGACTGTCGCGATTTGCTGGAAACGGTCCAGTCGATCTGCCGATACAGACGGCAACCCGTGCATCTCACGCGCGACCTGATGGCGGAAGCCTCGGCGAGCTTCATTGCCGAGTTTGCTTAAAGATCCGGTCGCGAACACATATCGAGGTAGGCCATGGACGGCCGGTATTGTTTCAAGTGGTTTGCGCTCTGCTGCGTGCTCGCGGGCGCGGTCGGGTGTCGGAACACCTCTCAACCGCCGTCGCCGTTCGGTCAGATGCCGAACACGAACACGCCTTCCGGGCCGATGGCAAGCGTCAAATCCATGTGGACTGGGACGGGATCGAACACGCACCCCACGGTTCCCGTCGAAGTAGCTCCCGACGTTTCCAAGAAACCGGCGTCGGCGGACGCGATCGTCGCCATTTCGGACGTGCGCCTCGACGCCGCGTTCGACGAGAAGACCGCGCCGGGGAGCAAGGAGGCGATGCTCGACCTGGCCCGCGAGGGGTATCAGAAGGCACTGAAGCAGGAGCCGAAGAACAAAAATGCACTGCTCGGCATCGCTCGGTTCTACGCGAAGATCGGCGAGAAGGAGAAGGCGATCGAGGCGTACAAGAAGTACCTGACGGCGTACCCGAGCGACGCGAACGCGGCGCTGGAGATCGCGATTGCTCACGCCCGCTGGAAGGACTGGGCTGGGGCATGTGCGTGGAGCGAGTTCGCACTGAAGATCGACCCCGAGAACCGGAATGTGAAGAAAACGCTCGGGTTCTGCCAGGCTCGTGCCGGGAAGTGGGACGAGGCGTTCGCGACGCTCTGCCAGATCATGCCGGAGGCGCAGGCCCGGCACAACCTCGCCGGGTTGCTCGACCACATGGGTCACGCCGACGCGAGCAAGCAGCAGTTGCAGTTGGCGGTGAAGGCCGATCCGAACTTCGCCCCGGCCCGCGATTTCCTCGCCGAACTCGACCAACCGCGGGCGCTCGCTGACCCCAACGGCGTGCGCCAGGCCAGCGACCAGCAACCGGCGCCTTGAGGAGTGTGGGTGCGCGTGGTTTGAGTTGAAGACGAAGACAGTGAAAGGCAGTGAAGAGAAGACCAAAGCCGTTTGGCCGCGGGTTTCTGCTTCACTGCCTTTCACTGTCTTCGTCTTCAACTCAAACCCGATTCCAAAAACACCAGGAATCGTTGCTACACCCCCGTCCTGAATCAGTGGCGTTGGTGCTTGCGTCGTCTGTCCCAAGCGGATAGTTTGCGCGTTTTGGACCGGCCAACTGGCCTACATGCGCAACACCGGCCGAGCTAGAACGCTTTCAGTTAATGCGTAGCGTCTGGTCCGAGCCGCGACCGTCAGGGAGCGAACGATCACACGATCACAGACGGTCGCGGCTCCGCTACGAATTGTTCTGAAAGCGCTATAATACCGAGTTCGGTAACGATTCGGTTTGAGGAGTCTCTGATGCGCGATTTCACTCGTTGCGTGTTACTGATGGTCCCCCTGCTTGGCCTGTTTGCTTCCGAGGCGAGAGGGGTCATCAAGGCGACCTCACCGCTCAAGCTCTTCGTGCGGGACGGCACCCAGATCGTCCAGGTTAAGGTCACCAAGTTCGACCCCGACAACAGCCGGTTGGTGTTCGAGGTGGAGGAGCAACTCAAGGGCAAGTTGGAACAGCGCAGCATGAACGTGGTCTGGAAGATCGAAGCCGATTCAAAGTGGGAGGGCATCCTCGCCCTGCCCCGCCTGCTCAAGTGTTTCGGCCCCGACCAGCGGGCCATCCTCTTCATCAACGATGCGGGCGGGTTCTGGCACAACAAGGGGAACGAGCGGAAGAACCCCATCGCCTTCGGGTTCATCAACGGTTCCTGGTTCTGCCTGGAGAGTACGAAGCAGGACGACGGCAAGCTCCTGTGGAGGCTGGCGCAGGGCGAGCCACACCTGCGCACCACCTTCAAGGGGACCACGGCTGAACTGAACAAGGTGCTGGTCGATCACCTTGCGAGTAAGGGCGGGTTGCCGGAGCCGGTCAAGGCGGAGCCGGGCTTCGGCCCCGAATACCAGCCGAAAAAATGAAGCAGCGCGAGCACGCGGAGCGTTACACCGTTCGCGGCACTCCGGGTGAGCGCCGCGAACGGCGGAATGTTGGTTCGCGCAACCCCGCAATCCAAGCAAGTACGCGCCGACTTCGGCGTGCAGATACACACCATGCGGCGCCTCGGCTTCGTGTCGGCCCGCGGCGGCAGCGCGAGCAACTTCAGTTTGCGCAGTGTGGCGAGATACGGCACCACCGTTTGCGAAACGTTCGCGGTGCCTGCCAAACCAACCGCTTCGAGATCCGGGAACCGCGTCAGCAGGAGCATCACGCCGGGCCCGGCTTACCTTTGTTGGGGCTGCGGGACGCTACTCCTTGGAGAACTTGCTCCGCAGCATCCGGAAGCAGACGACGTAGTATTCGGTGCGCGTTACGCCGACCCCAAGCGGCGCGGCGAGACAACCTGGCCGCTCCACCACTCCGAGCGTGTCGATGCGATAGAACTCCCAGCCCTGGAACGCCATCTTGGACACCAACTCGTTCAGGTACTCTGCCGCCTCGCTCCCGCGTGCTTGCCCGGCCGGAATCTCGATGTTCGGTGGCACTTGCACCATCCGGGACCGGCATGCACAACTAACACGGCGGACCGTCCAAAGACTGGGTTCTGGAAACGCCCCTCCTCATCACGGTCACTTGATTGCTTCGATGGCCGCAGTCGCGGCGATCCGAACAGCCTCCTCCTTGTCGGTCTTCAGTTTCATCAAGGTCGGCAGTGCCGCTTTCGCGTCCCCGCCCAACTTCGCAATCTCGTCGATTATGAGCGCCCGTTCGGTCGTGTTCTTCGAGAGCGCCGTCATCAACGCAGGGTACTTCTCCTTGTTCTCGACGCGGAGTTTCCCGAGTTCCGCGATAATCAACGCCCGATCCTCCCTCCCTAAACCAAACATGTCGCTCTGGGCACTCTGGGCAAGACCAGACGCCAGTGAGGCAAGTTTCTGCTTGTCTTCGATCTTCAATTCGTGCATGAGCATGATAATCCCCTCGCGCTCGCTCAGATACCTGTTCCCTTTAGGAGAAAGCCTTCGGGTGGGGAGGGCGGAATCTGGTCCCGCAACAAGAGCGAGGATCCAACTTTGTACGCCTACATCTTCTGGTGCAATCGCGACCAACGCTTCAAGCGTGTTTCCAGGCGTGTTTCCAGGCGTGTTTTTGAACTTGCTCACCGGATTTCCAGACGGGTTGACCTTGCCCACCAGTAATTGATGGTAAGCCTTGATGATCGGGACTGCTGCTTTCGCTTTTCCGCCCATCAATTGTAGACGCATCACGGCAGCGTTCTTTGTCTGCTGGTCTTTGTCGTAATAGACGGTGATGATTTCTTTGTAAACCAGGGGATCAATTTTCTCGAAGGCAGCGTTGGCCGCCTCCTTAACGGTAGCATTCGGACTCATCATGCCGAACTCGACGAGTTCAGCCCCGGCTGGCTTCGCGTCGGCCCCCAACTCTTCAAGTTTCGCGATAGCGGACAGCCGAACCTTGATGTCTTTCGATCGCATATCCTGCATGATCGGTCCCAGCTTCACGTCGACCTTCGCCGCTTCGAGCTTCTCGGTTGCCGCCTTTACGGCAGCCAGAGCTTTCTTCGCCACCTCACGCACATCCTCGTCGGAGTCGGTTGTCGCCACCTTGAGCGCGGGGATCGCGTCCTTTGCCTTCTCCTTCAACTTCCCGAGTTCCTTCGCGGCTTTCAGCCGGACCGTCTCGTCCTTGTCACTCAGTTGCTTGATGAGCGCCTCGACCTCTGGAGGTGCGGCGGCGGATACCGAATGGGAATCAGCCAGAAGTCCGAGCGACAGCGTAAGCACGACACCTGTCAACGTCTTGAGCATGGGGATCCTCCTGTGGGGTACCTTCGCAACTCGATGACTTCGTCTGTCTTGCCGAACTAGTGCAACGTCATGTTAACGAATTAGGGTGTTCGTGATCTCATGTTTTCGGGATGATGGTCGTACCCCGGAGGTTCGGCCATGCAGAAGAAGTATATCGTTCGGCTCACGGATGCGGAGCGAGCCACGCTGTCCGAGGTGATCAA
>CAMDQN010000104.1 GCA_945905925.1 Singulisphaera sp. GP187
CGATCGAGGAGTTGAGGGAACAGACGGCCGCCTGGCACGAGTACACCAACGACAAACAACGCGGCGTCGATTGGCAATTTCGCATCGGCGACGCGCGGACCAAACTGAAGTCGCTCTACCCTAAAATTAAAACCTGACGCTGCACTAGCAGTTGTCTCTGGCGCCGGTTGTGGTCTCATTTCCTCATCTACGCGACGTGCGCATGAAAACCACGCGTGGGCCGGGCCGGGGACGTCCTCCCGGCGGCCAAATTACACAAACGCTGAGAGATACCGCCATGTTAGCCCGCTTCCGCCGCTCGCTGTGGACGCGCCCCCTCTATCCCCAGTTGGCCGCACGGATCGACCGCCGCGCCACCCTGGCCCTGTTCCAACTCGAAAACCGCGAGTTGCCGGCCACTGGCCTGCTCATCACCGAGTTCCGGGTCCGCGGCCCCAGCCCCAGCGCAGTCGACAACGAATTCATCGAGATCTACAACAACAGCGCCACGCCCCACACGGTCGCCGCCAGTGGAACGGGGACGGGATACGGTGTCGCGGCCTCCGACGGAGTCGTCCGGTTCAGTCTCCCGAACGGGACGGTCATCCCGGCGTTCGGCCACTACCTCGGCACGAATTCGGTCGCGTACTCGCTCTCTGGATACGCCACCGGCGACGCCACCTACACCACCGCGATCCTGGACAACGCAGGGATCGCGCTGTTCGACACGAACGTGCCTGCGGAGTTCAACACCACCACCCGGTTCGACGCGGTCGGCTCGACGTCCGAGGCGAACACGCTGTACAAGGAGGGCTCTGGGTATCCGGCCCTGACCCCGTTCAGCATCGATTACAGCTTCTACCGGGCGGGGAGCCTGACGACCGGCGCGATCCTCGACACGGACAACAACGCCACCGACTTCGTTTTCGTTGACACGAACGGGACCAGCGCCGGGGCCGGCCAGCGGCTGGGCGCGGCTGGGCCGCAGAACCTCGCCAGTCCCATCGCCGGCACGACCGGCATCGGCGCGGCCTTCCTCGACAGCACGGTGGCCAACAACGCGGCTCCCAACCGCGTCGTGGACCCGACATCGGCTCCGCCGAACAACGCGACCTTCGGGACGGTGTCCGTCCGCATGACCTTCACCAACAACACTGGGGCGCCCCTCACCAGCCTGCGCTTCCGGTTGGTCGATGTCACGACCTTCCCATCGCCGAGCGGCACGGCGGACCTGCGGATTAGCACCTCGACGGCCACCACCGCGATGGTCGGTGGCCAGCCCGTGAACGTCGGCGGCACGACGCTGGAGCAACCCCCGAGCCAGCCGAACGGCGGCGGGTTCAACAGCAGCGTTTCCGCCGCCGGTGTCAGTCTGGCGACCCCGCTGGCGACCGGGGCCAGCATCAACGTCCAGTTCCTGTTCGGGATCCAGGATGCCGGCATCATGCGCGGCAAGTTGGTGATCGAGACCCTCCCAGGCGCCGGCACCTCGGTCGTGGACCTCTTCCCAGCCAACGCCGCGCCGACGGCGACCAACCTGAACCAGACGAAGATGTACACGGAAGGGGACGCGACCGTCGCCCTGGACGACATCGTGGTGACCGACCCGGACATCGGGGACATGATCACCGCGACGCTCACTCTGGTGAACCCGGCGACCGGCTCACTGACGACCAGCGGGACGGCCACCTACGACCCGACCACCGGCGTCTGGATGATCACAGGCACCGTCGCCGCGGTGAACACGGCGCTCGTGGCAGTTGCGTTCACGCCAGCAACCGACAACGACCTGAACACCACGATCACCACCCGCATTCGGGACTCGTCCAACACCGGGCCGACTGACGGCACAATCGCCCTGAACGCCACCGGGGTGAACGACGCACCCACCCTCAACGAGATAGCCGACCCGGCCCCGATCTCGGGAACCGCCGGAACCCAGATGGTTACCCTGACCGGGATCACCGCCGGGGCGAGTGAAGTTCAGACCCTGACGGTCACGGCGACGTCGAGCAACCCCGCGCTGATCCCGAACCCGATCGTGACTTACACCAGTCCGAACAACACCGCGACCCTCACCTTCGCCCCGGTCGCCAACGTGTCCGGCTCGGCGGTCATCACCGTCACCGTGATGGACAACGGGGGCACGGCGAACGGTGGGGTGGAGTTCGTCGCACGGACGTTCACCGTCCAGGTCCCGCCCGCCGTGGCACCCCGGGATACGTTCGTGGCCACGACGGGGGCGAGTGGTGGGCAGATCAACGTATTCGACGCCCAGACCGGCGCGCTGAGGACGACCATCACCCCCTACGCGGGCTTCACCGGTGGTGTGACCGTCGCGACGGGGGATGTGAACGGCGACGGGGTCGTCGACATCATCACCGGAGCCGCATCCAACGGGCACGTCAAAGTGTTCGACGGGGACAGCGGGACCGAAATCCACAGCTTCTTCGCTTACGTCGGCTTCTTGGGTGGTGTGAACGTCGCCGCCGGCGATGTGAACGGCGACGGCCGCGCCGACATCATCACCGGGGCCGGGCCGGGCGCCGGGCCACACGTCAAGGTGTTCGACGGGGCCACTAACGCCGAGGTCCGCAGTTTCTTCGCCTACGCCGGCGGCTTCGCCGGTGGGGTGAACGTGGCCGCTGGCGACGTGAACGGCGACGGCCGCGCCGACATCATCACCGGCACCGCGACCGGTGCGGCACACGTCAAGGCGTTCGACGGGCAGACCAACGCCGAGGTCCACAACTTCTTCGCCTACGCCGGCGGCTTCGCCGGTGGGGTGAACGTGGCCGCTGGCGACGTGAACGGCGACGGCCGCGCCGACATCATCACCGGGGCCGGGCCGGGCGCCGGGCCGCACGTCAAGGTGTTCGACGGGGCCACTAACACCGAGGTCCGCAGCTTCTTCGTGTTCCTGCCGGAATACACTGGTGGCGTGCGAGTGGCGTCGCGGAACGCCAACGGCGACATGTTCGCCGACATCGTCGCCGCGTCGGGAGAGGGCACCGGGGCGGACGTTCGGACCTTCGACGGCCTCACGCTGGCCCTGCTGGACGTGACCGGTTCCAACCCGAACTTCCTGGGCGGCATCTTCGTCGGCGGGTGACCCGAACGGCCTCCGAGGCGGCGGGCGCGGACCACCCGTGCCCGTGCCCGATTCTCCGCCCGCTCCCACTGCCCGCGGTTCTGGTTTACTGTACGTTGACCCAACCGCCCGGCACCGGGCATCCCATTGGGTCGCGCTCACGATGGAACACTTCGGTGATTACGGCTACCTCGGTGTGTTCGTCGCGCTGATCGCCTCGGCGACCGTGGTGCCGATCCCGGAGGAATTGCCGGTCATCACGGCCGGCATCATGGTCGGCCACTCGGACACCGAGTACGCCCTCGACCGCGACAACCCCAAGCGGTTGCTCTGGTACATCATGCTGCCGGTGCTGATGGCCGGTGTGGTAATCGGCGATGGCGTTCTCTACGGCATCGGCCGGGTCTGGGGGCGGCGCCTGCTCGACCTGAAGTGGGTGCAACGGCGCGTGGTCACCCCGGAGAAGCGCGAGCAGATCGAGAAGAACTTCCACGACCGCGGGATCATGATCTTGCTCGGCGCGCGCCTGCTCCCAGGAATACGCGGACCGATCTTCATTATGGCCGGAGTACTCAGGGTGCCGCTCGGCCGATTCATGCTCGCGGACGCGATCTACGCGGTGCCGTTGGTCAACATCTTGTTCTGGCTCTCCTACTTCCTCACCGATCAGGTGCTGTTCATCTTCAACAAGATCGACGCGTACCGGCCGCTGGTGATCGTAGCGATTTTGTCGGGGATCGCGGGCGCGATGATCCACCGGTACATCTTCGCGCGGCACATCTCGACGGGCGAACCGCCGCACGTTCCCGACATCATCGCGAAGCCGGCGGTTGCGGTCGGACACGCGGTCGAGATGGCGGTCGAGATGGCGGTGGACACGATGACCGGCCGACACCACGACAAGTCGCAGAGCGAACCGCCCCCACCCGATGGCGCAGCCGATCAGGAGTTCGGTATCCGCACACAGGAGCCGCCGACGGAAGAAAGTCTCAAGCCGTAAAGTCGAATTCCTCAACAGTGCAGGTATTCGACTTTGGGACTTTCAGACTTGAGACGGAGCGCAGCGACTCTTACCGAACCACCGTGCCGTTGGTTTGCACCCGCGACAGGTAGATGTGCCAGTCCTTCTCGAACGCGGGCAGCTCTTGACCCACCAGTTTGGCGAACGCCTGCTTCGTATCGCCACCACTGTTGAGCGCGACCAGGTACTTGTTGAACTCCTTCGTGCCAATCAGTCGGCGGTCGAACGTCAGGTAATGCGCCAGCGCCCAGCACGTCAGGTAGGCCCGGTCAGACTCGGCTTTTTGATCCGCGTGAGCCGCGAGGAACGCGTCCCGACCGGTCACGAGGAGATCACCGAGCGGCACAAGCGGCCCACCTTTCTTTCCCTTCAACCAGTCCTTCACTCGAAAAAGCCGGTCCTTGTCCGGGTGGTCGGCGCGTAGTTCGCCGGCCTCCACAACAGCGGTCTCGAACACCTGCGCTAAGCCCTCGTTGAGCCACCGCGGCAGTTCGCCGGTGCCGGTCCCCGCGCGCACCTCGTCGGGCTTCAACGGCGGATACACGAACGTCGCGACGTAAGCGTGAAACGACTCGTGATACAGCAGCGCGAACAGCATTTTGCCGGTCGCGGTGTCGAACTTCGCGCCGTTGTTCACATCGGTGAGGAACACCCGCTTCCGCTCGGCCGCGACCGTCCTCAGGTGACGCGCCAGTTCGTCGCCCTTGTACAGCTTTTTCACACTCTCCTCGTAGCGGTCCAGCCCCGCGAGTTGCTGCCCGTGGTGAACGCGAGCCGATTGCAACTCGGCACCGAGTCGCGTCAGATCGCTACCGCACAACACGCGGTTGGTCGTCGAATCGTAGACCGCCGGGTTAAGCAGTTTGGCGTTGCCTAACAGTGCCCGGTATTCCTCCGGGTCAGTGGCGAGCATGATCTTCGTCTGGCGCGCACCTTTCGCGGTGGGAGGCAGGAACCGCGCGAACGCGGTGTAGATTTGTTCGAGGCGCACGCCGGATCGCCGCGTGAGTTCCTCCGTGCCGGTGCTCACGAGGATGAAGTAATCCGAGTCGTACATCTTCGCACCGCCCGGCTTTTCGGGCCAGTCCGCGGGGACCAGTTCCAAAGACTCCATCCGCTTCCGTTCACCCTCGCCGGTCGGGTCGAGTTCCGCGAGTTTCTCCCTCAGCACCCCGCGGTCCTTTTCAGAGAGTTTCTTCACCTGCGCAATCTCGGCCTTGCTGAGGAAGCTCGTAAGCGTGACCGTGGGACGCCCGGGTGGGCGCGACACGGACCGGAACTCGATGCCATCGGGCGGTTCGCGGAGAATAAGCCCTTGGAATTTCGCGCCGTTGGTCAGCGTGATCTCGTCGAACGGCCAGTTCGACAGTCCGATCGGGGGCGCGGCCGGCTGTGCCATCGCGACAGCGCACACGAGGCTAACCAGCGGAAAGTGGAACGCGAAGCGCATGGGTCTGTCCATCGGGAGGGCGTGTTAACCATTGTGCGTCGGAAGCGGTAGGATTGGAAGTGAAAGCGCACCGCAGTTTAGCCGAGACGCGTAGCGGAGCGCAACGCGAAGGAGCATGCATGGCCGCTTCGGACTTGGTGGTGGCGTTCACCGGCGCGAGTGGATCGCTCTACGGTCTGCGGCTCGTGGAGGTGCTACTCCGCGCCGGGCGCAACGTACATTTGACGATCACCCCGGCCGCGGTCGAAGTACTGGAAGCCGAGACAGACTCAACGGTGCGGCTCGCTTCCCAAGAGTTCGATGCGAACGCGCTGCTCGGCTCGAGTGCTGCAAAGCTCGATCTCGCGCGCCTGCACTACCACCACTTCCGCGACTTCCGGGCGGGCATCGCGAGCGGGTCGTTCCTCACCGGCGGTATGGTAATCTGCCCCTGTAGTTTGGGCACGCTCGCGGCCGTCGCTCACGGCGTTTCGGAGAACCTGATCCACCGCGCCGCGGACGTTCACCTCAAGGAACGGCGGAAGTTAGTTCTGGTGCCGCGCGAAACGCCTCTGGGGCTGATCGCGCTGAAGAACATGGTCGCGGTGACCGAAGCCGGCGCGGTGGTACTCCCCGCGATGCCGGCGTTCTACACCCGACCGCGCAGCCTCGCGGACATGGTCGATTTCGTGGTGGGACGCGTCTGCGACCAACTCGGCGTGGAACACGAACTTTCGCGCCGCTGGGGCGAAGAACCGAACCCCCAACCTCCTCCCTGAGAGGGAAAGGGCTCGAAGTCGCCCGTCGTACAGTCCCAGGTCGCAAGTCTAGAATAACCTCCCGGTCTTTCGACTTACGACTTCTCCGAGGTAAAACTGTGGACCTGTTCGACGACCTACGCGAAGAGAACCGGCTGAAGGCGCGCCCGCTCGCCGCGCGAATGCGCCCGCGAACGCTCGACGAGTACGTCGGGCAAAGTCACTTCCTCGGACCGGGCAAACTGCTTCGGCGAATGCTCCTGGCGGACCGCCTGAACTCGCTCATCTTCTACGGCCCACCGGGGTGCGGGAAGACCGCTCTGGCGCACGTCATCGCGAACCACACGAAGAGCCGCTTTGCGCCGCTGAACGCGGTCGCGGCCGGCATCAAGGAAGTGCGCGAACTGCTTACCGAAGCTCGCGGGCACCTCGAAGAACTCGGTGAGCGTACCATCCTCTTCATCGACGAAATTCACCGCTTCAACCGGGCGCAGCAGGACGTGCTTCTGCCGGACGTGGAAGACGGCGTGGTCATCCTGATCGGCGCGACGACGCAGAACCCGTTCTTCGCGATCAACACGCCGCTGCTGTCGCGCAGTCAGATCTTCCAGTTCCAACCGCTCACGCGAGAAGACATCCGCGCGCTGATCCAGCGTGCCCTCGCGGACAAGGAACGCGGGTTGGGCAAGCAGAGTGTGACGATAACAGCAGACGCGCTCGCGTTCCTGGCGGAAGCGTGCGACGGCGACGCTCGACGCGCGCTGACGGCTGTGGAAATCGGCGTGAAGTCGGCGCTGGCTCCAGAAAATGCGAAGAACCTCTCCCCCCAACCCCCTCCCCTAAGAAGGGAGGGGGAGACACAGAGCGGCGCGGCTGGCGCCACGCTTTCTACGTCCGCGAGCGCAGCGAGCGGCACTCCCCCTCCCTTCTTAGGGGAGGGGGTTGGGGGGAGAGGTTCTTCCTCCACCATCCTCTTTGACCTGCAACTTGCGCAAGACTCGATCCAACGGAAGGTGATCGAGTTCGACCCGACCGGTGACACGCACTACGACACCGCTTCCGCGTTCATCAAATCGCTCCGCGGCAGCGACCCGGACGCGGCGCTGTACTGGATGGCGCGTATGCTCGAGGGCGGCGAAGACCCGCGATTCGTCGCGCGGCGGTTGGTGATCTTCGCGTCGGAAGACGTGGGTAACGCGGACCCGTTCGGCCTGGTTCTGGCGAATTCGACGTGGGACGCGGTGGAGAAGGTCGGCTTACCGGAGTGTCGCATCAACCTGGCGCATTGCGTCTGTTACTTGGCGACCGCGCAGAAATCGAACGCGAGTTACATGGCGGGCGAAGCTGCGGCGAAGGACGTGAAGGAGGGCCGCACGCTACCGGTGCCGCTGCACCTTCGCGACAAGAGCTATCGCGGAGCGAAGGAAGTTTTGGGGCACGGCGTCGGTTACAAGTACGCGCACGACTTCGAGGGCGGCTGGGTGAATCAGGAGTACGTGCCCACGGACGCGGAGTATTATCAGCCCACCGACCGCGGCCACGAGGCAAAGATCAAGGCCCGTCTCGAAGAACTGCGCAAGCGGAAGAAGCCGGAGGACAGGAAATGACGGAAGCGGAATGGCTTCATGAGGTGGAAACCGACTTTCCCCGCGAGATGCTCAGCACACTGGACAAACAGTTCGACCCCCGTTCGGTCAAAACGACGAAGAAAAAACGCGAGCGCAAACTCAGACTGTTTGGCTGCGCGGCGTGCCGCCGTATCGCACACCTCTTCACCACCCCGGAGCAACAACGGCTCATTGAAGTTGTCGAGGAATACGCAGACGGCGACACGAACAGGCATGCAGTAACGCGGTCACGCGAGACCGCAGGGAAAGCCGTTCCACAGTACAAGTCACATGAAGAATGGTCATCGATCTACGGCGCTTATGACTACTCACAGAGAGCACTGAACTTGCTCACTTGGCTTACGGTTAGCGACGTGATTGAGGGAGTTGTCGAGGATATTGTTGGCGCGACGGTGAACGACCCTGAAAACCCGGAAGAAGAACACGTCCACCAGAAGGCGCTGTTGCTCGACATCTTCGGGAACCCATTCCGCCCGATCAGTTTCGCGCCCGAATGGCGCAGTGACACCGCGGTGTCACTGGCTCGCGGGATGTACGAATCACGCGATTTCAGCGCGATTCCCATTCTGGCCGACGCACTACAAGATGCTGGCTGCGACAACGACGACGTACTAAACCATTGCCGCGATGCGAGGTTGGTTCACGTTCGCGGGTGCTGGGTCGTTGATTGGGTGTTGAAGAAATCCTGACGCACCGCGAGCGCCGGTAGCACCACATCCAGTATCGGCGCGATCCAAAGATGATCGTCGTGGATCAACACGATGTCGCCGGGGCGAACCAGTTCCAACACTGTCTTCGCGCACTGCATCGCGTTGGCCTCGCTGCGGCGCCGCTGTCGAGCGACCAGGCACACGACCATCGCGAGGACGAGGCACGCCAGGGCAACGGCCGTCGCGCCCATTGCGCACCAACAAAGGGAGAGTGAGGTTCGAGTGGGCTATTACCACACCCGGTGTACCGAGCAAGCCAGTTATGGGAAGGCGAACCCGGAGCGTCAGCGACCGAGTCAACTGATGGGCGCACGGAGTCGCAACCGATCGCTGACGCTCCGGGTTCGCCAACACCCCTCCCCGATTTCCCTCTCGGATGATATCATTCCTGTCTACACCCGGCACCGTCCGGACCACACACACACCCCCCTTAGGGCACGAACATGGCAAAATCAAAGGAAGCTCGCAGCACGATCAAGTTGAAGAGCGAGGCGAGCGATCACTGTTACTTCACGCAGAAGAACCGCAACAACACGAAAGAGCGCATTTCACTGCGCAAGTTCGACCCGATCGTGCGTAAGCACGTCATGTACAAGGAAGCCAGCAAAGTCTAACCGTTTCGCGGAAGCACAAAACTCGAACTGCGAAATCCGAAACAAACCAACGAAACCCAAGCCCCGAGGCTTGGGTTTCGGTTTTTCGGTGCGTGCCCACTCACGCGGCGCGCCGGTTCGGTGTAGCTTGTAGGTATTCTTTCGTATTTTGTGCTTCGAGTTTCGTGCCTCGCCCCGAAGGGGTGTGCTATGTCGTCGGACCGGGTAATCGTGGTAATTGGCCGGACCCGCCACAAGATGATGGTGGCCGAGCTTCAAGAAGCAGTCAGGCGCGGCGCAAAACTCGTCGAGTTGCGGCTCGACTTCCTCGCGAAGGCCGTGGACTTCAAGCGCCTCACGCCGCTCAAGCAGTGCCCGTGGATCGCCACGCTCCGCCGGCCCTCCGATGGTGGCCGGTTCCCCGGCACCGAGCAAGAACGGATGATGATCCTGCGCCAGGCCATCGTGTCCGGCGTGTTCGAGTGGGTCGATCTGGAAACGGACATCGCAAACACGGTGCCGCGGTTCGGCACGGTCAAGCGGATCGTCAGTTACCACAACACTGCCGAGACCCCGCAGAAACTCGACGACATCTACGCGAACATGCTCAAGCAGGACGCGGACGTGTACAAGCTCGCGGTCACGGCCCAGTCGCCCGGAGACGTGGCCCGCGTGCTGCGCCTCCAGCGAACCGCGCCCAAGCCGACAGTCGCATTCTGCATGGGCGACATCGGGCAGCCGACGCGGTTCCTCGCGCTGAAGTTCGGCGCACCGTGGATCTACGCGGCATTCAACAAGGAACGCGGGATCGCGCCGGGGTTGCCCAGCTTCGATGACTTGCGTACCACTTACCCGGTCCAGCACATCAACGCCGACACGCAGATCTTCGGCGTCCTCGGCGACCCGGTCGGGCACAGTCTCAGCCCGCTGTTGCATAACCACATGTACAAGAGACTCGGCGTGAACGCCCTGTACCTGCCGTTCCGCGTGCCCAAGGGTCAACTGCCGCAGGCGCTCGAAGCCTACGATCAGATCCCGGTTCGCGGGTATAGCGTCACCATCCCGCACAAGGAGGTCGCCGCGGACCTCGCACGCGAATCCGAGCCGAACGTGCTCGTCACGGCGTCGGCAAACACACTCGTGCGCGTCGATAACAACAAGTTCTCCGCGGCCAATACCGACTTCGCGGCGGTCACCGATTCGCTCAAGGCGTTCCTCGTAGAACAGGCGAAGGACGGCCCGGTCCAGCAACTGTCGCAGACGTCGGTCCTTCTCCTGGGTGCCGGCGGGGTGGCCCGGTCGGTGGCCTACTCGCTGCACCGCGAAAACGCGCAGGTCACCATCGCGGGCCGCACCTACGAGCGCGCCGAGAAACTCGCCGAGGAGGTCAAATGCAAGGCCGTGGACTGGCAAGCCCGGCACAACGTCACATTCGACATCCTCATCAACTGCACACCAGTGGGGATGCACCCGAACGTGGACGAATCGCCGTGTCACTCCAGTATTCTGAAACCCGGCACCATCGTGTTCGACACGATCTACACACCGGAAACTACACTGCTGATTCGCGAGGCTCGCGCCCGCGGGTGCGACACCATCACCGGCGTGGACATGTTCGTTAGGCAGGCCACGCGACAAATCGAACTATTCACCGGCATGACGCCCGACACCGACACGATGCGGCTCATCATGCGCAAGGCCCTGTCCCCGCTGACGAAAGCATTCGACGAAGACGGACAGAAGACTGCGCAAACCAGCGGCGAGAGCGAGTAACATTTCGCACGAAAGTGCAACCTACCTGTTTCGCATGCGACCCGAAGGGTCGCGCCGCCACATGCCGCAGAACATCATCCTCATCGGCTACCGCTGCACCGGGAAAACGACCGTTGGGCGGCTCCTCGCGCAGCGACTCAATTGGCCGTTCGCCGATGTGGACGACCGCATCGAGGCGGTCGCCGGTCGCTCCATTAAAGACATCTTCGCGACCGAAGGCGAACCCGGCTTCCGCGACCGCGAGGCTGCCGCGCTGACGGAACTGTGTGCGCAACCCGGGCGCGTGATCGCAACCGGCGGTGGCGCGGTTATGCGCGAATCCAACCGCGCCGCGCTCAAGACGAGTGGCTACGTGGTGTGGCTGACCGCTGCACCGGAAACGGTCTGGGAGCGCCTCCAAACTGATCCCACAACCGCGGCGCGCCGACCGAACCTGACCCCCACGGGCGGCGAAGAAGAAGTCCGCGCCCTGATCCTGGCGCGCGAGCAGGTGTACCGTGCTGTCGCGGATTTCGCGATCGCGAGTGATACCGTGTCGCCGGATGGCATCGCCGACGCTATCCTCACGTCATGGAATGGTTATTCCACCTCCCCCTCGTTCTCTGGTGCCTGACGGTCTTTAGCCTCGGGCTGATGATTGGTTCGTTCCTCAACGTCGTCATCGCGCGACTGCCCTACGAGAAGAGCATCATCTGGCCCTCGTCGCGGTGCTTCGCGTGCTACCAACCGATCCGGTTCACGGACAACGTGCCGATCCTCGGCTACCTCCGCTTGCGCGGGAAGTGCCGCGCGTGTCACGCGCCGTACTCCGCTCGCTACCTGTGGGTGGAAGTCGGCACGGGTGTCGCGTTCCTCTCGCTGTTCCTCGCTGAAGTAGTGTTCAACTGGCACGGTATTCCCGGGATGAAGTATAACCACCTCGGGCCGGACAGTTCTATCCCGCCGTTTCAGTGCTGGGCGCTGTTCGGCTACCACGCGGTACTGCTGTGCGGGCTGATCGCCGCTGCCGCGATCGACGCCGAACACCACATCATCCCAACGCAGGTGACTTACACAGTGCTGGTCGTGGGCGTGATCGGGGGCGCGCTGATGCCATGGCCGTGGCCGCAGCCCGCTACCGTGGCGAGTGTGTTCCCGCCCGAGATCACCATGTGGAGCCACCCGGACTACACTGGCAAGGTTCCGACCGGCGTGCAGCCGTGGCCATTCTGGGGGCCGACGTTCGACTTCGCCCCACCCGGCAGTTGGAAGCTCGGGCTGCTCACGAGCCTGACCGGCGCGCTCGTTGGGTCGCTGGTCATCCGCGCGACGAAGTGGGTGTTCGAGACCGGTTTCGGGCGCGAGGCGCTGGGCCTCGGCGATGCGGACCTCCTGATGATGGCGGGTGCGTTTCTCGGCTGGCAGATCCCGGTGTTATCGCTCTTCGTCGGGTCGGTCGCGACACTCGTGCTGGTACTTTCGGCGAGACTCCTCACGCGAAAGCG
Source organism: Singulisphaera sp. GP187 (assembly GCA_945905925.1). Classification (GTDB taxonomy): domain Bacteria; phylum Planctomycetota; class Planctomycetia; order Gemmatales; family Gemmataceae; genus Gemmata. The sequence continues at coordinate 12,467 of CAMDQN010000104.1, forward strand.
AGCGGGCGTGGCACCGACTCCGCCCGGCACGTCGGTGTCCGGTCCGGCCAGTCCGCGCGAGTTACCGTTCGGTCCCGGCCTCGCGATCGGGGTCGTGGTCACGTGGTTCGCGTGGCCGTGGCTCGGTCCGCGGTTGCAGTTCCCGTTTTTCGACGCGACGATGATGATGATTCTCGTCGGCTTCATGTGCGTGGGTCTGCTCGCCTTCGCGCTGTTGATGCGGCGCCCGAACGAACCGGTCGCGGCGACGGCGAAGAAGTAGTCCCGCCGAGGCGGGCGCCTTCGACTGTCGGGAAGCAACACGAAAACCGCGAAGCATTACGAGTTGCGCAGCCGTGCCGCTCGGCTCGCGGCACCTACCAAGAGATGTCTTCATGTCTGAAACGGTGATCGTGGATTACGGAATGGCGAACCTGCGGAGCGTCCAGAAGGCGTTCGAGCACGTCGGCCATTCCGCCACGATCACGAGCGACCCGAAAGTAGTAGCCGATGCCGCGAAGGTCGTGCTGCCGGGCGTCGGAGCGTTTCGCGACGCGATCGCGCGCTTGCGCGAAACCAGACTCGACGACGCCGTGCGCCGGCACATCGACACCGGGCGCCCGTTCCTCGGCATCTGCCTCGGAATGCAGTTGCTGTTCGACCGCAGTCACGAAGACGGCACGCACACTGGGTTGGGCGTCTTCGGCGGGGACGTTGTGCGGTTCCCCGACGTACCGGGGCTGAAGGTGCCGCACATGGGCTGGAACACGCTTGGGCTTTCGCGGCCCGCGTGCCCGCTGTTCGTCGGTCTGCCAGCCGACCCCACAGTGTACTTCGTTCACTCGTACTTCCCGCAACCGGCCGTGCGCGAGATCGTCGCGGCAGAAGCCGACTATCCATCGCCGTTCTGCGCGGTGGTGTGGAAGGACAACGTGTACGCGACGCAGTTCCACCCAGAAAAGAGCCAGCGCGTCGGGTTGCAGATGCTCCGCAATTTCGCATTGATTTAAGTCGAAAGTCGTAATGTCGAAGACCTCAATAGTGAGTGTCTTCGACATTACGACTTTCGACATTACGACCTTCGACTACTTTCGCGGCTGATTGAACCCTGCCGGGTCGAACTCGTCGCCGCCGGTCGGACCGCCGACCGGCGGCTTCGGCGGCAGCGTCGTGCCGAATTGCGTGCCACTCGCGGGCTTCACCGGTGGCAGCGGTGCGAGCGGCAACGGGGCCGGGGTCTGCTCGCTCGCGGACGGGATTGGCGGAACCACCGGCTTCGGTGACGGAGTGGTCGCGGGCGACACCGGCAACAGCGGGTCGGCCGGCGGGATCGGGGGAACTGGCGCAGCCGGAGTCGGCGTCATCGGGAGCGGCGGAAAAACCGGCAGCGCCACGTTCACCGGCGGGAGGAGCGGATCAACGACCGGCAGCGGGTTGATCGGCGGCAGCGGATCAACGACGGGAACGACCGGCGGCGCGGCAACCGGCGGCAACACCGGAACAACGTCCACAGCCGGCGGCAACACCGGAATAAACGGGGGCGGGGGCGGAATGACCGGCACCGCAGGAGTGAGCATCGGCGGCGGCGGCGGAACCGCGGGCGTGCCCATGATCGGCGTGCCGACCGCCAGCGCGGTCCACGCTTCGATCGTCTGGTACGCAGGCGCCTGCCGCGACGCGACCGACGGCAACTTCTGCCCGCCGTGCGCGGCGAGCGCCTTCACAAGAAACGGACTGGACACCGGTTCGTCCTTGCGAAGTTGCCCCGCGACCGCGCGGAGGTTCGCACGCGTCGCTTGTTGAGCAACTTCGCCAGGAGCGACGCGCACCAGTTTAAACTTCCCGGCGTCGGGCTTGGTGTGGCACTCAACACACTGGTTCGCGAGGAACGGCTGCACTCGCGTGGCGAACAGGTTCGCGGCTTCCGGGGTGACATCCAATTCGGGTTCGGCCGGGGTCGGCGGCACGGGCGGAGCGGTCCGAAGTTCGGTCGGGAACGTCGGCGCCGCGGGCGCGCTCATCTTTGGCGAGTTCTCCGGCGGGAACTGTTGCAGCGACAACTCCAGTGACCGCGCCAGCGCCGCGGCGTCCTTGTTACCGGGTTGGAGCTTCTGTACCTCGCGGGTCTCAGTGAGCGCCTGTTCGCGCATCCCACTGAACATGCACCACCGCGCCACTTGCAACCGGGCCGCGACATCCGTCGCGTGTACCTTCGCGAGCATGAACTTGTACACCTCGTCCTTGCTCTCGGCGACAAACTGAATCTGACTCTTCGTGTACGGCCGGTCGAGCGCGCCGTGCCGCACGACCACGACATCTCCGCGCAGCGTCACCGCCCCTTCGATCACTTTGTCGTCCTTCAGCACGACGTACTTGCCGCTGACGTGCGTTTCCGACTGTGCGGTGTTGCCCGGGACCGGCTGCACCGGCGGCTGAAGCACGGGCGGAAGCGGAAGCGGCTTCGGTGGCGGAAGCGGAAGCGGCTTCGGCGCGGGTGTTGGTTGTGGCAGAATCAGCGGCTCAACAGGTGCCTTAGGCGTCGGAACCGGAAGCGCCGGGGGCGGAACGAGTCCTCCCGGCGCCGGCACGGAAAGCGGAAGCGGAATCGCCGGAGGCGGAACGAGCGGTTCGGTGGGCGGATCCAACCCAACTGGTCCGGGTCCGGTATACGCTGGCGGCAGCGCGGGAACCGGGAGTGTGGGCAGTGGTGGTGGAACGGCCACGGTCGGCGGAACCGACGGGATCACCGGTTCTCTCCCAGACACGGGTGAGACCGGCGGAAGCGCGGGAACGCCCGGCATCGCAGGCAAACCGGGCATCACGAACGGTTCGTCGGGCGGACTCGTGATCGGTGGCAGCGCGAGCCTCGGCACCTCGCTCGGTGCGCGCGTCGCGCCGACCGTTTTCGGCAGCGGCGGGTTCAGGTTCGGTAACTGTGCGTACACAGTCACCGCAGCCGCGGCGACAGCCGCCGCGGTGACGAGGTAATAGGTTGCTTTCATAGTTCCGCCCGCCATACCGTAACGCCGATTCCCGGGCAAGCCCACTTCGCGGAGTTGCACATGAAGGTCGAAATCGTCTCGATTGGCAGCGAAATCACGAGCGGACAGAACCTCGATACGAACTGTCAGTGGCTCAGCCGCCGGCTCGCGGAAATCGGTATCCCGGTCGCGTTCCACACCACGGTTGCCGATGATTTCGCGGACAACGTGAGTTGCTTCAAGATCGCGACCGAGCGCGCGGATCTCGTCATCGGCACCGGGGGATTAGGGCCAACACAAGACGATCTCACGCGCGAAGTGATCGCGGTCGTCGCGGGCGTGGAGTTGGTCGAACACGCGGCCTCGCTCGCGCACATCGCGGATATGTTCGCGAAACGCGGTCGCGTGATGCCGGACCGCAACCACGTTCAGGCGCTTCTGCCGGCGGGTGCGGAGCCGATCTTCAATGTGTGCGGCACCGCGCCCGGCGTGTGGGCGAATGTCGGCCGAGCGATCGTGGTAGCTATGCCGGGCGTGCCGTCGGAGATGTTCCGCATGTTCACGGAGCAGGTGCAACCGCGTCTGCTCGCGATGGGAATCGGCGGGGGCGTGTTCATTCAGCGGAAGATCAACACGTTCGGGACGGGCGAGTCGATGGTCGAAGCGAAGTTGCTCGACCTCACGCGCCGCGGGCACGTCCCTGAAGTGGGCATCACCGTGGCCGACGCGGTGATTTCGCTCCGCATCCTGGCGCACGCACCGACGCTCGCGGAGGCACTCACGCAAATCGGCCCCATCGAAGCGATCATTCGCGAACGGCTTGCTGAGATGGTGTTCGGCACTGAAGAGGAAGAGCTTCAAGACGTGGTGGTGCGGTTGATGCACGAGAAGCGGAAAACGCTCGCGACCGCGGAGAGTCTCACGGGCGGGTTGGTGGCGCACCGCGTGTGCCTCGTGCCCGGTGCAAGCGACTTCTTCCGCGGCGGCGTGGTGACGTACACCGACGAAGTGAAAGCCCGCGAACTCGGCGTGCCTCCTGCCCTTCTAGAGCAGCACGGGGCCGTTAGTGAACCGGTGGCGCGTGCGATGGCCGAAGGCGTTCGCAACAAGTTCGGCACGGATTTAGGCGTGTCCACGACGGGCTTCGCGGGTCCGGGGGGCGGCACCGAGAGCGACCCGGTCGGCACCGCGTATGTCGGTCTCGCGCACGCGGGCGGTTGCGAAGTGGTGCGCTGGGGCTGGATCGGCACGCGTTACGAGATCATGAGCCGCACCGCGAAGTTGGCACTCAATGCCGTGCGCCTGGAACTGATGAAGAAATGAGACACAGTATTGTGGATGGCCAACTCGATGAGTAATCTTGATCCATCCCTCTGAGGCCTAACATGAACCGACTGATTGAAATTGGATTTGAGCCTGCAGGTCACTGGCAGCTCAACGGTGACGAACTTGCGTTTCACTTGTTGCGCCACGCATCGCAGCGGAATATCCTTTACGCTTTCATTTGCGATGGCGAAGTGAAGTACATCGGCAAAACAGTCCAAACGCTCTACGCGAGAATGGGAGGCTACAAAAACCCGGCACCAAGTCAAACCACGAATGTCCGGAATAACGCAAGAATAAAAGCCCTACTTCAACTGAATGCTGCCGTTGACATCCTCGCTCTTCCAGACAACGGTTTGCTTCATTACGGCCAGTTTCACCTCAATCTTGCGGCTGGCCTCGAAGACAGTCTTATTTCGATAATGTCTCCTGAGTGGAATGGCAATTCAACCCTTCCGCCGATACGACCCATAGACACAACGCAAACGCCGGAGCTAGAAACCACTCCTGTGGTCGCGAAGCCCATACTGGTCGCCAAAGCGCAAGACCCTAACCACAATCCAGCGGTGGAACAGGCTCCCAAGTGCATTGCATCCTTTCCGCTAACTGTTCACAAAACGTACTACAATCAAGGCTTCTTCAATATCGGCGTAAGCCACGCAAGTTTGTTCGGCACTGATGGGCAGGAAATAGAGATTTTCTGTGGTACAGCAGAGCAGCCAATTGTCGGCACAATCAACCGCACAGCGAACAACAATAAGACCCCCCGAATCATGGGAGGCAAGGGACTTCGGGATTGGTTCCATCAACACATGCGGGAGATGCAGGAAGCAACAATAGGGGTATTCTCACCGACGGCTCTCCGCATTCAGGCCCGCGAAAGCTAGCGAGTAGTGGAATGGTCAGGGGAGCAGTTGAGTTAAATTGCACTTCTCCCCCTTCCCGTCACAAGCCAATAGCACGGCTCGCCGGATGAACGTGCCTTCACACACCCAACTTCGCCTTCGCGTCGTCGAGAATCGCTTTCGTCGCGGTGGCGCCCACGCGGGTCACGCCGATCGCGCGCACTTCCATCAACTTCTCGAACGTGCGCACTCCGCCCGCGGCCTTCACCTGAACCCATGCCGGGCTGCACTCGCGCATTAGCTTCAGGTCTTCCACGGTTGCACCGCTCTCCGCGTAGCCGGTGCTCGTTTTGACCCAGTCGGCGCGAACATCGCCGCAGATGCGACACAACGCGCGCTTGTGCTCTTCCTTCAGATACGCGTTCTCGAAAATCACCTTCACCTTCGCGACCCTCGCGTGGGCAGCCTGAACCACCGCCCTAATATCGTCGGCCACGTAGTTCCACTCGCCGCTCAACACCTTGCCCACGTTCACCACCATGTCCAACTCGGTCGCGCCGTCGTCCATTGCGCGCTCCGCCTCGAATACCTTCACCGCCGTCAAGTGCGCGCCGTGCGGGAAGCCGATCACCGTACTCGCCTGCACCGTCGTGCCCGCGAGCAACTTCGCCGCGAGCTTCACGCCATAAGGCTTGATGCATACCGACGCGACACCAAGTTCCCGCGCCAACTGGCACCCGGTCACGAGGTCCGCGTCCGTCAGGTTCGGTTGAAGCAGCGAGTGGTCGAACATTCGGGCCAGGTCCGCGATCGTCGGATTCATCATTGGGGCACCTCGTTGCTGGTAATCGGGAAAGAAAGACATCGGAGTCAAAATAGGAGAGCGACGCGAAGCTGACCGACCTTGACCCCACCCGAGGGCATGGTATGCGTGGAGCAACTCACAGATATCGCGCGAGTTCAGGAGAATTCCCCAATGCGTCGAATCCCGTTCGCCGGGTTGTTCGTGGCTCTGCTCGCATCACACGCGGGTGCGTCGGAACCGAACGCGTACAAGGCCGTTGTCATCGACACCGAAGTGAAACTCCGCGCCGGACCCAGCGACACATTCCCGGATACCGGGTCATTGCCGCGCGGCACAGCCGTCATTGTCGAAAAAGAAGAAGGCAACGGCTGGCTCGCGATCACCGCTCCGCACGGGTCCGTAAGTTGGGTGCCGACGCAGTTCGTCGAAGACCCGGCGCCCGAACGACCCACGCCGAAAAACGTGTTCGTTGAGACCGATGGCGAGATCACGGTCGCGGCTGGTAAGGTGGGCTTGGCTCAACCGCTCGACATCCGGCGCGTGAAGGTGCCGCAAGGCGCGCAGTTCTGCGTGATCGGACCGAAGGTCACGTTCGCGGGGAAAACGTGGTATCCGATCACACCGCCGCACGGCGACGTGCGCTACCTCCCAAAGACCGCGATCCAGTTCGAGAAGCCCACGACCAGCAACTTCACCGTGCGCGTGAACGAGCACGTCACGCCGGTTACGCCCGGTACGAGCGGGAGTTTGCCCGCCGGCGGTCCGATCGCGACAATTCCCGGTCCTTCGATCACCCCCGCGACCGGTGGCGTGACGGCGAGCAAACCCGCCGTGAACCACCCGCTCTGGGCGCAGGCCGAAATCGCGGAGCGCGAGAACCGGCTCGCGGACGCGGAGAAACTGTACTTCCAACTCGCCGCCGAGATGAACAAGGAAGGTGGCGACCACACCATCGCGAGTCAGTGTTACACCCGCGTCCACTTGATCCGCGAGAAGCAGCGAACCGCGCGCGGACTCAGCACCGGAAATGGCACCACCACGTCCACGCCGACGAACCTGCTCAAGCCGCCGGCGAAGGAGGATCGCGGAGTGCGTCCGGGGACACCGGAACCGCTCCCGCCGGCTGCGAGCGTAAACAGCCGCTCGCAGGTGTCGGGTACAGGGGTCCTGCGTAACTCCACACTCACCCCGGACGGCCCGAACCGCCAACTCTACATGCTCGAAACTTCACAGGGTGTCGTTACGATGTACGTGACTGCGGGAGAAGGGATCAACCTGAAGCGCCACCTCGGGACGCGCGTCGATGTCTACGGCACCTCATCCACACGTACCGGCCTCACGAAGCCGTATTTGGTTGCGACGGTGGTCGAACCGGCCCCGTAAGGTGCGCGAATCGCCAAGTGAGCCAAAGCAGTTCTGAGGGACAGACTGGGCCTGTCGCTTAGCACCCCAGAAAACGCAAAAGCCGTGCGACCGCAGTCGCACGGCTTGTTTGCTATTGGTTCACTATCTGCCGTCTGCTCACAGCCTACTGGTTTAGTGGTTCAGCATGAACTCATTCGTGTTGAGCAGCGCCCAGAACACGTCCTGGTAGAACGACACGTCGTCCGGCGAAGCGCCCGGGATGGGAACTGGCACGGCCACCGGGGGCTTCGGCGGGACCGATCCCTTCGGCGTCGGGCCGGTCGGGGTCGCGGGCGTGCCGGCGATTGTCGCTCTGCCGTTGCGCACCTGTTCGAGCTTCGTTACCTCTTCCTTCGACGGGTGTCGGCTCAAGGTCATCATGAACAACTCGTCGTAGATGCCAATCGGGTATGCCTTGTGCTTCTTCACGACGTCCGCCACGACGCCTCTGTCCTTCGCCGTGCCGACCTGATCGTTCAAGTCCTTACCGTTCATCAGCAGCAGCGCCTGGACGACGGTGCCGTTGAAGCTCAGTTCGTTGCCTTCGTCGTCGCCGAAGTTGCGAACCAGGCGCCCGGTCCAGCTCGCCTTCAGCGCCTTGTACTGGGCCTCGTTCAGACGGGACTCGGCGCGGGTCGCGAGCGAGAGCGAGTCGAACAGCACTTCCGGCGACATCGCCTTCAGCGGCATCCGCGCGAAATACGGGTCGTACTTGTTGTCGGTCTGGCCCTTCGCCGCAACGTGGCTCAGTTGGTACACGTCACTCGTGCAAAGCCATTCGAGGAGCTTCTTCGTGTCGTGGTTGTACTGCTTGAACTGCTCGCCCAGATACGCCAGCAGTTCGGGGTGAACCACTTCGTTATCGCTCTTGAAGTCGTCAACCGACGAGTCCTTCTGCAGTCCACGACCGAACAGGTGGCCCCACAGCCGGTTCACGTATGCGCGCTCGAAGTTGTCGTGCTGAAGCACCCACTCGGAGAGCATCTGGCGACGGGTCTTGTTGGTGGCCGGGGTCGAGATCAGGTTCTTCGTGGACTTGTCGCCCTTCTCGGCCTGCGCGATGTCCTTGAGCATCACCGGGAACGACGCCTTGCGCTGGCCGTCGCGGCGCTCATACAGCACCATGCCCTTCTTATTCCAGTTCGGCATCTCGCGGAGTTCGACGTAGTTAACCGTCGCGGCCTTCTTCTGCATCGTGTTCTGCGTGCCGACCTTGTCGGTCTGACGGAAGAACGCGTTCACACCCCAGAAGTCGGCCTGCAGCCACTCCTTCGCCTGTGGGTGGTCGTGACACTGTGTACATTGCGTCTGGATGCCGAGGAACAACTTCGTAACGCGCGACGTGACCGGCACGTTGTCGAACTTGCCGAACTCCTCGAGATCGACCTTCTGGCCTTTGGTGTCGGCCGTGATCGGATCACCAAGGTGCCGGAACACGAAGTGGACCGCGCCGTTCTCGTTGCTCTTGCCGGTCGCGGTGATCAAACCCGTGACGAACTCGCGGTACGGAGCGTTGGTGTCGAGTTGGTCTTCGAGCCACATCATCAGTTGTTCGCGGTAGATCGCGTCCACGCCGCTACGGGTGAGCAGCCACACGGACCAGATCTCCGCGAAATTGCGAGCGTAGGCGGCCGAGTAGTCGATCGGGAACTTCGCGAGTCCCGGCACCGCGGTCAGCGTCTTGCCGTTGGCCGCCTTCGGCGCGAACTTCTTCTCGTTGAGCAACCGCTGGACGAGGCGCACGCGCTTGTTCGCGGACTTGTCTTGCTCGAAGTCCACGATCTCTTCGACTGTCGGGATGCGGCCGATGAGGTCGAGGAACACACGCCGCATGTACTCGTGGTCGGTGGCCTTCGCGGACGGCTTCGCGATGCCAGCGGCCTCCCAGTTCTTCGCGATCAGTTCGTTGATCTTGGCCGTTTGCGGCGAGATGCCGCCAGCGGGAGCCTTCGGTTCGTCGGCTGCGGCCGACGTATGGGCCGCGGCCCAGAAGAGGCCAGCCGTAAGGCCGGCGAGGAGGAGAGAGCGGATCATCCGGGGTTCCCCTTGATGGTTCGACTGTCGTGAAAGCCGCCCGGCACGGGGCCAGGGCTGGTAGACTGTGTTCCGTGGATTCTTGTAGTCTAGTCGAGAGCGGCGGGGCCGGTCTACCGTTTTCCACATTCCGTGAGCCCGCCGTCAGGTGAGACGCGGTGCCTGGCTGCAGAGTTCCCAAACTGGCCACTTAGCGAGTGAACCCCACGAACCCGTTCCCGGTTCTGCTCGGAGTCCGAAATGAGGTTTCCGCTCAGAGAGATTGCCCATTACACCCACACAGCACCAACGGAAGAGCTGCTCGACCGCGTCACGGTTTACCGCGAGGGGATGGAACCGGCCGCGCTCGACCTGATGGAAGGCGAGTTGGACCGTCGCGGCGTAACTCGCGCGCAAATCGCCGAACACGACGCCAAACAACGCGCCTCCGCAATCATGTTGCCAGACGGAACCGCAATGCGGTGCAGCCGTTGCAACCGCCCTGCGGTCATCGAAGCCCGCGGCTGGCACCGGATGAAACTGCGAATTCCTCTGGTCGCGCTGCTCATCGGTCGCGGGGACATTCCGTTGGGGTTCTCGATCCCGCTGTACCCGCGACTTCATGCCTACTGCGCGTCCCACAACCCGGCGGCGAAAGCGAACCCGGACGCCGAAACGGAGTCTTGAGAGCACCCCGCTCTCACTCTGGTGCGTCGTGTCACCTCGCAAAAAACAGATTCGGCAGCAATTCCGCGCCGCAGTGTTCACCCGCGACGGGTTTAGGTGCCGCGCGCGCGGGTTCGCGTCCACGCCAGAACGCGCAGAAGACGAACTCGACGCGCACCACATCTCGGATCGCAACGAGATGCCGAACGGCGGGTACGTGGCCGAAAACGGGATCCTTGCGTGCGCAAAGTGCCACGAGAAGGCCGAAGCCTTCCACTGTGGGGATGAGTCCCGCCGGGGTTCAGCCCGGCGGAGATTTATTCGCAGATTGGTTCGAGCGAGGAAGAGGCGCGAACCGCGTCGGAGCGGTTGGACGGATGACGTTACTTGCTCGCGACTTCCTTCGCCGCGGCTTCGGTCACTTCCGAGAACCGCACGTTGAGTTGATCACTCAACCAGCTCTGAATGGCCGGCGTGTACGGGTACTTCCCGGTGCTGATGAGCTTCTTCATGCGGGCGTCGCGGCTGGCGCGTTCCTTCCGCTTGAGGTGCCCGTTGACGGTGCGCGAGATCGCGCCCTTATCGCGTATCCGGTCGTACCGGATACGGGTTGACATGCGGTCGGCCATGCTTTCACTCCACTAACGGTTGCGAGCGTGTTTCAAGACTTATTAGGATAGGGAGTCTCGTAGGGTGGGACAAGGCTTTGCGCAGGCCCACCGAGGTTCTTGCGCGTTCCGGGCGTGGCTGGAATCGTAGGTGTTGGTGCGGATCGCAAAATCGTGTTACCCCCGTCTTCTTGGCGTTCAAGCGGTTTATCTCGTCTCGTCGATGATATTTCGTGATTTCTACCCCAGTCCCTCGGTTG
>CAMDQN010000105.1 GCA_945905925.1 Singulisphaera sp. GP187
CTGTTGGCAAAGGCTCAACGCCAGGAAGGTTCCTTCGGAACCATGAAGCTCTCACCCATCGCCAAAAAGCTACGCGAACTCATCGGGGAGAAAGACGCGAACTCAGCCGAGGGCGGCTGAGTTACAAGTCCACAGCGCAAGCCCCTCCAGGCCCACCACAGCGACACCAAAACACGGTTTATCGCTCGCGGCGCGTGGTGGGCCTGCGAAAGCCTTGTCCCACCCTACAAGACCGGCTCGTCTATCAATCCTCGGTAAACCGCTTCCTTCGCAGCATGTGGTGGTAGTGCTGCGCGAACCGGTGCGACTCATCGCGAACGTACTGGAGCAACCGCAGCGCGGCCGAGTGCTTGCTCAGTTTGATCGACTCGGCTTCACCGGGACGGAAGATTTCTTCTTCCTGTTTCGCCAGCGAGATCATGCATGGCGGGGTGAGTCCGATCGCCTGGAACGCCTCGATCGCCGCGTTCAGTTGACCCTTCCCGCCGTCGATGAGGAGGATGTCCGGGAACACCTCGTCCTCGTCTCGCATCCGGCGGAAGCGCCGCGTCACGACCTCACGCATGCTCGCAAAGTCGTCCACGCCCTGTACCGACTTGATCTTGAACCGCCGGTAGCCCGGCTTGAACGGAATCCCATCAAGGAACGACACCAGCGACGCGACCGTGTCTTGCCCGCTCAGGTGCGCGATGTCCATTCCCTCGATCGTACGCGGCATCTTCTCTAGCCGAAGAATCTTTCGCAACCCAATCAAGCCCTTCTTCGGGTCGATGGGGAACACTTCAGGCTGCACGTCCCTGTTCGCATCGCCGCGCATGTCGAGTTTCCGAATCGCAGTGATCTCGTCGCGAATGCGCCGGGCCTTCTCGAAGTTCAACGCCTCGCTCGCGGCGCTCATTTCCTTTTCCATACGCCGGATCAGCTTCGCAGTCTTGCCTTCGAGAATGAAGATGAGTTTCTTGATCTGCGCGCGATAGTCGTCGCGCGAGACGCGAAGGTTGCACGGCGCGGTGCAGCGTCTAATGCTGTGTAGCAGGCACGGCCGAAACCACTTCCATCTATCTTCGCCGCTCTTGATGTCGAGCGCGCACGTGCGGAACTGGAGCAACCTCTGGAGCACATCCACCGCGATCCTGAGCGGCTTGGTACTCGTAAAAGGTCCGTAGAGCCTGACGCCTTTGCGTCTGGGCTTCCGCGTGATCTCGACCCGCGGGAACTCTTCGCGCGTGCGGATTTGCAGATACGGAAACGTCTTGTCGTCCTTCAGCTCCTTGTTGAACTTCGGGCGCAGATCCTTGATCATCCGCGCTTCCGTGAACACGGCCTGAATCGCGTCAGTTGTCTCGATGAAGTCCACGTCCATGACGAGCGGCATCCAGTCGCGGATGCGGGCGTCGTTCGCCGCCTCTTTGCTGAAGTACGACGACGCACGACTGCGGAGGTTCTTCGCCTTGCCCACATAGATGACGTTCGCCGCGGCATCCTTCATGAGGTACACGCCGGACGTGGTGGGGAACTCGCGGACCTTTGTGGCCGGGTCGCGGGGATCGGAGGGTTGTTCACTGATGGGCGGAATCGGGTCTTCGATCACGACGTGTCCTCGCGTTCACTGCTCATTGTAGCGGCCGAACGCGGTGAGGTCAGTCGAGTTTCGCCGCACCGCTCGCGATCGAGTCATAAGGTTCGAGCCACTGAATCACCTCGATGCGATTCCCATCTGGGTCGCTAACGAAGAACCGGTCGCAGTGCGGAATCGGCCCGGTTTCCTGCATCACGACGCCGTGCGTGCGGAAGTGGTCGCGAGCCTGCTCGATATCCGGCACGCGAAGCGCGAAGTGTCGCGGGCTTCGCGTGTCGGCTTCGGGTTTCTGGAGCAGGTGAAGCGTCTGCCTGTCACCGAGTTGAAACCACAACGCGACGAAGTCGAACGTCTTCGGCTTCGGAATCTCCATCAGCCCGAGTACGCCGACATAGAACGCGCGAGCGTTCGCGAGGTCGGTGATGAGAACCGAACAATGGTCGATGTGGGTGAAGCGAATACCACTCATAAGTAACACCCTATCGCATTCGCGGGGACGGGAATGAGCATCTTCCGTGGGATCAAGACAACCGAGGCTCGCGTCGGAATCGTCGGACTGTACAGTTCCGGCAAAACGGTGCTGCTTACGTCGCTCATCAACCACTTACAGGATCACGACCCGGACCGGTTTCGATTCGGCAAACCGGGCACGCACCTGCGCCGGTTCACCGTCGAACAACCGGACCGCGACTGGACCGCGTTCAACTACACCGGCCACCGAGAGGGACTCGTACACACCGGATTGTGGCCCTCGAAGACCACGGACCGCTCGCAGTACGTTTGCCGGTTCGAGCGCTCCGATTGGAGGTTCAGCGACTGCCTTTTGAAACTATACGACCTGCCTGGCGAGCGCATCGCGGACGCCGAGATGTTCGGGCTGGACTTCACCGGTTGGTCGGAGCGAGTCCTCGACCGGTTCACAAACGACATCACGTACCGCGCGCACACGGCGTCATTCCTCGACGCGATCGCCCGCCCGGATGCGTCCGAGGGCGAACTGCTCGCCGCGTACCGGCTGGCGCTCGCGAACCTGATCCTGAACTTCAAACCGCTGATCGCCCCTTCGACGTTCCTGCTCGACCTCAAGGGCCAGTTGGCGCGCCCGTCCGCACCGGATGTGCTCGCGACGGCGCGGCACTGCGGCATCGACGTGGAGAATCAATTCTGCCCACTGCCCGCGAACCTGCGGCGGAACGGTACCGAGTTGTTCGAGTCATTCTCCGCGCGCTACAACCGGTACGTCGAGCAAGTGGTGGTGCCGACGATCTCAGCGTTCCGCTCCTGCACTGCGCTGGTCGTGCTGATCGACATCGCGGCACTGCTCGCGGGTGGTGTGGGCATGTACGACGACAACCGCGAGATCGTCCAGGGTCTGTTCGACGTGCTTGATCCGGGCGAGAACACGCTGTTCGGTCCGGTCGCCCGCGCGCTGAGCAAAACCTTCCTGCCGCACTCGTGGCGCCCGGGGTGGATCACGCGGGTCGCGTTCGTGGCCCCGAAACTGGACCTGGTTCACCCGCTCGATCGCGACCGCATGGTGAACCTCATGCGGCGGATGGTGGGCCGGTACGCGAGCGACCGCAACGGCCTGCGCCACGAGTACTTCAACGTCGCGTCGGCGGTGTCCACGAAGACGCTCCCGCACGGACCATCAGGTCCGCGTGTGATGAGCGGCATTCCGCTTCGCGGCGCCGACGGGCGCCGGATACACCCAGGCGAAGAGCAGCGGTTCACGACGTCGGAGTTACCTGACGACTGGCCTCTGGAATGGCCGTTGGGGCGGTACGCGTTCCCGGAAGTGTACCCGCGAATGCCGGCCCGCAAGGACTACCCGCCCGATCAGGTAAACGTGGACAAACTCGCCACGTTCGTGATCGAGTAGGGGAGCGGGGTGCTAAGCCCCCTGATGATTCGCCAGCCATTCGCGCTGCGAATCATCGAGGGGGGGCTTACGCACCCCGCTCGCCAAGACGTTAGGGGATGTACACGAACTCGTGTGTGTTGAACAGCACCACGCACAGGTCCGCGAGCGCGCGAGCGTGCGCCACATCCGCACCTGCGGGGAGTGCGTCAGCCTCAATTCCGATGGGCAACTTCGCCTTCAACCTCTCGCGCACGGTCTCAGCCTGCTCCTTCAAGAACTCGGTCGCGAGTTTGAGCTCGGTCGCGTTCGGCACCCGGCCCACCGCGCGGCGGTACAGCGAGTTCAGTTGCTTGTCGGTGTCGTCGCCCGCGTCCTTAATGAGCGACACCGCCATCAGCTTCGCCTGAGTATGAACGAACGGGCTGTTCATCAGGATCAACGCTTGCGGGGCGAACGTGCTGACCGGGCGCACAGCGCACGCGTTGAGAGTATCCGGCTGGTCGAACGCTTCGAGCATCGGATGCCGGACGTTCCGCTTGTTGAACAAGTACACCGAGCGCCGCGAGTGTTGTTTCGCGTCGGGCGTGACCGGCCACAAGCCGTCGGGTTCGCCTTCGGTGAAGATGAGGTCGTACACTTCCGGTTCGAGCGGCACCTTTACGGACACGCCTCCGACTTGCCGGTTCAGTGTGCCGGCCGCGGTGAGAACGGAATCGCGAATCGCTTCTGCTTCGAGCCGCCGCCGGTTCATCTTCCAGAGGAGTTTGTTCTCGCCGTCGAGTTTCGCGCCGTGATCGCCTGTTGCGACCTGGCGATAGGTGGCACTCGTCACCAGTAGACGATGGATGTGCTTGAGGCTCCACTTCTTCTCAACCAACTCGATCGCCAGCCAATCCAATAGCTCCGGGTGCGTGGGCTTGTCTCCGCGAGCGCCGTAGTCGTTGGGCGTGCTTACGATGCCCCGACCGAAGTGATGCTGCCAGAGCCGGTTCACGATCACGCGGGCTGTGAGCGGGTGGTCGGGGTGAGTGAGCCAGTCGGCGAGTTCGCGCCGCGACTTCGGTGCCGGTGGTTCGCCCTTCACCAACACACGCGGAAAGCCGGGCTGAACCTCCAGTGCCTTCAAACTCGCTTCGCCGCGGGTCAGCACGAACGTCTTCGCGCTACCGGTGTTCTCGATCGCCCACGCCGCCGGTGTCGGGGGCGGAACCTGGGCTTCGAGTGCGTGCAGCGACTCGCGAAACTTCACTCTCGTCGCGAGATCGTTAGGCGGCATCGCGGCGAGCACTTCGTCCCAACTCACCTTGGTGAGCGCGTTCGAGTGCGCGGCCAGAGTCTTCTGCTCCGCGGTCCGCTTCTCGGCGGGGGTCTCCAGCGCCTCCTTATATTTCGGCTCCAGTTTTTCGCGCTTCGCTTTCGCGAGCCGCGCGCGCACAGGCGTATCGAGGTCGGCGATCTGCTTTTTGAGTGGAGCCGTCTTCGCGGTGATCTCGTCGAGCTTCTTCTTGCGGGCATCGCGTTCCGCTTGCGTGGCGAAATCGACCTCGGCGTATTTCGCGTTCGCGAAGAACGCTTGCAACCTGTAGTAGTCACCGGCCGAAAGCGGGTCGAACTTGTGATTATGGCAACGCGTGCAGGCGAACGTGAGGCCCAGAAACGCGGACCCCACGCCGTTCACCATCTCGGTGAGAACTTCTTGCCTGAGCACTTCTGGATCAAGGTTTCCGCTGACGAGGTGAACCGGGCCACAGCGGTGCAGACCAGTAGCGACGAGCAGTTCGGGCTTGGTCTTCGCGTCCTTGCCCGCGAGTTCGTCGCCCGCGATCTGCTCACGCACGAACTGATCGTACGGCATATCGCTGTTGAACGCTTTCACGACGTAGTCGCGGTAACGCCACGCGTGCGGTCGGTCGGAGTCGATCTCGTAGCCGTTGCTCTCCGCGAAGCGCACGACGTCGAGCCAGTGCGTCGCCCATCGCTCGCCGAAGTGCGGCGACGCGAGCAACCGCTCGACCACCTTCTCGTAAGCGTCCGGCGTGTCGTCCTTCAGGAACGCATCGACTTCCGCGGGCGTCGGTGGCAACCCAGTGAGGTCGAGCGTGACACGGCGCAGAAGCGTGAGTTTGTCGGCGTCCGCGCCCGACTTCAGCCCTTCCTTTTCCAGCCGCGCGCGGACGAACGCATCAATCGGGTTGGCAACGGGAATCGCGGTCTTGGGAAGCGCCGGGCGCTTCGGCGGAACGAACGCCCAGTGCACGCGGTCCTTCGGCTTCAACTCCGGATCCGCGTACTTCGGCTGTGTGCGCGCGTGCGTGGCGACCACAACGAGAAGCAGCGACAGCGCGAACGGTACGGCGCGGCGGATCATGGCAACGCCTCGTGAGGATGGATTCAGTATAGCGCGCACTCAAGTTACGGTTAGCGTCAGACCCGCAAGGGCGTTCGGGGTATCACATCCCGGGCAACACCTTATCCGGTTCGGCGAAGATCGCGGGCACGCCGCCGGTGTGGATGAACACCACCGACGAGCCTCGCGGATACTTGCCCGCACGCACGTCCGCGATCAGCGCCGCGAGCGCCTTCGCGGTGTACACGTGGTCGGTCAGAATCGCTTCTGTTGTGGCGAGTAAGTGCATCGCTTCCTGACCCGCGGGCGACGGGATCCCGTAACCCGGCGCGATAAAGGATTCGTCTGCGTCGAGATCGGAAGGCGCGAGCCGGTGCGGAAGTCCCATGCGCTCCGCTGCGGCGTTCGCATCGTCGGCCATGCGCGCGGGGATGTCCCAGGGCCAATGCATCGGGCAAATGAGCCGGGCCGGGCACGCGAAGCCGAGCAGCGCTTTGCCCAGCGCGACACCGGCACCGGTCGCGCCCGCGGACGACACATAAAACGCCGAGGGCGCCAGTCTCAGGGCCGCGAGTTGCTCTGCAATCTCGGCCATGCACAGCGCGTAACTCACCGCCGAGAGCGGCACTACACGCGGCGGATCCCAGAAGTACGGCTTCCGCCCCGCGGCGCGGAACTCCGCGGCCTTCGACGCGATCAGCGAGTTCAGCTCCGGCCCGATCTTCAGGTCCGTAAACTCGACGTGCGCGCCCACGAGGTAATCGAGCAGCAGGTTCCCTTGCGGTTCGGTCTTCTGGTGCGCCCGCGAAAGATACAACCGGCATTCGAGGCCGAGTTTCGCGCACGCGGCGGCCGTGGTGCGGCAGTTATTCGACTGCACCAGCGCGCCCCACACGAACATGTCCGCACCGCTCGCGAGCGCGTCGCCGAACAGGAACTCGTTGTGCCGGGCCTTGTTCCCGCCGAGTACGAGGCCGGTGCAATCATCGCGCTTGATGAAGACGCGCACGCCCCCGCCGATCTTCGCGGCAAAACGCGGTAGCTCTTCGAGCGGCGTGGGCAGGTGCGCGAGCCGCACGCGGGGCAGTTTCTCCGCTGCCGCGCGGACTGCTGCTGGGGTGAGCGTCGGGACAGGCATAGGTCACACTCAATCGGGCCGAGTCGGCCCGCGAAGCCACAATCGGCAAATGTTCGCCGCTTGCGGCTTCGCGGGCTATAGCGATCTCATTCCGTCATGGTAAGCCCGCGGGCGCGTGCCGGCCCGAAATTGATTCGGCGCGTGGGTGCGCGCCGATGCCCCCTCTCGGTAGACTGTCTCGAACCCGCCGCGGGATTGGCGGGGGCAACGCTAATGGATTCGTGCATGACCTCGCTGTCTGCAACCTCCTCGCCCAAATCACACACTCACGCCGAATCAGACCGCCCGAAGTCCGTGCTGATCGTCGGCGCGGGGCCAGGCGGGTTGGCCGCGTCGCTGTTGCTCGCGAAAGCGGGCCTCGACGTCCACATCATCGAGCGCCTGCCCGACGTTGGCGGGCGTTGCTCCGCGATACAAGAACATGGCTTCCGCTTCGACCTCGGACCGACGTTCTTCCTCTACCCGCTCGTCCTCGAACGCATCTTCAAGTTGATTGGGCGCGATCTCAGGGCCGAAATCCCCATGGTGCGTCTCGACCCGCAGTACCGCATCGCGTTCGGAATTGGTGGCCAACTCAACTGCACACCGAACGTCGCAAAACTCGAAGCGGAAGTCGCGCGCATCAACCCCGCCGACGCGAAGAACGTGCGCCGATTTCTGAGCAATAATCGCGTGAAGATGGAGAAGTTCCGGCCGTGCCTGGAGCGCCCGTTCTCCAGTTGGCGCGACCTCATCCGCTGGCAACTCATCAAGTTATTCCCGACGCTGCGGCCGTGGTCGTCGCTCGACGCGGAGTTGGGTCGGTACTTCAGCGACGAGCGCATCCGGCTCGCGTTCTCATTCCAGTCGAAGTACCTGGGAATGTCGCCGTTCAACTGCCCGAGCCTGTTCTCGATCCTGTCGTTTCTCGAATATGAGTATGGCGTGTGGCACCCGATCGGCGGTTGCTCCGCGGTGTCCGACGGAATGGCCCGCGTCGCGCGCGAACTCGGCGTGCGCATCACGCTCAACGAAGACGTGAAGGAGGTTCTCTTCGACGGTCGGAAAGCCATAGGCGTGCGCACACAGAGCGGCGAACATCTGGCCGACGCGATCGTCATCAACGCGGACTTCGCCCACGCGATGACGAAACTCGTCCCGAATCACATCCGCCGCAAGTGGACCGACGCGAAGATCGAGAAGAAGAAGTTCTCGTGTTCGACGTTCATGATGTATCTGGGCATCGACGGCCGTTACGACGACGTGCCGCACCACACGATCCACACGGCAAAGGACTACGTGCAGAACCTTGCAGACATCGAACAGCGGCACGTGCTTTCCGATGACCCGTCGTTCTACGTGCAGAACGCGACGCCCACCGACCCGAGTCTCGCGCCGCCGGGCATGAGCACGCTCTACCTGCTCGCACCGGTCACGCACCAGCACGCGAACGTCGATTGGTCGAAGGAGGCGCCCGCGTTCCGCGCGAAGCTGTTGAAGCAGTTGGAGAAGGTCGGGCTGCCGGGCGTGGAGAAGCGGATTCGCTTCGAGAAGATCGTGACGCCGGCGGACTGGGAAGGCGCGTACAACGTGTATCGCGGCGCGACGTTCAGCCTGGCGCACACGTGGGGTCAGATGTTGCACCTGCGCCCGCGAAACCGGTTCAACGAACTCGAAAGCGTGTATCTTGTGGGCGGCGGCACGCACCCCGGCAGCGGCCTTCCGGTGATCTATGAGTCGGCCCGCATCACGAGCCGACTGTTGCTGAACGACTTAGGCCAGGACGCCGAATGGCTCGGCACGCCGGGCGCCGCGCTGCCGGAGGAGGTGCCAGCGACCTGTTAGAATGCAGGCACCAACCCAGAAGGCGAAGCAATGTCGTTGCGAGTTTACATTCCCGGATGTTGTCACCAGGCTGGGACTGACGCTGACCTCTACGCGGTTGTTCCCTGACATTCAGCCGGTTGCGGTCTCGGCGGACTTCCTGAGCCGCCTTGACGATGGGATTACGCTCGCCCTCGGCCTCGACACCGAGAAGGCACGATCCGAGTTCGTGGTCGCGCCGATCCTCCTTGAGTTTCGGCGACTGATCGAGCGCCGGCATGCGGTGTTCTCCGGTGTGGAATTCAACATCGAGCCAACCACGGGGCTGAACGGCTACTGCGACTTTCTGATCACACGCGGGCCAGAGATTTACATGCTGACCGCCCCGGTGGTCGCGGTCGCGGAGGCGAAGAACGACAACGTGAACACCGGTCTGGGGCAGTGCATTGCGGAAATGCGCGGGGCGTGGCTGTTTAATCAGGCGAGCAAGGCACCGATCACGCAGGTGTACGGAGCCGCCACGACGGGAACGACCTGGAGGCTTCTCCGCCTCCGCGACACCGAACTGACACTCGATCAGAGCGAGTATTACGCCCGCGAGGTCGGGCTGATTCTGGCGATCCTGCAACACATGGTGGCGACCGCGTAAGGGAGACGAAGTAAGTGACCAACACGGCGGAACGGAATCGCGTTGGCGTGATCGGCGGCGGTCTTGGCGGATTGGCGGCGGCGTGCGTGCTGGCCGCGCGCGGTTACGCGGTCACACTGTTCGAGAAGAGTGCGTGGCTCGGCGGCAAGGCGGCCGTGCTGAACGCAGACGGTTTCCAGTTCGACATGGGGCCGACGATCCTCACCATGCCGTCGGTGCTGCGGCGCATCTTCAGCGAAGCCAACCGGCGGATGGAAGACTACCTCGACCTCATTCGACTCGACCCGCAGTGGCGGTGCTTCTTCAGCGACGGCACCTCCCTCGACCTGGTAGAAGACGTTAACGCGATGGTCGCGAAGTTGAACACGTTCGCGCCCGGTTGCGGTTCCGCGGATGGCTACCGACGCTTTCACGCGCTCTCGGACCGGCTCCATCAGGTTTCCGACCGCCACTACTTCTGGAAGTCCATCGGCGGCGTCCGCGACATGATTGACTGGCGAGCCGGTTTCTCGGCGAAACTCCTGGGCGACGTACTCGCGATGCGGATGGGCCGATCGGTGGCGAGCACCGTGAGGAAGTTTGTGCCTGACGCGCGTGTCGCGCAGATGCTCGACCACTTCACGCAGTACGTCGGTTCGTGCCCGGAGTCGTCGCCCGCGGTGCTATGCGGCATCGCCCACATGCAGACTACGGAGGGGATTTGGTATCCGCGCGGCGGCACACGCGCCGTGCCGGAAGCGCTGGTGCAACTCTGCGCGGAGCTAGGCGTCGAGTTCCGCACGAATGCCGGCATCAATCGCGTACTGACCGACGTCAATGGGAAGCGCGTTCGTGGCGTCGAAACCGACAGCGGCGAAGTGGTCGAACTCGCGGCAGTCGTGTCGAACGCCGACAGCGCGCGCACGCACCGCGAGTTGCTCCAAGAGACCGCCCCGCGGGCCGCGAAACGGTTCGAGAGGCGCCGCACCTACGAACCGGCGTGTTCCGGCGTCGTTCTCTACCTGGGCTTGAACCGGGCGTACGAACATCTCCTTCACCATGACTTCGTGTTCTCCGCCGACCCACACTCGGAATTCGATTCCATCTACAGCAAAGGCGAACCGGCATCTGATCCCACGTGCTACGTTGCGTCCACCACGCGCACCGAACCGGAAACCGCGCCGCCCGGGGGCGACGCGCTGTACGTACTGGTTCACACACCGTACCTTCGTCCGCATCACGACTGGAATCGAATGCTGCCCGAGTACAGGAAGATCATCATCAACAAGCTCAAGACGACGGGCCGGATGCCGGATCTTGAACACCGCATCGTGTACGAATCTGCCCTGACGCCGCAGGACATCCACGACCGCTACCGCGTACTGAACGGTGCGATCTACGGTCTCACGAGTCACGGGAAATGGACTGGCGCGTTCAAGCCCGTGAACCGCTCGCCGGACGTAACGGGGTTGTACCTCGCGGGCGGCGCGGCTCACCCCGGACCCGGGATGCCGATGGTGCTGATGTCCGGGTGGATCGCGGCCGACGCACTCGACCACGACGATGTCGCACCGAAGGCCCGCGTGCGCGAGGCACTCCAACCTCAGCGGGTGCGCACGTGAGTTCGTTTAGCCGCGACCCGAACGGAAGCGTCCTACCCGAACGCTGGCCGTGGCTCATCCGCGGGTTCCGCAAGTACGCGTGCCGCTACGTCAGCAAACACTTCCATGCGGTGCGCCTGTCCAAGTCCGGCGGCCTGCTCGCGTCCGGCGACGAACCGCTTCTTATCGTGCTGAACCACCCGAGTTGGTGGGATCCGCTGATCGGGATCGTGTTGAGCCGCGCGTTCGCGGAGCGCGATCAGTTCGCCGCCATCGACGCGGTCGCGCTCGAGCGCTACCGCTTCTTCAAGCGTGTCGGCTTCGTCGGTGTCGATGTGAAGTCACTCAGCGGCGCGGCCGAGTTCCTGCGCACCGGTACCGCGATCCTCTCGCAACCGCGAAGTGTATTCTGGGTCACCGCACAAGGTCGCTTTACCGATGTGCGCGAGCGCCCACTCGCGCTGCAATCCGGTGTGGGTCACCTCGCGGCGAGTATGACGTCCGGCATCGTGCTGCCGGTCGCGCTGGAATACACCTTCTGGACCGAGCGCACGCCCGAATCGCTCGTTCGCGTCGGCGAGCCGCTGAAGATCACGGAGCATCCCGGCTTGAAGGGCAAGGCGTGGACCGCGCTCATCGAAGGCGCACTCACGCGCAACCTCGACGCACTCAACGTGGAGACAATGAAGCGCGACCCCTGCACGTTCACGGAACTGCTCGCGGGCAAGACCGGCGTCGGCGGCATCTACGACACCTGGCTGCGACTCAAGTCGTGGGCACGCGGGCGGAAGTTCGACCCGTCGCACGACGCCGCGCGCGAGGAGAAGCCGTGACGCTGCTCCTGTTCGCGTGGGTCGCGCTCGGTTGCGCCGCGGTGCCCGCCCTGCTCTACCTGTGGAACTCGTTCCTGTTCCGCGAGCCGCCCCTTCTTCCCCTCGCCCCGGCTTTGCGGGGCGAGGGTGGCGGCGCTTCGCCGACCGGTGAGGGGTTGGCTTCCATCTCTGTTCTCATCCCCGCGCGAAACGAAGAACTCGGCATCGAAGCGTGCGTGCGGTCCGTCCTCGCTTCACTTCACGCCGAACTCGAAGTCATCGTGCTGGACGACGCGAGCACTGACCGCACGGCGGAGATCGTCCGCGCGCTCGCGGCGGAAGACCCGCGACTGCGGCTCGAAACTGCGCCGCCGCTTCCCAACGGCTGGTGCGGCAAGCAACACGCGTGTTTCGCCCTCTCGAACCTCGCGCGATTCAACACGTTCGCGTTTCTCGACGCCGACGTGCGCCTTAGCCCTGACGCGCTGGCGCGAATGGTGCTGTTCCTGCGGCAGAGTGGTGCGGACCTCGTGAGCGGCTTCCCGCGTCAGGAAACCGGCACGCTACTCGAGAAACTGCTCATCCCGCTCATCAACTGGTTGCTGCTGTGCTTCCTGCCGCTGTGGGGAATGCGGCACTTCCGCTGGTCCGCGTTCGGGGCCGGGTGCGGTCAGTGGTTCACGACCACGCGAACCGCTTACGAGAAGGTCGGCGGGCATGCGGCGGTGAAGGCATCGCTCCACGACGGACTCACGTTGCCGCGAGCGTACCGCAAGGCCGGTTTGTGGACGGACGTGTGCGACGCGACCAATCTCGCAACCTGTCGGATGTACCGCTCCGCAATCGCCGTGTGGTACGGCTTGGCGAAGAACGCGCGCGAAGGCATGGCCGCGACCGGGCAGATTTGGTTCTGGACCGCAGTGTTGTTGTGCGGGCAGGTGCTGCCGTTCGTACTGGTCTTCGTCGCGTACTTTTGTGAACGCGCGATAGTTCCGTTCCTCTTCGCGACCGGTGCAGTTTGCTTCGTGCAAGCCGTCCGTGTTGCGTCGCGACGCCGGTTCCGAACCGACTCGCTCGGCCTGATGTGTCACCCGCTCGCAATCGTACTGTTGCTCGCGGTACAGTGGTATGCGATCCTCCGCGCGCTGCTCGGCAAGCCCATTGGATGGAAGGGCCGAGCGGCGCCGAAGTGGAAACGTGCGCCTTGAGCGAGAAGTTGTTTGGGCCGCTTGCGGCTTCGCGACCGATCGCGAAGCCGCAAGCGGCCCAAACGTCACACGTCAAGGTCTTCCGCGACGGCCAGTTCCGCCTTCTCCATGATAAACCGATAGCGGTGTTCCGGGTCTTTGCCGAGCAGTTCCACAAATGCCTGATCCGCCTCCAACGAGCCGTCAATCGTCACCTTCAGCAGCGTGCGTGACTTGCGGTCCAGGGTCGTACTCTTCAGGTCTTTCGAGTCCATCTCACCGAGACCCTTGAACCGCGTCACCTCGAACTTGCGGTTCGTCTTCGACAGCTTCTCCGTCATCTCGTCCTTTTCGTCCTGCCCCAGCCAGTACGTGTCTTTGCCGACGTTGATCCGGTACAACGGCGGCTGACCGATGAACACGTGCCCCTTCTCGATCAATGGGCGCATGTGGCGAAAAAAGAAATCGAGCATCAGGGTGCTAATGTGGCAGCCGTCGGCGTCGGCGTCCATCAGCAGAATGATCTTGCCGTAGCGCAAGCCGTCGATGTTGAACTTGTCGCCTGCGCCGGTGCCGATCGCGGTGACGAGGTCCGCGATCTCCTGATTCCCGAGCGCTTTCGCGGTGTTCAGCCCCTCACAGTTGAGGATCTTGCCCCGGAGCGGCAACACCGCCTGCGTGTCGTTGTCCCGGCCCTGTTTCGCGGAGCCGCCAGCGGAGTCGCCTTCCACGATGAACAGCTCCGTCTTCGCCATATCGGTCGATTTGCAATCCGCGAGTTTGCCCGGCAGACTCAGACGTCGGCTACCGGGCGCCTTGCGTTTCACCTCGACAGCCGCGGCTCGAGACGCCTCGCGTGCCCGCGCCGCGAGGACGATCCGTCCAACGATCGCCTCAGCCGCGGTCTTGTTGTTGTTCAGCCACGCTTCGAGCGCCGGGCGCACGAAGTTATCGACCGCGTTCTCGAACTCCGGGTTGTTCAGCTTCTGCTTGGTTTGCCCTTCGAACTGCGGTTCGCGAACAAACACCGACAGCACCGCGACCACGCCCTCTCGAATGTCGTCCGCAGTGATCTTCAGCCCCTTCACCTTCACGTCGTGCGTTTCGATATAGTTGTTGATCGCCTTCCGTAGCGCGCTCTTCAGGCCGTTTTCGTGCGTGCCGCCGCTCGGTGTGCGGATGCCATTCGCGTAGGAGCGGTACGTCTCATCGGTCGATTCGGTCCACTGTAGCGCGATCTCGATCTTGTCACCAGTCTCGCGCACTGCGGAAAACGCGGCTTCCGTCACGGCCGGTTTCTGCCCGTCGGTAACGAGCTTCGTGAGGAACGCCGGCAGCCCGCCGGGGTTCGCGAGTTCGAGGGTCTCACCGCTGATCTCGTTCTTGTAGGTGATGTGCAAACCGCTGTGAACGAACGACATGTCTTCGAGGCGCGCCTTGATGACATCGGGGTCGAATCGGACCGTCTTGAAGATGCTGTCGTCCGGCTCGAAGTAGATACCGGTACCGTGCCCGCGAAACGGGCCGATCTTCTCCAGTTTGCCGAGCGGCTCCCCCTTTGAATAGCTCTGTTGGTACTCGAAGCCGTCGCGCTTCACGGTCGCGACGAGTTTCTTCGACAGCGCGTTGACGACGGACGCGCCGACCCCGTGCAATCCACCGGTGCGGACGTAGCCACTATCCGATTCGCCGAACTTACCACCCGCGTGCAGAACCGTGAGTACCAACTCTAGCCCGGTCTTCTTGTGTTCCTTCGACATCTCGATCGGGATACCACGGCCGTTGTCCGTGACTGTGATCGCATGCCCGGACTTGTGCAACACCAGCGCGATGTGGTCCGCGAAGCCGTTGATGTACTCGTCGACGGCGTTGTCGAGGATTTCCCACGCGAGGTGGTGAAGTCCTTTGCCGTCCACGGCGCCGATGTACATGGCGGGGCGCAACCGGACCGGTTCCAACCCTTTGAGAACCTTGATGTCTTCAGTGCGGTACTTCGCCTGTGCAATGGAAAGTGCGCTCATGGTGCCTCGCCCAGGAAACAATTGCGATTCTGAATGGTACGCTTGCGCCGGCTGAATCGTCGAGCGAAGCCGCGAGCGACAGTCGCTTGCGGCTTCGCCCAACGCCGCTCGCCTATTTCTTGCCCTCGACCGCGTCCCAGTCGGCCAGTTCGATCGGGGGCGGCACCACACGCGCGAATTTGGTCCGCTGACCCGGCTTCTCGCCCTTGCTACCGCGCGCACGCGATTTCACCGCGCCGGGGCCGAAATCCTGCGTCTTGCCGGTCTCTGTTTCCACCACCAATTTGTCGAAGCGTCCGCCCACCAACACGCCGCCAACGCACTCGTCACCCGGTTCAAGTTTGATGCCGAACACGCCCTTCCCGACACCGGAAAGAATCGTCACTTGGTTGAGCGGGAAGTGCGTGATGTAGCCGCCCACGGTCGCGAGCATCACGCCTTCTTCGTCGCCCGTTAACCGCACCATCACCACCTTATCACCTTCTTCGAGTTTCACGAAACGCCGACCGACCTTCTTCGACTCGGTGCGGAACGCGGTCAGCGGCAGCCGAAGCACGTAACCATTTCGCGTGCCGACGAACACATACGGGCCGCCCGGCGCGTCGCCCTTGCCAGTCCAGTCCGCGGGCGTGAACCGCGGGTCCGTGGTCACCGCCGCGACGACCTTCACCCCGTCGCCAAGCGCGAAGAACTTCGTGATCGGTTCCCCGTAACCGGTGGTCGCGGGTACTTCGTTGAGTCGCATCGTGTACGCAGCGCCGTCATCCGCGAAGAACACAACGTGATCGAGCGTGCTTCCGGGGATCACCGCGACGACCTCGTCACCTTCTTCGACACGCGTGTTCTCAACCGCGCTTAACCGGCCGATACGCTTGATGCGCCCGTTCCGCGTAAGTACCACATTCGTGTTCTCGCGGACGATGTACGCTTCTTCGTCAAACGTCAGCACGTCCTCGTCGGACGCCATCCGCGTCTTGCGGCGTTCGGGGAATTTCTCGATCAGCGATTCCAGTTCGCCCTTGATCTGGCCCCACAATTTCTTCGGGGACGCAAGGATCGCCTCGATTTCCTTCGCTTTCTTTTTCCTCTCAGCCAGTTCGTCGAGAATCTTCTGAATCTCCAACTGCGCGATCTTGTAGAGTTGCGAGTCGAGAATCGCGGTCACCTGCTCATCGTCGAGCTTGAACACCGATTTCAGTTTCTCGGCCGCGTCCGGCTTTCCGGTCGACTCGCGGATGATCTTGATGGCGCGATCGAGAGCGTTGAAGATGATCGCGAAGCCTTCGAGGATATGGATGCGACGACGCAGTTGGCGCAGTTGGTACTCGAACCGGCGCGTCACGGTTGCGAGCCGAAAGTCGAGGAAGTGCTGGAGAATATCCTTGAGGCTCAGGCCGTCGCGCGGCACCATTCCCTTACCGTCGTCGGTCGGAACCAGCGCGGTCATGTTGTACGAGAACGATTTCTGCAACTCGGTGTGCTTGTACAAATACGCCATCACGAGGTTCGGATCGGTGCCGGCTTTGACCTCCAACACGAGCCGCAAGCCGTCCTTCTCGTTGGACTCGTTCGCCTGTCCCGTCAGTTGCGGCAACTTGCGTTCTTCGATGATGCGGCCGAGCGTGTTCTCCAGATCGCCCTTGTTCACGCCATAGGGAATGGACGTGATGACGATCTGCATCTTGCCCTTCTCGTACTCCTCTTCTTTCCACTCCGCTTGAATCTTGATCGTGCCGCTTCCCTCTTCGTAGATCTTGCGCAGCGTCGCGCGGTCCGCGAGGATCTTACCGCCGAGCGGGAAATCCGGGCCTTTGATCTTGTCGAGCAAGTTCGCAACGCTCGCCTCGGGGTTGTCGATCAGCAGCACCGCGCCGCGCAACACTTCGCCGAGATTGTGTGGCGGGATCTGCGTCGCCATGCCGACAGCGATGCCGGCGGTGCCGTTCACGAGGAGGTTCGGGAACTGTGCCGGGAGTACCTCCGGTTCCTGCCGGGTACCGTCGTAACTATCCCGAAAGTTGACTGTCTCCTGACCGAGTTCGTTCAGGAGCATCTCGGCGTGACGGGTGAGTTTCGCTTCCGTGTACCGATACGCGGCGGGCGGGTCGCCATCGACGGAGCCGAAGTTCCCTTGCCCGAACACGAGTGGCACGCGAAGTACCCAACTCTGGGACATGCGCACAAGGGCCTCGTACAGCGCGCCGTCGCCATGCGGGTGGTAGTTACCCATCACCTCGCCGACGATCTTCGCGCACTTCAGCGCTTTCTTATCCACGGCCAAACTCAGGTCGTGGGACATGGCATAAAGGATGCGCCGCTGCACCGGCTTGAGGCCGTCGCGCACGTCTGGCAGCGCGCGGCCCTTCACCACTGACATCGCGTAGTTCAAGAACCGCTCGCGGACTTCAGTTGCGATGGAAACGGTTTCGATAGACTCGGCCATTTCAACAGTCTCAAGTCGCTGCCAAGTTGGAAGTCGAAAAGTTGAAAGTCGTAAAGTCGAAAGGCTTGCGCCGTGTTGGTTTTCCGACTTTACGACTTCCGACTTTACGACTTCCGACTTGAGGGATGATGTACGCCCGGCCACAAGTGAGCAATATACCCGATAGGGCAACGTTCGGAAGGTTGGAAGGCGACCCGGAAGCGCGAACAACCCCCGCGAGCGCGGAGGCTGAGTGTGGGTGCCGGTTGTAATAGTCGGTGCGCGCCTGCGGACGGGCCAATCGCACGCGTTTGAAGCGGGGCTACTTCTTCGTTGGCGCCGGGAACGCCTTCAAGCACTTGTCCAACTCCGTCTGGTACTGCGGGGTCGCGTCCTCAAAACCCTTTAACCGCCAGAGGCTCGTGAGCAGTTGGCCCTCGACGGTCTCCACGCACTTCACCAACCCGTCGCGCACGTTTTTGGTTGTCGCGGCGTTGAACGCGCCCTTGCGGTAAACGACGACAGCCGGCGGGAACTGCTCCGACTGGTCGAGCACTTTCAGCGCCGCGCCAGCCCCCGGCTTCAGTTTCTGATACGCGACGAGCGTCGCGGCGTCCACCAGCACGGCCGGACACGCGTCGTCGGAAACGGCGTCGAGCGCGTCCTCGATCGACTTGCCCTTGAGCGTCACGACGCCGCAGCGCCCCTCCGGGAGGTTGGCCTTGAGGCGGTCGAAATACAGGTGGCAGTGCGCCTTGGTGCCGCCCGGGACCGCGACCGAATCACCCTTCAATTCGTGCGCGCCCTTCAGCTTCGAGTTCACATTCACCACGAGGCACGCCTGAATCTTGCTGTTGGGTGCCGCGATCACGAGCGGGACGAGTTCCGGGTGCTGTTTGACCCAGGCGTACTCGAACCCGTGGAACACCGCGACGTCGAGTTTCCCGGTGCGCAACCGCTCGGTGAGATCCGCGTGGTCACGAGCCACCACGATCTCGCCTTTCAACCCGGACTGTTTCTCCAGCATGGTCTGGAACGGCTGCGAGGCCCGCTGTACGACCGCCTGCGGCAGTCCGCTGAACATGTTCTCGGGCAGGCCGATCTTCATCGTGACCGGCGCGGCCGGCGTGACAGGCGCGACCGCAGTCGCTTGCGGCGCCACGGGCACCACAGTTACTGCGACCGGTAGAATGAAACAGAGCAGAAACCCATACACGCGACCCACGGTGCACCCCTTTGACGATCGGATGGTCCCACGCTTCAACCAGGGGCTTACGCCCATGGCTACGAGACAGCCGCCCTTCCAGGGCTATAAGAAAACCGGTCTTCAGCCCTTGAAGGGCGGCTGTCTCGTAGTCACGGGCGTAAGCCCCTGGTGCCTCGCGCTCTGGCGCCCCGTTAGCGGTCCGGGAAGTTCGGCCGGATCCCACCCGCGGTGACCCGCTCCAGCGCCGCGAGCGCGAGCAGGTACTGGTACACCACCTCGACGTAGTCCGACTGGGTCTTCGCCACAGTCACGGCGGCCTGAACAAGTTGATCCTTCGCCTTGGTCAGTTCAGCGATGTCATCCGCCTGTTTCTGAAGTTGCTTGCTGATGTCGAACTGCTTCTTGGACAGCGTGAGGCGCTGCGATGCGAGGTCGAAGTCGAGAAACGCGGTCTCGGCTTCGAGGAGAATCAGGTTGCGCGCCTTGTCGTAGACGGCCTCAGCGCGACTGGCGAAGGCCATCGCGCGGCACACACGGTCGTACTTACTGCCAACCAGTTGCGTCGGCATCTCGGGGATGATCCCGCCGGGGCGGTAGTCGGTGCCGCGGTTCGGCGCGGGAATCTCCTTCGCGTGGATGTCGGCGCCCGAGGCGAGCGTCGGAACAACCCGCTTGAACGGAATCTTGCCTTGCGCGTACACCTCTAACCGGAACGCGTCGACGCCAGCTGCAGCGAGGACAAGTTCGGGACGCCGCTCCAGCGCGAGTTTGACCACCCGGTCCTTCGTGAGCGCGGCCGTCTGACTCATCACCGGCAGTTCCTTGTCTTTCACTTGGAACGAGAACATGCGGTCGTCCACGGCCATCACCTCGCGCAAACCAGCGAGCGCCTTCTGTCGGCCAACCCGCGCCGACACCTGAAGCTTTTGCGCCTCGACCAAACCGTTCTTCATCATCAACAACTTGAGGAGGTTGAACCCTTCGAGCTGGTTCGCGGGTGTGTTCTTGAGAACGTCCTCGCCGATGGCCACCAACAGATCGAGGCGGACCACAATTCGGTCGGCGAGTTGCAATTGCTGCTTCGCGTAGACTGCGGTGTAGTAAAGCCGGGTCACGTCCTGCACGACCTCGTTGTGCAGTTTCTGGTACTCCGCCGAGGTCGCCATCAGCCCGCGCTTCGCCTGCTGCTTGCGGATGTCCAAGTCCGGGCTGAAGAGCGTTTCGGCCGTGCCGAAGTTGGTCAGCGCGCGGTAGCCGGCCTCGGTCGCCGCAGCGCTATCTTTCACGGCGCGGAGCGACGGTTGGCGTTCCAGGGCGATCGCGATGCACTCGCCCAGCGACAGTTCCGGCCCGGTCTCGGGATACCGATCCACCGGGTCGCCGTTCTTCGCTTCCTTGCCGTTCGGCTGGAGTGGAGCCGGCATCGGCAGCGGGTTCTGCCCCTTCACCGAATGCGGGGAGACCACAGGTGGCGCCCCGGGTTGGCGCGCGCTCACCGTGGCC
The DNA here is from genome assembly GCA_945905925.1 of Singulisphaera sp. GP187. Lineage (GTDB taxonomy): Bacteria > Planctomycetota > Planctomycetia > Gemmatales > Gemmataceae > Gemmata. The sequence goes on from CAMDQN010000105.1 coordinate 20,113, forward strand.
CCGATCACGAGCGACAGGGGCACAAGACCGGCGAGCAACCGGGCAGCAAGTTTGGGTGTTCGTGCTCGCAACTGCATGACCGTCCCTCGACACCGTTCGACGACGAATCCATTCGTCCCCACTTCCATCGTCACCCGCCCAACTCATCTGGACCGGGACAATTCGCGAATCCTCACGATCCTCCCCGGAAGTGCAGGTCGTTCCGTCTGTAACGGCTGGCTTGGTACAATGCACGCACTCAGAAAGGAAAACGTAGCTATGCACCAGACGAGTCCGGGCGTTGAACGAGCGATCGCGGGGGCGCGAGTGTGGGCCGACCGACTCGGTTCCGACGCGGTGCGCCTGGCGCACTACGTCCTCGCGCTTCTAGACGAAGACGAGGGTCGCCCCGCGGTGCTGCTCGACAACCTCGGGGTAGCGATCCCGGCGTTTCGGGGGCAACTCCAGGCACGCGAAAGCCCCGTGGCGCCTGACATTTCCGTACTGTTCAACGCGGCGCGGGCGTGGTCGCTCGCGTTCCGGCACGACCCGGAGTTCTTAACCGACGCGCTGCTGGTCGCGGTGCTGAAAGCCGACCCAAAGTTCCACGCCGAGGTTTCGGCGCTCGGCTGTTCGCCCGAACTTCTTGAGCAAACGTTAACCAAATCCGTGCCAGAACCGGACGAACCGACGACGCTCGCGGTGTTCGCGGGACCGGACCGGACGGGTGAAGTGGACGCGGCGCGCGTGCTCGACGCGAGCTTCAACCGCGCGCGCGAAGCGGCCCGCGTGCTGGAGGACTACTGCCGGTTCGTACTCGACGACCGCTTCCTCACGCAACAGGTGAAGGAGTTGCGCCACGGTCTCGCGACAGCAGCGCAGAAGTTACCGCCCCACCTGTTACTCGCAGCGCGCGAGACGTTGCGCGATGTCGGCACCACCGTGACCGCAGGCGGTGAATACGAGCGTTCTTCACCTGCTCACGTCGCGCTCGTCAGCCTCAAGCGCCTTCAAGAATCGCTTCGGAGCCTCGAAGAGTTCGGGAAAGTGTTCGGCCCCGAACTCGGGCGCGATCTCGAATCGCTCCGCTATCGCGCGTACACGCTCGAACGGGCCGTGTCGCTTGGAAACGCAAGCCGCGACCGGCTCGCCGCGGCGAGTCTCTACGTGCTCCTCACGAGGGCGCTGTGCGTCGCGTCGCTCGACTGGACGATTCGCGAAGCCGCACGCGGCGGGACGAACGTGTTCCAACTTCGCGAAAAGGGACTACCAGACCGTGAACTGATCGACCTTGCTAGAAACGTCCGCACCTGGACCCGCGAAGCGGGCACGCTGTTCATCGTGAACGACCGGCCCGACATCGCGCGGTTGTGCGAAGCCGACGGCGTTCATTTAGGCCAAGACGATCTGAGCGTGAAGGACGCACGCCGGATCGCCGGGCCGGACCTTCTCATCGGCGTCAGTACACATTCACTCGAACAACTCCGGCACGCGATCCTCGACGGCGCGGATTACGTCGGCATCGGCCCGACGTTCCCGTCGCGCACGAAGTCGTTCGATCAGTTCCCCGGTCTGGAGTTCATCCGCGCCGCGAGCACGGAATCCTCGCTGCCCGCGTTCGCGCTGGGCGGCATCGACGTCGCAAATGTGCACGAAGTGGTCGCAGCCGGCGCGAAGCGGATCGCAGTAAGTTCGGCGATCTCGACCGCCGACGAGCCTGAACAAATTGCCCGACAGTTTAAGGGTTCCCTTACCGGACTGATTGGGGGCCGTGCCGCGGGTTGTAACGCGAGCGATTTGGGAAACATTGGAGGTTAATTGAGCGGGCGTTAACATTCTCTCACCGGGCGACGAAAAGATGCGGCGGGATAGAACCTTTGGGTATAAAATCGGTGGATTGGTAAAATGGGCGAAGCGTATCTGACTGTACCGCCGAGTGTCATTCCGGGTGCCGACCGTATCACGGTGCCGGAAGCCGAACCGGTCGAGAGCCGGGTACGGGGTCACAGAATGGACAGCATCCGAGATATGTTGGAGGCGGCGCGCACGAACGGCCTGGCGGCCGGTCGGTTCCGCGGGCTTCTGCATGTCGCCATCGGCCGCAGCGTCAGCATGCCGGACGGAACCAAGATCTCCTCCGGCGCCACCTGGCGCGAACTCGCCGCACTCCTGAAAGCGCTTCGCTACGACCCCGAACTGGGTCGCGAGGCCGGCGCCGACCCGGACACGCTCTCGCCACGCGACCGGGAGCGATACTGGTACGCGGTGATCGCGCTGGCGCGTGTGGACGGCCCCGAGGCTCGCGCGGAAGCCGAGCAACTCATTGCGCCACTAAAAGCCGCCGGGTTCGTGGTGGCACCGACAGTGGGCGCGCCCACACCGATGGCGCCAAAAGCCAAGCCGTCCGCAAAAGAGAAACCCGAGAAAAGAAGCGAGAAGGCGGAAGAGAAACACAAGAAGAAAAAGAAGTGACTAGTGCAGCGTCAGGTTTTAATTTTAGGGTAGAGCGACTTCAGTTTGGTCCGCGCGTCGTCGATGCGAAATTGCCAATCGACGCCGCGTTGTTTGTCGTTGGTGTACTCGTGCCAGGCGGCCGTCTGTTCCCTCAACTCCTCGATCGTCGCAAAGCGGCGGCCACGCACGCATTGCCGGGTCATCGCGCTCAACTCGTTCTCCGCGATGTTGAGCCAACTGCCGTGCTTGGGCGTGTGGCGGAACTCCAAACGACGCACCAACGCACGCGCCTCAGCCGGATCGAACGCCTCGTAGAACGCCCCGATCGTGTGCGTGTTCAGGTTGTCGCACACCAGGATTACCTTCTCGGCTTCGGCATACCGACCACGCAACAACTCCGCCACCTCCACCGCCCAGTCGATCTTCGTCCGCTGTTCCCGCACCCGCACCTGACGCCACCCCGCCAGTGGCTCACAGAACATGAAGATGCTCGCCGTCCCGGCCCGCTCGTACTCGTAGTCCACTCGACGCGGGTGATCCTTCGTCGCCGGAATCGG
>CAMDQN010000106.1 GCA_945905925.1 Singulisphaera sp. GP187
GTAAGCGACCGGAGGTTTCGCGCGTCGAGTTCGCGTCGCCTCCGGTCGCTTACGCTCCCGGCTCGCCGGGGTTGCCTCTACCCTTTTCGCTTGCGGGGGTGTCATGGGAAGACCGATCCTGCTCTTTAGCGGCCCGTGGGCCGACCTCTCGCTCGATTCGCTCGCGACCAAAGTCGCCGGTTGGGGCTACTCCGGCTTCGAGCTTTGTTGTTGGGGCGACCACCTCGAAGTGCAGCGCGGTCTCTCCGACGACGGCTATTCACCGGCGCGCCTCGACCTTTTGGCGCGCCACGATCTGCAAGTTCCCGTCATCGCGAACCACAAGGTCGGGCAAGCGGTTTGCGATGTCATCGACAAGCGGCATCAGTCGCTACTCCCCGATTACGTGTGGGGCGACGGCACCGCAGCGGGCGTGCAGCAGCGCGCCGCGGAGGAGATGAAGGCCACGTTCCGGTTAGCGGAACGCCTCGGCGCGGGCGTGGTGAGTGGCTTCACCGGGTCGCCGATCTGGGGCTATGTCGCGGGGTATCCGGCACCAAAGCAAGACGTGATCGCGGACGCGATCAAGCAGTTCGCGAAGCAGTGGCACCCGATTCTGGACGCGGCCCGCGAAGCGGGCGTGCGGTTCGCGTGCGAAGTGCATCCGGGCCAACTCGCGTTCGATCTTTATTCCGCGGAACTCGTTCTCGACGCGATCGACGGGCGCGAAGACTTCGGCTTCACGTTCGATCCGAGCCACATGCACTGGCAGGGTGTCGATCCGGTAGAGTTCTTGCGTCGGTTCCCGGACCGCATCTATCATGTGCATATCAAGGACGCGCAACTAACGCTCAACGGGCGCGCCGGCGTGCTGGCGGGTTACTGGCCGAGCGGCGACCCGCGAGCCGGCTGGCAGTTCCGTTCGCCCGGTCACGGCGGCATCGACTGGCCCGCGATCATCCGCGCGCTCAACGCGATCGGTTACGACGGCCCGCTCTCGGTGGACTGGCACGACCCCGGGATGGACCGCGAGTACGGTGCGGCAGACGCCTTGCGGTTCCTGAAGTCGTTGGACTTTGACCCGCCGGCGCACGGCCCGAAGGCGTTCCGAGCGTGAAACGAAGTTTGTCGGAGCCGCGACCGTAAGGAGCGATCTTCGTTTAGCGCTCCCTTCCGGTCACGGCTCCGAAGGACAAAACATGAAGTTCCCCACCTACGACGAAGCCGAAGCACTGAAGCGTACCTGGACGGACAAGTACATCCGCGTGAAGCCGGGTCACGCGGAGTACACGCGATTCGCCGGGAAGGTGGGTCGCGTCGTCACGGTGAACTACGGCGGGATGGCGATCGTCGATTTCGCCGACGGCGCGTGGTACGACATCCCCGCGACCGACGTCTATCTCGAACTGGTGCCGGACGCGGACGCGAAGGACAAGTACGACGCAACCGCCAACAGCGCCCAGAAACTGCCTGCCCGACAGGGGTAGGTGCCACGCTCCCCTTTCGGGTCGCGGCTAAACGAACTTCACTTTGCGATTCCCATGCTCCTCCTGATCGACAACTACGACTCGTTCACTTACAACCTCGTGCAGCGGTTCGGGGAGATCAACTCCACGCTGAACATGAAGGTCGTGCGCAACGACCAGATTACGCTCGACGAGATCGCGGCGCTCGGCCCCACGCACATCGTCCTCTCGCCTGGCCCCTGCACGCCGAACGAAGCCGGCATCTGCAACGACGTGTTGAAACGGTTCGCGCCGACCATTCCGATCTTCGGCGTGTGCCTCGGGCACCAGTGCATCGGGCACACGTTCGGTGGCGAAGTGATCCGCAACTCGCGCATCATGCACGGCAAGGTGTCGCCCATCCTCCACGACGGTCGCGGGCTGTTTACCGGAATGACCAACCCGTTCGACGCGACGCGATACCATTCGCTAGTCATCAAGAAGGAAACGTGGAAGAACCCGGACTTCGAGGTGTCCGCGTGGACCGCAGAAGGCGAGATCATGGGCGTGCGGCACAAGACGTGGCCGCTCCACGGGGTCCAGTTCCACCCCGAGAGCTTCCTCACCGTCGAAGGCCCGACCATCCTGCGGAACTTCCTGGCTCTTCGTGGATAGGCGAAGAACCCCTCCCCAACCCCTCCCCTAAGAAGGGAGGGGCTGAAAGCCAAAGACAACGCGTGTCTGCCTTTTGTCTGGCTCCCCCTGCCTGCTTAGGGGAGGGGGTTGGGGGGAGAGGTTCCGCCCGAACCACCGCGCGGCAGCATCGCGGAGCCGAGGCCCGTCATCGTGCGGTCGAACCCGGCTGCGTCCGGCGACGCCGCGAACGCACGCTCCTCACGCCACACCGACAGCGCGATCCGCAACAGGATGTCCGAGAAGAACACCGTCAGGAACAACGACCGCCCAACGTAGTCGATCCAGATCTTGTGCAGGTCCAGCGTCCACGGCCGGACGAACGCGTCCTTGCTGAAGCCGAGGAGCGTTTTGTCTCCGACCTGAGTCGTGAACATGTAGATGACCAGGAGGAAGATACCCGCCACGATGAGGCCGAACACCAGCAGCGACGCCCGCGCGATGGCGGCCCGCTCCGCCGGTGCCGTGAGTGGCCGCGTGAACAAGTCGAACTTGGTGAAGTACAAGAGCGGCGCGCCGATCCACAGCACCAACCCCAGGATCAGCAGCATGTTGCTCGCCACGTGGTAGAGCAGCACGAAGGTCGCCAGCGTGAGCAGCACGCACAGCGGGACGCTCGTGACCAGTCCCCAACCGGGGGCGAGCGATTCGGGCAGGAACAACTTCATCCGCACGCACGCGCGGGCCACTGCGGGCAGCAGTGACAGGATCGCGGGCATTAGCGCGATGTAGAATGTGATGCCCATCACCATACCCGTCATCATGCGCTTGAGGGCCGCGTCGGCGACTCTCGCGCGCCCGTCGATCTTCAGGTCGAGCATCCAGTCGGTGGGGACGAACGCAATCGCCAGCGGCACCGCGAGCGACACCAACCCGCCGGCCAGCACCCACTTCGAGGACACCGACAACCGGTCGTAGGCGAGCGCGCCGAACACCGCGGCCACTGGCAGCGCGAACAGCGCGAGCGCCTGAACGAACTGGAGGAAGATACCGAATGTGCTGAATATCTCGCGTTCACTATTCTCCATTGAGAGGGCGTCGATAAGACCGAGGAGCGCGGCAAACGCACACGGCACGGCCGCGATGAACAGAACCGACCGGCGCCACACCGCGAACTTGCGGGCGGTCGCATCCATGACGCCGGCCGCGGTCAACTTCGCGCCCTCGTCGGTGGTCGGGGCGCACGCGGACGGGTCCGGGTGAAACGCGCGGCGGACGAGTACCTGCGTCAGCACTACCAACTCGCTCCCGGGCGCGAACGTCTTTGGTTCAGGTTCGCGCTTCCGCGTGTGTACGGGCGATTCGTCATCGAGTGAAAGCACTTCCCCCGGGCGCGGCACCGGAACCAACGCTGTGGACATGCGCGCAGACGGTGCCGCGAGCGGGTACGCGTCATCGGTCGCGGGCGCGGCTGGCGCAGCCGGTGTGAGCGAGGGCGGTGTCGGCGCGACGGGTGCGGGCGGCGTGGGCGGGAACAGCCCGGAGACGGTGCGCGCCGGCACCCAGTCGGGTGTGCCGTCCTGCCACACCAGATCCGCTGGCCCCACCTTCCCGGTAGCAACCGCGGCGCGCAGGTCCGCGAGCTCCACCGGGCCGACCTGCGCGCCATCGACGACGTAATACCAGACGGAAGATTCCATGTGTCCCCGCGGGCGGCTTGTGACGAGAGGCGTCAGAGTGCAGAATATACCGGTGCGAGGGCGCGTGCGACAAGGTACACCCGCGACGAGTACCCCGGTCGAAACCACGCGGAGGCACCCGTGGCCATCTCCCGACGAAACCTGTTGATCGGTGCGGGCGCCGCGGCGCCTGCGGCTGCGACACCGGCCCACGCCGCTGTGCGAGTGGAAAAGCGCAAGCACCAAACGGAAACGATGAAGGGGCTCGCGGACGAACTGACGAAGCTCGTGTAGTTCCTCACGCCTTGCGGCGGGTGCGACCGGCGACCCACAGCCCGCCGAGCATCACGGACAGCGACACAGCTCCGCCCGCGATCCACAGCCCGCCGCGCGGCGTGTACGCGGTCGCGCCCGGTGCGTCTTCGTCCTCGGGCGAATTCTTCTTCTCGGGCGCGGCGGCGTCCTTCTTCTTCGGCTCCAGGTCCTTCGTGACCATCACGATGCCGTCCTTCGTGTCGATCTTCTCCACCCTGGACTCGCGCACAATTTTGGTGCGATTGTCGGGGTCCGGCACGCGAACGGCCGCGACGACGTAGTCCTTTGCCTGCACCCGCCCTTTAATCTTGTCAACGACGATCAGCGCCTCAAGGAGCGATTTCTCGGTATCGAACTGCTTTTCCGCACCCTTCGGCACCGCGATGAAGAGGTAACTGCGGTACTCGCTGGGCTTGCCCACGATCTCGATGGGCGTCTTGGGATCGAACTTCACCACGGTGGGTTTGTCGCTGACGAGGTAGAAGGTGTAGTCCGGGTATTCCTTGTCGGTCGTGATCTTGTGTTCGACCGGCACCAGTTTCCCGCGCGGCGGTCCCGCGTTGGCCTCCACCGTTCCCGTCGCGAGAAGTACGACAACCAGCGCGAATGCCAAGCGGTACATCGTCGTCTCCCGGTGAAGTCGCGGGCGTGTGAAGCAGAACGTCCGCGGCCCGCGTTCGCGTATCCTTATGGGTGAGCGAACGCGGGCCGCGGACGCAATGACGCAACTCGAAGTCGTTACACCTTACGGCGGGTGCGCCCGACGAGCCACAGCCCACCGAGCACTACCGCGAGCGCCACGGACCCGCCGACCATCAGCGACCCGAACGGGGCCACCGGTTCCTTACCCTTCTTGGGCACCGGAACCTCGTAGCCCTCGCCCTCGACCTTCGTCTTGATGCCTTTGGCGTCGATGGCGTTAATGGTGTGAGTCCACTTGACCGAGTCGCCCTTGATCGTGTCGGCCACGGTCGCGGTGCCGCTGAACCCGAGGCGCTGTGCGCCCTTCACCTTGTTCGCCCCGAGCGCCGCGAACAGTTCGGCGTCCGTCTTGAACTCCTTCGCGGCGTCCTGCGGCACGGCGATCAGTTCCACGAAGGTTCGGCGCCCGCTCGCAGGCATCGCGACCGCTTTGCCCGCGGCGAGTTCCACTTTGGCGTGCGTGGCCCCTCGCGCCGGGAACGTGCTCACCTGCGTGACGAACACGTACCCGGTCACATCCTTGCCAAGCACCACTTCGCTGGTCACCGGGATGTATTTCTTGCCCTTTGGCGGGGGCGGGGGCGGCACGTCGGCGGTTGTGATGTTCGCGAGGAGCAACCCGGCCGCCAGGGCGAGCAGGAACTTGTTCACGGTCGTACCTCGTTGGGGAGTGTTCGTGGAGGTGAGTTTACCAGGCGCGCCGCGAACCGCCAGCAGCCGTTACGTTAGCGGTCGATTTCGCCCATCACGACGTCGATGCTTCCCACGATAGCCGGGACATCGGCAACGAGACAGCCCTTACATAACTCGCCGGTCACGCTCAGGTTCGCGAAGCAGCTCGACCGCGCCCGCACGCGAAGTGGCACGTTCTCCTTTGAGGGGCGGCCCACGACGTGGAACCCCATCTGCCCACGCGGACACTCGGTTTCGACGTAGCACTCGCCTGGGGTAAGCGTGCGCGGCGGCTCGACGCGGTGCGCGTACTTCGTTCTGAGTAGGTCAGCGAGTTTGGTTGCAGCGATCCCCTTCGGCTCGCGGCTAACCTCCTCTTTCGATTCGGCGCTGATCTTTTCCCACTCCGCCTGGAGCGCGTCGTACTTCACGATAGCCTGTTCGACGATCTTGATGGCTTCGACCACTTCGAGCATCCGCACGTAGAACCGGTGCCAGCAGTCGCCGATCACCGTGCCACGCGGCGCGCGGTCGAACGGCGGTAGTGGCACGTCGAAGGTGTACTGCTCGTAACCCGAGTACGGTTCTGTTTTGCGAAGATCCCAGTCCGGGTCGCCCTTCGAGCGGTCGAGCGACCCGCGGAGCATCGGCCCGGTGCAGCCGTAGTCGAGCGCCATTTCCTTCGAGAGCACGCCGATGCCGCCGGTGCGCTTCACGAAGATGTGATTGTCGGTGAGCAGCGCGTGGTATTCCGGGATACGCGGCTTGAAGTACGCGATGAACTTCTTCACGCGCTCGGTGAAGCCCGCGGGCAGGTCGTCGTGCGCGCCGCCGATCGTGAGGTAGCTGTAGGTGAGCCTGGCACCGCACACGTCCTCGAAAAGATCGAGGATATGTTCGCGCTCGCGGAACGCGTACAGGAACGGCGAGAACGTGCCGAGATCCAACCCGTAGGCGCCCATCCCGACGAGGTGCGACGCGATCCGGTTCAGTTCGCTAATCAGGACGCGAATGACTTGCGCCTTCTCCGGAATCTTGAGGGCGCACAGCTTCTCGACAGCGAGCGAGAAGCCGAGGTTCATGTTCATCCCCGCGAGGTAGTCCATGCGGTCCGTGTACGGGATGAACTGAATCGGCGTGACGTTCTCGCCGATCTTCTCGGCGCACCGGTGTAGGTAGCCGAGGTGCGGCGTGACTTCGGAAATGACTTCGCCATCGGTGCGCAGCACGAGCCGCAACACGCCATGCGTGCTGGGGTGCTGCGGACCCATGTTGACGAGCATCTCGTCGGTGCGGACGTCGAACTCGATGATGGTGGGGTCTTCAGGTGGCATGGAGAGGCTCTACAAAATGTGGTCGCCAGTATGAAGTGATGGTATCATCGGCGCTCCCAGAAATCAGGAGTCACTCCTATGTTCACCGTTTTCCTTCTGCTCGCGCCGCCCGTCGAGATCGCGCCGCCGCCGCGGGTGGTCGATCCGTTCGCCAAGTGGGAGAAGAACATCGTCGCCCTCGAGAAGCGGCTCACCGCGACGACGTCCAAACCGGGCGCGGTGTTCTTCGCGGGTTCGTCCAGCATCGTGCAGTGGGACGTGAAGAAGTCCTTCCCGGACGCGGGCTACATCAACGTCGGATTCGGTGGCTCGGTCATCGCGGACAGCACGCACTTCGCGCACCGCATCCTCACACCGTACAAGCCCGCTACGATCGTCTTCTACGCGGGCGACAACGACATTGGCCGCGGCAACAAGCCGCAGCAGGTCGCGGACGACTTCAAGGCGTTCGTCGAGACTGTCCGCAAAGACAACCCGTCGTGCCGCGTGCTGTTCATCGCGGTGAAGCCGAGCATCGCCCGGTGGAAGAAGTTCGAGGATCAGAAGAAGGCGAATTCACTGGTGAAAGCGTTCTGCGAGAAGGAGAAGGGCTTGGTGTACGTGGACGTGGTGCCGGTGATGCTCGGCACCGACGGCACGCCGATCCCGGAGTTGTTCGTGAAGGACGGCCTGCACATGACCCCGAAGGGCTACGAGTTGTGGACCGCCGAGTTGAAGAAGGCGCTCGCGAAGTAGCGCCTTCGCGCTGCCGTTACGCGGTGACCGCGGCTTACCCCAGGCGGTCGAGCCGGCCACCGTTCGCGAGCACGTCCATCATCGGGGCTGGGTCGGTGCCGGTCAGCCATTCCGCTTCGGGCATCGGTTCTCCCACCTGCGGATTTTCGCCGCTTGCGGCTTCGCGGGAATTGCGGCGGCGAGGACGGTTATTAGCGACAGCGGATGCCGTGGTATTCGAGCGGAAACTCGTAGTCCTTGCGGAGCGGGTGCCCGACCCAGTCATCGTTGAGCAGAATGCGCACGAGGTTCGGGTGCCCGGTGAAGAGTACGCCGACAAGATCGTAAACTTCGCGCTCGTGCCAGTCGGCCGTGCGCCACACGCCGGACACGCTCGGCACTTCGGGCAGCACCCCGACGACGTTATCCTTCCAGCGCGGCAGCACGAGTTTCAGTGTGAACCGGCGACCGGGGAACGCGAAGCTCGATAGGTGGTAAATCACTTCGAGGTGGGCTTCGAAGCCGGCCTTCGTTGCCTTCTTCGCGTCCGGTTCGAGGTAATCGACGCCGGTGATGTCGTTCAAGAGGGCGAACTTCAGCCGCGGGTCGTCGCGCAGGAACAGGCACACGTCCACCAATTTCGACGGTTCGACGGTGGCGAACGGGTCGAGCGAGTCGAGTTTCGTGCCCGTGATCGCGGACCCGAATTGCGATTCGAGCAGCGTGGTGATTTCGGCGGCGGCCATCTGTTCCCTTTACGCTTTCACGGGCTTGGCGCGTTCCTTGGTTTCTGCCAAGAATGCGACCGCTTTCGCGGGGTCGGCGAGTTCCGGCGGCAGTTGCACGCGGCCCGTGCGCGCCGGGGTCGGCAGTTGTGCGAGGTCGCCTTTTGTGAACTCACGCATCTTGTGAATCTTGTCCTGGATCCGCATTAAGCCTTCGAGCAGCGCCTCCGGGCGCGGCGGGCAACCGGGCACGTACACATCAACAGGAACGACCAGATCGACACCTTTCGCGACGTTGTAGCCGTACTTGTAGTACGGTCCGCCGCCGCACGTGCAGGCGCCCATCGCGATCACGAACTTCGGGTCGGGCATCTGGTTGTAGAGCCGACGCACGCGGTCCGCCATCTTCAGGTTCACCGTGCCGGCGACGATCATCAGGTCCGCTTGTCGCGGCGTCGCGCGGAACGCGCCGGCGCCGAACCGGTCGATGTCGTACCGCGGCGCGCCGGTGGCCATCATTTCAATTGCGCAGCACGCCAAGCCGAACGTCATTGGCCACAGCGAGGATTCGCGAGCCCAGTTGACCGCCGCTTCCAGCGACGTGACCATGAACCCGTCTTCGAGACGACCTTCAAGAAGTCCCACGTTGCACCTCCAACCCCGCGACCGCGGTCGCGGGGCTTGGCTCCATCTGCTTTTCACCCACACCCGTACTTGCGCTGTCTTGGGAGGCCACGCTCCGAACCCATTCGAGGTCGCCGCGGCGCCACAGGTAGGCGAATCCGACCAACAGCACGCCGAAGAACACCATGATGTCCGCGAACGCGATCCAGGCGAGCGACTTCGCCGCAGCCGGTGCTGGCGGTGCTGCGTCTGTCGGCGCGGCGCCTTGTGGCTGAAGGTTCGCGGCGGCTTCAACGCGTTGCGCGACCGGTTGCGTGTCGTCCGCGGTTCGCACCGCGCTGCCGAACACCACCGCCCACGGGAAGAAGAATGCGAGTTCCACGTCGAAGATCACGAACAAGAGCGCGACGACGTAGAACCGCAGGTCGAACTGAACCCACGCGTCGCCGATGGGTTGTTCGCCACACTCGTACACCTCGGCCTTGCCCGCGCTCGGGAGGTCCGGGCGCACGAGGCGACCGAGAATGAGGTTCGCCGCGAGGAGCGTTCCGCCCGCCGCGAGGAAAATCAAGATGAACAGGACGAGGGTTGTCATGTGGCTTGCTTCCCGTCAGCGACAGGCTTGGGCGCGTCGGCGGCCTTCGGCGGTTCCGCGGCCTTCGTCCAAACAGGAAGACTGATCCGCTTCGATTCTTGTACCGCGGTTGGGTTCAGCGTCGCCTGACCCCACGCGACTTCCAGCGGCAACTTCGCGTAATCGACCACGCAGCCGTCGCGGGTGTAGGTGCTGATGTCGTGGTTCGATCCCATGAAGATGCAATCGACCGGGCACGGGTCCACACACAGCGCACAGAACATGCACTTCGTGTAGTCGATCTTGAAGCCGGTCACCACGAACCCCTTCGCCGGCGGCGTGGCCTTTTCCTTGTCGATGTAGATGCAATCGACCGGGCACGCGCGTGCGCACTTGTCGCATCCAATACAGGTTGTCAGGTCGAACCGGTGGAACCCGCGATATCGCGGGCGGATCGGCACCGGCTGCTCCGGGTACGCAAAGTGACCCGTGAACGTGCCTCGCCGAAACGACTGCACGAAGTACCAGAGCGTAACGTACATGCCCGTCGCGAGTGTGACCGTCGCGAGGTAGACGTTGCGGAACCAGGCGCGCATGGGTTAACCGTGCGTGGAAGGGCAGAGGAGTTGTAATTGTAAGAGAGGGCGGAGCGGAAGTACAAGGCGCGGGGGGCGAAGAGCGGGGCGAAGTTACCGTCTGCCCACTGAGGCAGAGTGGGAATACGCGGCGCGCCCCGGAACGGCGGCACCGTTCGCGTTCGGCAACACCTTCGCGGCGCCGCACGGGAACTTCGCAGCGCCGTATCCTTATGGAGAAGCCGAACCGGGCGCGAGCCTCGGGCGCACAACGCCGGTGACCAGTTACCCGGCGACCGCGTGGGGGTTGCACGACGCGTACGGGAACGTCTGGGAATGGTGTGCCGACTGGTACGGCGAAGCGTACTATTCGGCACTACCGTTGCGTGACCCACCGGGTCCGACCGAGGGCCGGTTCCGCGTACTCCGCGGGGGTAGTTGGCGCAACCACGCGACCGCGTGCCGGGCCGCGTACCGCAACGCTCTCGCCCCGCACCAGCGCGATTCGGCCACCGGATTTCGCGTCTGTTGTGTGTTTAGTGTTTAGTGTTTGGTCTGGTTAGCCGCAACCCGCAGGGGTGCGCAACACACTCGCCTTCGGCTTGCGGCTAACCAGACCAAACACCAAACACCAAACACGAACTAAACACTAAACACCAAACACGAACTATGCCGCGCCTCCTCTTGGTCGAAGACGAGCAGGTCAACCGCGAACTGTTCCGGCGGCGGCTGGAACGGAAAGGCTACACCGTTCTCACCGCGGAGAACGGATTGGACGCGGTCACGCTCACTTCCGACGAGAAACCCAATCTTGTGCTGATGGATCTGGTGTTACCGGGCATCGACGGGTGGGAAGCGACGCGACGCATCAAGGCAAACCCGGTCACGGTCGCGACCCCGGTCATCGTGCTGTCGGCGCACGCAACCTCCAACGCGAAGGAAAAGGCGTTCGCGGCCGGGTGCCAGGACTTCGAGACAAAGCCAGTCAACTGGAACGTGCTGTTCCGCAAGATCGAGGAGTGGCTCGCGAAGGCGCAAGCGGAAACCGCACGCCGAGCCGAAGAAACTGCCCCTCAATCTGCGCCCGCGAGCGAGACCCACGCCGGGTTGCCGGCGGCGCGGACCACGCACGTGCTGCCCACAGATGTGCCGACCGATACGCTCCCGCCAGCCGAGGCCGTGCCGCTCGCAACCGGCAAGCACCCGGCGGCACCCGCGACCGGCGGTGCGAAATGTGACGAGAAGGAAGTTTGTGCGGTTCAGCCGAAGCGGATTCTGGTGGCCGAGGACAACGACGCGAACCGCGAGATGCTGTGCCGACGGCTGAACAAGCACGGGTACGCGACCGTCGAGGCCGCGAACGGCCGCGAGGCGCTCGACGCGGTACTCAAGCACAAGTTCGACCTCGTGCTGTGCGACATCATGATGCCCGAGGTAGACGGTTACGAGGTGCTGCGCGAACTCAAGGCCGACCCGGACACCGCGGCGCTGCCGGTCATCATGATCTCGGCGCTCGACGAGAAGGCGGGCGTGGCGCGCTGCGTCGAGATGGGCGCAGAAGACTACCTGCAAAAGCCCTACGATCCCGTGTTGCTGCACGCCAGGATCAACGCGTGTCTCGACAAGCGCCGGCTCCGCGATCAGGAGCTGGCGTACCTGAAGGCGGTCGCGGCGCTTACGCGGGCGGCGGAACTCGTGGAGCGGGGCGAGTTCGATTCGGCGTTGCTCACGCCAGTCGCGGCGCGAGACGACGACCTCGGCACGTTGGCCCGCGTATTCGACCGAATGGCCCGAGAAGTACAAGCCCGCATGAAGCAGTTGCAGAGTGACGTGCAGCAAATGACGAAGGTGGAGATCGACACCCGCGACGTGGTTCACGAGGTGGAGCGGGTCACGACTTCCGACGCGTTCGAGAAGGCACGCAAGCAAGCAGAAGAAACCCGCGCCCGGCGCCAGCGGCCCGCCCCCAACCCGATGACCGAAACGATGATTCTGAACGTGCCGGAGTAGGTGCCGCTTGCCGAGCGGCACAGCTACGCATCTCGTTGCGCTTCACGGTTCCTCGCGTCGCGCCACGCATCCAATCGCAGCCCGCCTCGGCAAGGCGGGCCTACCGGTCGGTCCACCCCATGCGAAAGATCGTGTCCATCCATTCGTACCGCGGCGGGACGGGTAAGTCGAACCTGACCGCGAACCTCGCGACCGCCGTCGCCCTCACCGGCAAGCGGGTCGCCGTGGTGGACACGGACATCCAATCGCCCGGCGTTCACGTGCTGTTCGGCCTCGACGACAAACAGGTCACGCGCGCCGTCAACGACTACCTGTACGACCAGTGCGCGATTCAAGACACCGCGTACCACGTTTCGCCGCCCGAAGTCACCGCGGCCGGCGGGCACCTGTACCTCGTCCCCGCCAGCATGAAATCGGCCGACATCGCTCGCGTGCTAAAAGAAGGCTACGACATTGAGAAACTGACCGCGGGGTTCGACGAACTGCTCGAAGCGATGAACCTCGATTTCCTCTTTGTGGACACGCACCCCGGCATGAACGAGGAGACGCTCCTCTCCATCGCCATCTCGGACTGGCTGGTGTTAATCCTGCGCCCGGACCGGCAAGACTACCTCGGCACCGCGATCACGCTCGAAGTTGCGCGCCGGCTCGGGGTGCCCAACCTCGTGCTGGTGGTGAACAAGGCGCTCGCGAGCATGGATCAGGCGGCGTTGCGAAAAGATGTTGAACGGTCGTTCGCGGCGGAAATCGGCGCGGTGCTGTTGCTCTCGGAAGACATGGTGCGGCTCGGAAGCGCGGGCATCTTCTCGCTCAAGTTCCCGGACCACCAGTTCACGCGGGCCGTCGCGGGACTGGCGGCACGTCTCGTAAAGCCCTGAATCCGCCCGTGACGGAGAGGATTTTGGGAGTACGCGAAATTTCGTTCGCCACCCATTGCGGGTATCCTCTCTCGCCGCTAGTATCTCCTCCCATAGCCGTAAGAAACGTTTTCTTTACCGGTTCGGCCTTTCCATCACCTAATGGGGATTTCACCCGTGAACACGCTTACTGCGCTCACCTTGTTCGCCGCCGACGACGGTGGCGGCATCATGGCGGGTCTCAGGGCCGCTGCTGGGACGTGCGCGCTCGTCTTCGGCGTCATGTTCCTGGTCATCTTCGTGATCCAGTGGAAGATCTTCACGAAGGCCGGCCAGCCGGGTTGGGCGGCACTCGTCCCGATCTACAATGCCTGGATCTTGGTGACCGAAATCTGCAAGAAGGAACCACTCTGGTTTTTCCTCTCGATGCTCCCGGTTGTGAACATCATCGCCGCGTGGGTGCTCTGCATGGAACTGGCCAAGAAGTTCGGCAAGTCCGAAACGTTCGGCATCGGCCTGTTCTTCCTCGGGCCGATCTGCCTCGCGATCCTGGCTTTCGGTGACGCCGAGTACCAGGGCGGGAAGAGCAGCAAGAAGAAGTCCAAGGGCGACGACGACGAAAACTGGTAGCGGTCGCGCCCACCGGCTCGGAGGACGTGTCCGCGTGGACGACCTGTTGTGGTACCTGTTGGTGTGGGGGGCCGTTACCGTTCCCGGGGTGTTACTCGGCTGGCTTCGGGTGTTCCCGAAGGCTGGCCAACCCTGGTGGGCGGCCCTCGTCCCGTTGTACAACATCTACGTCTTGGTGGTGGGCGTTGCCCGCCTCAGCACCCTCTGGTTCGTGCTCGTACTCATTCCGGTCGTGCAGATCATCGCGGCCATTCTGGTAAACCTGGAAGTGGCTCGCCGGTTCGGGAAGAGCGAGGCGTTCGGCCTCGGTCTCGCCCTCCTCGGCTTTGTGTTCTACCCCCTCCTCGGCTTCAGTTCCGACCACTACCAAGAAGGTACTGCGGAGTTCGGCGAGTAGCCGTTTCTTCCGTCGCTTTTCTCCGCCTGTGTCGAAGATGCCTGTTTCCCGGAACGCGATGCCGGGGTAAACTACGGGAGTGCAGAAGTTTCTCCCGCCCCGCGATTTCACCCTCTGACGACGCCGAAGCTAAAGGTGTCCACTCCCCTCGCTTCGCACAAAGACAAACTAGCCTGGAGCCGTTCCGATGCTTGACGTTGTGCTGAACAACCAGCCGCACACCGTATATTGTGGCCCGTCGCGCCGCGACTTCGTTCGCGCCGGGGCGCTCGCGGGGCTGTCGCTCCCGGCGCTGCTCCGGGCCGAGGCGATCGCCGCGTCGAAGCAGGGCGGCTCGCTCGCGAAAGGCGCGCGCGCGAAATCGGTCGTGCTCGTCTACCTCGGCGGCGGGCTGTCGCACCACGACAGCTTCGACCCGAAGCCGGAGGCGCCCGAAGACATCAAGGGCAAGTACGGCACGACTGAAACCGTCGTGCCCGGACTCCGCATCAGTGACAAACTCCCGCTGATGGCGAAGGTGATGAACAAGATCGCGCTGGTCCGCTCCGGCGCGCACAACAACGACCACCACGAGACCGCGACGAACTGGGTGCTGTCCGGGCGGTTCGGCACGCCGTTCGGCGACTACCCCGCGATCGGCGCCGTGGTCGCGCACGAAACCGGCTTCACCGGGGCGCTGCCGCCTTACGTCGCGGTGCCGCGGAACCCGTCGTTCACGTGGGAACTGGGCAAAAGCGCGTTTCTCGGCGGCCGGTACGAGTCGTTCAAGGCGGGCGACCCGAACCAGGCTGATTACAAGGTACAAGACCTCACTGCGGGAGGTGTGGGCGCGAAGCAGGCCGCGCGCCGCGACACGCTCCTGAAGGCCGTTGACGGCTTGGCGAAGCGCGTCGAGGGGAACGACCAGATCGCGACCTACGACGAGTTCCACGCTCGTGCCCGTGAGATGGTGCTTTCGACCGAGGCGCGAACCGCGTTCGCGATCGACCGCGAAACGGAGAAGGTCCGCGACCGCTACGGCCGCAATTCCGCGGGCCAGTCCATGCTGCTGGCGCGGCGACTGGTCGAGAGCGGCGTGCGGTTCGTCACCGTGAACTACGGCGGCTGGGACCACCACGCGAAAATCTTCGAGAGCCTCGATAAGAAACTGCCGGAGTTCGATCGTGCGGTGTCGGCGCTGGTGGAAGACATGCACGTTCGCGGGGTATTCGAGAACACGCTGCTGGTGGTGATGGGCGAGTTCGGTCGTGGTCCGAAGATCAACAAGGATGCGGGTCGCGATCACTGGGGACCGGCCGCGTCGCTGCTGTTCGCGGGCGCCGGCGTGAAGCCGGGGTTCGTGTTGGGCAAGACCGACAAGCAAGGCGCGTACACCACTCAACGTCCGGTGTCGCCCGCGGACGTAGCGTTCACCATCCTCGACGCAGTCGGCATCGACCCGCGCAAGCAGTTGGTCGCACCCGACGGCCGCCCCATCGAGATTCTCGATCAGGGCGACGCCGTGAAGGAATTGTTTGAATAAGTAGTTTGGTTAGCCGTTAGCCGCAAGCCGCAGGCGAGCGCGAACGTCTGCGCTCGCTTGCGACTAACGGCTCCAGGAACCCACATGCGCCGCTTCCTCTGCCTGCTCATTCTCCCATTCGCATTTCTCTCAACCCTCTCCTCGCAAGAGAAGAAGCAGCCCGATCCGAAGGGCGCGCCGAAGGTGCTGTACGCAGTGCCGCTGGTCGCCAAGTCGGGCGAGAAGCAGAAGCTCGCGCTCCGCGGGAAGAACCTCGCGTCCGTGAAAGAAGTGAAGGTAACCGGCATCGACGGTGTGAAGCTGAAGGTTCTCGGTGCGAAGGCTGTTGCTGTGCCGAACAACTACCCCGGCGACCGCGTCGGCGACTCCGAAGTGGAAGTCGAACTCGAAATGCCCAAAGGCGCGAAACCCGGTGAGGTGAAACTCACGGCCGCGAACGCCGCCGGTGACTCGAACGCCTACACGCTTCTGGTGCGCGACGAGTTACCGGCGGTCGCGGAGAAGGAAGACAACGGTGGGTTCGATACCGCGCAAGCGGTGTCGCTTCCGTGCGCCGTCGAAGGCCTCAGCAAGAGCGAGAAGGACGTGGACGTCTTCAAATTCGAGGGCAAGAAGGGCGCGAAAATCCGCATCGAAGTGCAAGCCGCGCGCTTCGGCTCGCCGGTAGACGGCTTCCTCACGGTCTTCGACGCGGACCGCAAGGTACTCGACTCGGCCGACGACGTAAACGGTTCCGCGGACCCGGTTCTAACCGCCGTTCTTCCTCGCGACGGCACGTATTTCATCTCGCTCATCGACGCTCACGACCTCGGCGGTGCCAACTTCGGTTACCGCCTCGTCGTGAAGACCGAGTGAACGCGCGTTACAACCGTACCCTGAGACAGACGCCTCGGACACCTCCGCGTTTGCACACCCCCAGAAGCGCGGTATAGTTCAATAAGTGACGCGGGCAGTTCCTCTCAACCGCAGCACGTCTTCGCAGGGGATGTCCATGCCGCACCCCAAGCACCCAGTTCCGACCACAGCAAACCCGTTCCCACCCGGTTCGATTCTCGGCCTTCTCGCCGAACGAACGCAACTCGACTTCGAGATCGAGTTCTTCGGGAAAATCCTGGCTACCGTGCCGACATTCACCGACGTGCTCCGCGCGCAGGCGTGCAACCTGACCATGAAGGGCCGGCTGAAAGACGGGTTGACCGTCGATAAGCAGCTCGTCACGGTCCGACCGGACGACCCGACCGCGCACTACAACCTCGCGTGCCGCTACGCGCTGCTCAAGCAGCCCGACAAGGCGATCGTCACACTCCGCCGCGCTGTCGAACTCGGCTACCGCGACTTCGAGTTCATGCTCGAAGACCACGACCTCGATTCCATCCGCAAAGACCCGCGGTTCCGCAAGTTGGTGAAGGAGTACGGCAGCAAATAAGAGAAGGGGTGAAGGGGGTGAGCGGGTGAAGGGGTGACAAGCACCGAGTGGCGCGGTATCGTCCCTCTGTCTTGTCTCCCTTCACCCGCTCACCCCTTCTCTTATGGCAAGCCTCTTCACCTCACCCGCGTCCGACGACGCTCGCGCCGCGTTCGCCGCGAAGCCGCGCGGGCTTGTCGATAAAGTTATGACCGTGACGGAAGCCGTGGCGCGATTCGTGCGCGACGGCGACTATCTCGCCACCGGCGGCTTCGGCACCAACCGTATTCCGTCGGCTGTGTGTCACGAGATTCTGCGCCAGAAGAAACAGCACCTCGGTTTCTCCGGTCATACGACCACGCACGACTTCCAGATTCTGTGTGCCGGGAACCTGACCGGGCGCGGGCAAACGCTCTCTCGCATCGACGCCGCGTATGTGGTCGGTTTGGAAGCGCGCGGGCTGTCGCCGCACGCGCGAAAGGTGATGGAGTCCGGCACGGTGGAAGTTGTCGAGTGGTCGAACTACACGCTCGCGCTGCGCTACACCGCCGCCGCGATGGGTGTGCCGTTCGTTCCGGCGCGCTCGCTCATGGGAACCGACACGCTCAGCCACTGCCCCGCGAAGTTAATCGAGTGTCCCTTTACCGGGGAGAAGCTCGTCGCGGTGCCGGCACTGTACCCCGACGTAGCGGCGATCCACGTTCACGAAGCCGACCGCTACGGCAACTGCCGCTTCACCGGCACATCGGTCGCGGACTTCGACCTCGCGCGTGCGTCGAAGCGCGTCATCATCACCTGTGAGCGGTTGGTGCCGCACGACGAGATGCGGCTGAACCCGCACCTTACGCAGATACCTTTTCTGTGCGTGGACGCGGTGTGTGAGGTGCCGTTCGGGAGCTACCCGGGCAACATGCCGGGCGAATACTTCTCGGACGAAGACCACATGAAGTTGTGGATCGAAGTGGAGAAAGATCCGGCCGCACACGCGCAGTTCCTGGAAGACCACATCTTCGGCGTGAACGACTTCGCGGAGTACCTCGACCTGTGTGGCGGCCTCAAGCGATTGCAGACGCTGCGCCAAAGAGAGTTGTTGCTGCACTTGGGCCGGTAAGCCTGGAGTTCACCAGTGTTGTTTGTGAGTTTGGGGTGTGGGTGCAGTAGCCTGCGGAGCATTGTGGCGATCCAATCGAACAGGTAGGTGACGCCCTTCTTCCGTCGCCACGGGTGATTCATGAGCGCCTCACTGGACTTTCCGCAATCTCCGGCACCAAGACCCCCAAAAACACCGGGGAACACGAGTCTCGAACCCAACAATGCCCTTTTTGGGGCTTCAGCAAAGCGGCCCGGATCCCGGCGGAACCTCGAAAAATCCTAGAAAAACACACTCTCACAGGGCAGGAGATTGCGGAACGTGCAGGGTATCGAGAACGGTTTGCACTGGTGTTTGGACATGTCGTTCCGGGAAGACGAAAGCCGAACGGTATCGGGTCACGCGGCGGCGAATTTGGCGATGCTTCGTCGTGTGGCGATGTCGCTGCCCAAGCGGACGGGAACCAAAGGGAGCATCCGAACCCGACGGATGAGAGCGGGTTGGGATGACGAGTACCTCCTGAAAGTGTTAAACAATCTTTCGAACGATAAATTGATAGCGCGTACGCCCTGCATGGCGTACGCACTATTACTCCCGATCTTCCTTGATTCCTCTTGATAGCACGTGGCAGTCCGAATATTATTACTAATTCGCCCGCCTTCCGTCACTCCACATTTCGTGGAGCATGGTGTCTTCTTCTTCTTCTTCTTCTTCTTCTTCTTCTTAAGTGAAGGGGTGGCTGCATGTGTGCGTCCGAGATGTGTCATGGTTGGCGTGGGTTCACGCCAGGCCGATCGCGCGCCCGTGGGTTCACGCTAATCGAGCTGTTGGTGGTAATCGCGATCATCGCCGTCCTCATCGGGCTGCTGCTGCCCGCCGTCCAGAAGGTCCGCGAGGCCGCCGCCCGCATGACCTGCAGCAACAACCTGAAGCAGATCGGCCTCGGGATACACAACTACCACGACACCACTGAGCGATTCCCGCCCATGCTCTCCGACTCAGGCCAGACGGCGAAAGGGTCGCCTCCCTATAACGCTTTCTTCCACTTCCACATCCTCCCGTACATCGAACAGAATGCGTTGTTCGATGCCGGCTTGAGGAATATCCCAACCGTGCGCGATGCTGCAGTTAATGGGAATATTCTTCGCCGCCAAAAGGTGAAAGGCTTCCAGTGTCCCTCCGACAGCACCCTCGTCGATTTTTACCCCGATACGAACACTGACTGGAATGGCACCAGTTACGTCTGCAATTGGCAGGTTTTCGGGGCTGTTAATCCCGGTGGCAACTATCGGACATCGCAGTACAGACTTGGGACCATGCCGGACGGCGCTTCAAATACGATCGGCTTCGGCGAACGCTACGCCGGATGCCACAATTCCGGCGGTAACTCGGCGCCCAGCCTGTGGGCCGTCGATTGGCAAGATCAAACTTGGAACCCGTACTTCGCCAATTCGAGCGGCGCGGGCACCTGGAACCAGCCGCCGCAATTCACGACTCCGACGAAAAACGACTCGGATCGCGCTCGCCTCCAGGGACTTCACACCGGGGCATGTACCGTGATGCTGATGGACGCTAGCGTCCGCACACTCAACGCCAGCCTTACGCAGACCACCTGGCAGTACGCGGTTTCGCCAGCCGATGGCAACGTCCTTGGCAGCGACTGGTAAGTTTGTAGGTGTGAGTATTGTCTGCTTCATCGATGCCCCGAATTGCCGGGGCATCCTTTTGACAATCTTCAATCTTCCTTCTCTCTCCAGATTCGATCATGCTTCAACAACTATCCCGATTCGCCGTTTTGATAGCCTTCGCAGGGATCACTGGCTGTGGAGGCGGACCCGGTGGCGATAACAAACCTGTCACCATTTCCGGCAAGGTTACCGTCGCCGGAAAAGGGCCTCTGGCAGGCGGGACAATTCAGTTTGTAGACTCCTCTGCCCCCGACAAAAAATTGACTGCTCCCATCGGTGCGGATGGAAGGTACCAAGTGCTGAACGCTCAACTCGGGGACTATAAGGTTACCGTCGATAATACTGCGATCAAAGCATCGAAGCCGCCTTCCGGTGGTGAGGTACCGGGGATGCCCATGCCCAAATACATGCCGATTGACCGCAAGTACGCCCAACCCAAAACATCGGGATTATCGACCAAGGTAAGCGGTAACGCACACACTTATGACATTGAATTGAATTGAGCGCCCGGCCGCGCCGGTTCAGACTTGCCACGCCAGGGACGGATGGCACGGATCCCCGCCGGTAACCGGCGATCGTCGGACCGATGGTGTGCTGAACCGTGGTGTCCGGGACAGGGGTCTGGAGCGGCCCGGCAGCGGGCAGGCGGTCCAGCGGTGACGGTGAGCGTAACGTTTATTCGGGGCCGCTGAACGTGGGGGCAGTTGCCACGATTATCCGCGACCGCACACCGCCCGGCAACCGCCATCACGCATACCGCTTCTTGATGCTCGGGATCAGGTACTCGCCGAACGCGCTCGCGAACGCGAACGCGGGCGTGTGGCCCCAATCCCTCCGCGCCGCAGAGTCGTCCACGTCGGCCGGCCACGAGTCCACGATCCCCTGCCGCTTCTCGTCCACCTGCGTGCTCATCGCGGCCTTCGGGAACGCCGCGTGAACCACGGCCTCGATCTCCACCGCGCTCGGGGCGAACGCGCCGATGTTGTACACCGTGCGCGACAGCTTCGCACGCGGCGCGTCCATTAACCGGAAAATAGCATCGACCGCGTCCGGCATCGCCATGAATGGGATGCGCGAGTCCGGTCGCACGAAGCACGCATACGGTTCGCCGCTTGCGGCGGCGTGGATCATCTCGGGCGCGTAGTCGCTCGTGCCGCCGCTCGGAACTGTTTCGGCGGAGATCAACCCCGGGAACCGGATGCACCGGAAGTCCACCTTGCCGCTCGACGTTTCGGCCGCGAGTTGCTTGTAGTGGCGCGCGTAGTAGCGCCCCAAATGCTCGCAGTACAGCTTGTTCGCGCCGTACATCGTCGTCGGCACGTTGTAGTCGTCTTCCTTGACCTTGCCGGCCCTCGTCTTCACTTCGAGGCTGGGAAGCCCGAACGCGGCGATGCTCGACGGGTAGAAGAACGCGACCGGGCGCCCGTGGCTCTCGCCCTCCTTCTGCGCAAACTCCAGCATGTTGAGCGTGCCTTCGACATTGACCTTGTGCGCCAATGCCGGGCTGAATTCGCTGCGCGTCGAGAGCAACGCGGCGAGGTGGTACACGCGATCCACCTCGTACTGCGCGTGGATGCCGTCGAGCAACGCCGTATCGAGGATCGACCCGTTCACGGCCTGTCGCACGAGCCGCGACGACTCGGGCGGGAGCGGGGTCAGGTCGAGCGTGACGATGGGGCGGTCGGGGTCGTTTGCGGCGAGGCGCGCGATGAGCGCGTGCCCGATTTCGCCCGACGCCCCGGTGATGAGCACTGAAGGTTTGCGCGACATGAGGCGTGTTATACGCGCGGCCCGCACCGCGGCGCGGCTACTTCTTGGCGGCGAGCCACTCGGCGAGCGCGCGGATCTGTTCGTCGGTGAGGGTGCCGCCGAACGCGGGCATCAGCTTCGGGTCGGGCTTCTTGCTCTTGGGGTCGCGAATGTACGCGGTCAGCCACTCGGCGTCGCGCTCGGTGCCGATCTTGGTGAGGTTCGGACCGCGCGAGCCGCCGATCCCTGGACCGCCCGGTTCTCCGGCCCTGGCGTGGCACTTCGCGCAATGTTGATCGTACAGAACCTGCGGCGAGGTCTCGGCCGGGTCGGGCTTGGTTCCGCACCCACTGAGTGCGCAGAAGCAGACAAACAGAACGTAGGCGACCACACACCGACCGAGCATGTGAAACCTCAGAGTCGCTGACCCGAATGCGTTCCGCGGAACGGACGACGAGCTGGTCACTCCTCGCCATTCCACCTCCGTACTTTCTGTTTCATACCAGCGATCAATTCCGCCGTTGTCACCACGCCGCCACGGTGCATCTCTCCGATAGCCACAGCACGGGGATCTTCCTCGTAAGGCGTAATGACCACGTCACGAACCGAGCAATACAGGTCGTCCGGGAGTAGTGCCCGATGACCTTTCCATCGCCGTCGGTGAGCGTGACTTTCGCGGCACCGCCACCAAGTTTCGCAAGCAGTTCAGCATCCAAGACAACTGTTTTCCTGAAGAGGCTCTGCGTGATTGCGTTCAGGATACCACACCACGCACCAACGAAAAAGTCCGCAGGCACCGGCCCGCGGACCTTCGCGTGATCGCTTCGCGGTCACTTGCTGAACAGCATCTATTGATCGCTATTCCGTAGGGGTGTCACCCGAAGCGCGCTGCTTCTTGATGTGTGCGTAAGCTTCTCGAAACACCGGAGCTAACTCAGGAATTTGGCCAACTTCGTCAATGGCAACGATGCCCCACCCGTCGCGCGTCGAAGTTGCCCGCCCACCCGAGAGGGCTGTGACCTTCTCCAAAGGAAGCGGGAACCACACAAGCGGTTGGCGACGACCGAGTTGAAGACGTGCCATCACCCACGTTCGCCGCTCGACCAAGTGAATCTTGAAGTATGCCGCCGAGTCTTCGTACGCAACGGGGCACTGCTCACCGAGAAGCTTTTGGACGGCGGCGAATGCCTCCAACTCTTCGGCTGTGGTTTCCACCGGCGAGGGCTCCGTCTTCGACTCCGCACTCGCTTGGGGCGGTTCGAGCGCGGCCGTCAGCATCCGCTGTCTCGCCCACTCATTCAGCGCGCTGGCGACGATCGGCTTCCAACTCTCCGTGACCGCTTGAGTCAGGTTCCGCGTTTCGATGTTCGCTACGGCCAGTTTGGTAAATTCCGAAGCCGGTTCGAGCAGCCTTGTGAGTTCACTCACCAACAGGTTTTGCGCCCGCTGGCGCTGAGCGTAGGTGCGGATGAGTTCCGGGTTGAATTGCGATTTCTGGAGCAACGTGATGACGTCGAAAGGAGGGGGTTCCTCCGAGAAGATGTCCCATCTTGCGAACGGCTCGCGGTCCATGACGTTGGGGTTAACTAGGCTGATCGGAAGTTCGAGTTGACAGTGTTTTTGGTTCATCCCCGTTCTGGAATCAGTTCGCCGGGGGAACGGAACTTTTCGCTGGAAAAGCAGCGGAATTCACGAGCCGTGTGAACCAAAAACGGGATCGAACTCGAACCAATA
>CAMDQN010000107.1 GCA_945905925.1 Singulisphaera sp. GP187
CTGCGCGGGGGCAGTTTCACTTCCGTGTCGGAACTGGAATTGGAACTCCGGCAATTCATCGCGTATTACAACACCACGATGGCCCACCCCTTCGACTGGACCTACACCGGCAAGCCCCTCCAAAAGAACCGCCGAGCCAACTTCGTCCCTCCGCACCGCCGCGTCAAACCACGAAACCTACACAAACCACAAAGCCTTGCCACCTGATGAAATGTTGGATGCGAGTTGTGGCACTAGGTTGTAGAATCGTGGGAAAATTGGAGGGCTGAGCGGGTTAGGTAACGGTTATCCAGTGTGGTCCGCGAACTCGTACACCAAGCACGAAACCTTCACCTTCACCACCGCGGAGCGGGCGCATGAAACTCGGACTCATCAACTCGGCCTGGGCGCAAGCAGGCAAGGGCACCGCGTTCGGCATCCAACAGACCAAGGCCATCGGCTTCGACACTATCGACATCTTCGCGGACCCGCTCGACACCGGGGCGAAGGAGCGGAAACTGATCCGCACCGAGTGCGAGCGGGCCGCGCTGCCGATTGTGAGCGTCGCGTGCGTCGCGACCGGCTTGATCGACTTCAACCCGAGTGTGCAACGGTTCCACCTCGACCGGTGCCGAGCCTACCTCGATTTCTGCTACGAACTCGGCGCGCGGAATCTGTTGCTCGTTTTGGGCGAATACATCTGGGAGCGTCAGGTGATCCCGCCCCAAGAGCAGTGGAACACCGGCGTCGCACACCTCAAGGCGCTCGGCGATTACGCCGCGCAACTCGGTCTTGAGATCGCGCTCGAATTGGAGCCGTTCAGACTGTCGCTACTCAACGACGTGCCGAACATGGTGCGGTTCATCGACGACGTGAACCACCCCGCCGTGAGTGCCAACATCGACGTGTCGCACCTGTGCCTCGCGGGGACCAAGCCCGAGGAACTGCGCGCATTGAAGGGCAAAGCGATTCACGTTCACATCAGTGATTGCGATGGGAAGGTTCACGGCGACCTGCCGCCGGGTCGCGGGGTGGTGGACTTCGTGCCGTACCTCAAGGAGATCGCCGCGCTGGGCATTCCCGGCGCAATCAGCATCGAGTTGGAGTATTCGCCTGAGCCAGAAAAAATCGTCGAATGGGTAACAGAAGCGTACCAGGCGACCGCGGTTTTGCTGCAAGCCGCGGGCATTTCACGCGAATAATAGATGTTGGCGGGGAAGTGTCTGCTGTGTCTTGTAGGGTGGGTCGAGCCGGCTTTGCGGTGAAGGCCCATCAAGTACCGTTGACGTGAGTGGCGGGACTTCGGCTCGCAAAGCCGAGCCCCGACCCACCCTTCGAGGCGGTGGAGTGGCCCAAGATGGCTGATCGACTGATCGAAACGAGTGAAGTGGCGAAACTCTCCGGTGAGTGGCAACGGAAGTCCGGCGAGGCCGCGCCCGCGGCGAAGAAGTTCCTGCAGGGACCGCAACCGCGGAAGTTCGAGTTGTGGCAGGCGGTGAAAATCTTCCGCGAGCTCGTGTACGGCTTCCGCAAACTGCACTTCGTCGGCCCGTGCGTGACCGTGTTCGGGTCCGCACGCTTCGACGAACACCACCGCTACTACGGCATGGCTCGCGAGGTCGGGAAGTACCTCGCCGAGTCCGGGTTCACCGTGATGACCGGTGGCGGTCCCGGCATCATGGAGGCCGCGAACCGCGGCGCGAAGGACGTCGGCGGACGCTCCATCGGGTGCAACATCGTGCTGCCGATGGAGCAGAAGCCGAACCCCTACGTTGATTCGTGGATCGACTTCGAGCACTTCTTCGTCCGCAAACTCATGCTCGTGAAATACAGTTACGCGTTCGTGGTGATGCCGGGCGGGTTCGGAACGCTTGACGAGCTATTCGAGGTGGCGACGCTCATTCAGACGGGCAAACTCGACAACTTCCCGGTTGCGCTGATGGGCGTCGATTACTGGCGTCCGCTTCTCGACCAACTGCGTCTGATGGCGAACGAGAAGACGATCAACCCCGAAGACTTGGACCAACTGGTCGTGTCGGATAACCCTGGTGAGGTTGTGTCCGGTATCACCGACACCGCGATGAGGAAGTTCGGCCTGACGCACGGCCCGCAGTTCAAACCGAAGTGGTGGCTCGGCGAACGATGGAACCGCCTGTGGCGGTAGTCGCTGCTC
The DNA here is from genome assembly GCA_945905925.1 of Singulisphaera sp. GP187. Classification (GTDB taxonomy): domain Bacteria; phylum Planctomycetota; class Planctomycetia; order Gemmatales; family Gemmataceae; genus Gemmata. The sequence goes on from CAMDQN010000107.1 coordinate 2,153, forward strand.
GGCCGGTCGCAGGTCACTGCATGACAGTCGCAAGTCCCAAGTCGAAGACAACTGATTGTCTTCGACTTGGGACTTGCGACTTGTCGACCTGCGACTTAATGATTCGCGTAACTGTCGTAGGCACGCGGGCAGCCGAAGCCCTGGCCCCACGGGGCCGCGAACGGGGTCGGTCCGCACGGCGCGAAGAACTGCTTGCACGACCCGAAGTGGAACCCGAGGTCGCTCTTCACACTGCCGCACCCGTTCTGGCATGGGTAGCCGTACGGACAGTTGCCGCCGGTGATGCTCGACATCGTGAACCCGCGACAGACCGGGCCAACCGGAGCGCAGTTCGTGCCGCTCGCGGTACCGCGGATCCCGGTCGTGCCCGAAGCCGGTTGTAGCGGGGTGGTCGCCGCGGCGCCCGGCGAAACGACCGGGTACTGTGGCGCGGGACGGTATTGCGGTTGTTGCGCGGAGGCCGCGCCCGAGACGGCTAACACGCCGAGGACCGCGAGGTACAGGTGACGCATCTGAGGAACCCTCCCTGAGAGGAATGCCGCTTTCCATGGCGGCTAATCGTCCATCGGAGGGTCCGGCGCGCCGATCGTCGAGAAACTTTCGGCGCGGGGAGAGGAAACTGCAACGGCGCGCCTGTTGGCGCACATGAGGCGCTCGCAGCGTGTTCGCTCAGCGCATCTGCTGGGTAAAGTTTAGCGGTCGTCCCGGAGGGACGACTCGGCAATCCGGCGCACGATTCGCCCATAATCTGGAGCGAGCGAGTCCCACACGCCGCACTTCCGCGCCTGACGGTTCGGCCAGTTCACCAGGTTCAGGTGATCGCCGTTCCACAGGTCGGTGTGTTCGCCCCACTTGGCGGACGCAACCGATACGACCCCGTCATTTGGCCCTTCCGCGCGGCTCACGATTCCGTGTGGGAACTGCCACGCCCGGCCGACCCACGGGCTTTCGCACACACCGGCGACGGAGTAATAGCGAACACTTGGCGCGTCCGGCACCGTCTCATTAAACCGGTGGCACGCGTCTGATGTGAGGTCAATAAACGCTTGATACGAGAGGCCGATCAACTGAAAGAAGGGCGCGATCAGCCGCCCGAACCGGCGCACACCCCAGTCCGCGACTGGGCTACCGCGGTGCGGCGTGCCCACGGTGGTGATCGAACGCACGCGGTCGGCCATGTCGAGCCGGCTGACCATGAAGCGTGCGTTGAGGCCACCCATGCTGTGCCCGACGATGTGAACCGGGCCAGTCGGGACGTGCCTCAGGATGAAACGTTTGAGTTCGCCGGCTTGCGCTTCGACGCCGCGCGTGCAACTCAATCGCGGAATCAGCACGCGATTCCCTGCGGATGCCAACTTCTCGCGGATGCCGGGGAAGTAGTCTTTGAGTGTGCGCCCGAACGCGACGACGCGGTCGTACCCGCAGAGACCGTGAACGAGGACGATCGGGGCGTCGAGTTTTGGGATGAGCGATTCGGTCACGACAAGAGGGCCGAGAAGGAAGCTGACCGGTACAACTTAACGCAAGGTAATCGAACATAGTTCCTTCACGAGATCCTCGCAATGCAAATCGCCGTCGCACAGCCCGGAAAAACCCGCCTCGGCTGGATCGGCACCGGCGTCATGGGTCGCTGGATGTGCCAGCACGCCATGACGAAAGGCTACTCCGCGACCGTCTTCAATCGCTCCGCGGACAAAGCGCAACCGCTCGTCGAAGCCGGTGCGAAGCTTGCGAAGACGCCGAAGGAGGTCGCGGAGCAATCCGACATCGTGTTCGCGATCGTCGGGTTCCCAAAAGACGTGCGTGAAGTGTTCTTGGGAGCGGACGGTGCGCTCGCGGGCGCGAAAGCCGGCACCGTGCTCGTGGACATGACTACGAGCGAACCGTCGCTGGCGAAGGAGATTTACGCGACTGCGAAGGCCAAGAGCGTCGCTTCGCTCGACGCGCCTGTCAGCGGCGGCGACGTCGGCGCGAAGAACGCGGCGCTCTCGATTATGATCGGCGGCGACAAAGACGTGGTCGCGGCCGTGCAACCGGTGTTCGAGTGCATGGGGAAGACGATCGTTCACCAAGGCGCACCGGGCGCCGGTCAGCACACGAAGATGGTGAACCAGATCCTCATTTCGTCGAACATGATCGCGGTGTGCGAGGGGCTTCTTTACGGCTACAAGGCCGGTCTCGATCTCGAAACGGTCTTCAAGAGCGTGAGCGTCGGCGCCGCGGGCAGCAAGGCACTGGAAGTGCTCGGGCCGCGCATGATGGCCCGCAACTTCGAGCCGGGGTTCTACGTTGAGCACTTCATTAAAGACATGGGCATCGCGCTGGCCGAAGCCGAGAAGATGAACCTCGCCCTGCCGGGGTTGGGCCTTGCGAAGCAACTCTACGAAGCCGTCCGCGCGCAAGGTTACGGTCGCAAGGGAACGCAGGCGTTGCTGCTGGCGCTGGAACACCTGAACAACGTGAGCCGCTGAATCGCGTGGCGCGTTGAATACGTGATTCGTGCGGTTGCTCTCGTAATCCGCACGATTGTTGGATACGATAATTCCATGCGCCCCGGTGGGCGCTTGATCCCGAACTCATTGAGGCAACCGCACGTATGCAAAAGGCCAAAGAAGAAGCGATTGAGGTCGAGGGCAAGGTGACGCAGGCTCTCGCGAACACCACGTTCCGCGTTCAACTCGACATCGGCGGCGAGGTGATTGCGCACATCGGCGGCAAGATGCGCAAGCACTACATCCGCATCATCCCCGGCGACCGGGTCAAGGTGGAAATCTCCCCTTACGACCTGACGAAGGGCCGAATCACTTTCCGTATCCGCGGCTGACGAAGATCGGCGGGGGTGGAGTAGCAGACAACTCGTCGGGCTAATCCCCCGAAGCCGTGGGTGCGAATCCCACTCTCCGCGCTGCCACGAACACATCAAGAATGTGAACCGCTGCGCTACGGACTTGAAGGTTCTGGCGGAGGCAGTGGTTCATTTGGCTCGAAGTCCTCGACTTCAGTGACCCACTCTTCAATCCACTTTCGCTTGCAGTACCGACAGCGATGATCCTGTTCGCGTGCGGTGCGAATCACTGGCACTCGCTCCTCCCAGGTCGAAGAGGTTGTGCCGCTTGTCGGGATCTACCCAGTCCCGAACACGCCTCTCTCATGGCCGTAACTTCCGCCTTCGTACTGCGAAGACGCTTGCCGCACGACTAATCCGTGACACTTCTTCTGCTCCACTATCCGGGGTGGTTCACACTCCACCGCCTGCCATTCGCCGCAATGCGGGCAAACGGCTTCTTCTGCGGCTGTCGAATGAACCACCCATGCAGCCGTCAGCAGCACGAGGCCAGGGACAAGAACGATCCAGCCGACAGGGCTGCCGAAACCGAAACCAAATGCCAGCAACACCGCAAACAGCGCGACGCTACCTCCCGCGAGAAGGAGACACCCCAATCGAGTTTCTGTTTGCGCCTTGACCGAAGGCAGTGGCTCAACGGGTGCGGCGGACTGCGGAGTGGCAAGAGGAGGGCTTGGACTCGCGGTCGGGGTCGAAGCGCCGGGATTCGGGATAGGGGGTGGAAGTGGTGGCGGAACGATCGGCGGCGGAGATGGCGCGGCGACCGTGAAGACCAAGTTGCATGAAGTGCAACAGAGCCAACTCTTCGCCTTCACCGCAGGAACTTGAAGACTTCGCTTACACCTGGGGCATGAGACCGGAACAGCAGGGGTAGGCCCCAGGGCCGGCGCACCAAAATCGCCTAGAAAACCGCCGGTTTTCTCAGGGAGTCGCGATTATCGCCTGTGTTTCCCAGAGAAAAGTCAACGCCGCAGCCGCAAAATCATCGAAAAACCCTTGATTTTGGTGCGCCGGCCCTGATCGGACCGGTCAGCACTAACGCACAGATTAACTTTCCACCGGTTGGCCCACAACTCCTTTCCAGCCAGAAGATTCAGCCGCTCCCACGCGACTTCGCGCGACGGCTTTTGTTGCACACCGTTGAGCCTATCATGCAAGGCGGTCGAACGGACTCGTCACCCCGGACGGGTTACGGTTCAGAACGTGCGTCAACACCCTCGTGGTTCGCACATCCTTGTGCCAGAGTACCTCCTGAACTGTGCGAATGTCTGTGCCAGACTGGACTAGGTGCGTCGCGAAACTGTGCCGAAACGTGAGCGGGCTCTCCTGCTTTGCCAGCCCGCACTTTGGTTGATGGCAACTTCACGTTCCACACCAGCCCGAGCCGCGCCAGTACGCGGATGAACAGATAGGTTTCGTCGAACTCGTACCACGCGAACCCGTGACGCGCCGAGTTCGGCACACGATGGTGGTTGTTGTGCCAGCCTTCGCCCAACGCCAAGATGCCCAGCGCCGCGTTGTTCCGGCTCCCGTCGTTCGTTTCGAAGCGCCGGCGGCCGAACAGGTGAGCCACAGAGTTCACAGCGAACGTGACGTTCAGCACCAGCACTGCCGTTAAGCAGTAGCCATACACCACGCCACTCCAACCAAGCAGCGCGTAACACGCACACGCGACCAGCACACCGGGAACCACCCACAAGCGTTCGAGCCAGACCAATTCCGGGTACTTCGTGAGATCGCGGATACCGTGCGGATCGGGAATCGTTGGATCGCCGGTGAACAGCCAGCCGAGATGCGCGTGGAAGAAGTTCTTGATCACCGGGGAGTGCGGGTCGTCTGCCGTGTCCGAATGCTTGTGGTGCAGTCGGTGCTGCGCGACCCACCATAACGGCCCCTTCTGAAGCGCGGCACAACCTGCGACGATGAGTAGAAGCCTGAACCAACGCGACGTTTTGAACGAGTGATGTGTGAGGCACCGGTGGAACCCGGCCGTGACGCCCAACCCGATGAAGCGGCTCACCGCAAGCATCAGAAGTCCCGACCAGAGGGTGAACTCAACGAACGGAATCGCAACGAGCGCGAAGTGAACGGCGAGCATCGGGCCGACCGCGACAAGGACCCGAACGGACCGGTGCCGTGTGCGTGCGGCGCTTGACATGGTTGAGTGCGCCGTGGTGGTGGAGGGCGGCGCGTTACGCGGGGACGTTCTTCGCGGCGACCTTCTTCATGCCGGCGGCGCGGTCGCGTGCTTTCGTTTTGTTCGCGCGCTCGACCGCGGTGCCCGAGGGCAGTCCCGATGCTTGGGCACTTGCTGCCGCAGCCATGTCCGCGGTGACCGTTGCGGCTGGTTTCGCATTCGCGGTCAGCACGGTGACGACGTTCGACCGGACCTGCACGAAACCAGCCTCAACGAAGTATCGAATGACGTGGGCACCGGTTTTGAGACGCAATTCCCCCGCACCGAGACGCCCAATGAGCGGCGAGCGGCCTTGCAGCACGCCGAGTTCACCGTCGATCATCGGTAGAATGACCATCTCCGCGACCTCGTCGAACACAGCCTTTTCCGGCGTGACGACGATGCAACGGACCTTCCCCTTCTGAGCGTCTTCTCGCTCGCTTGCGAGGCTCGGCATCATACGATCGACCGTGGATTGCACGGTCGGCTCCGGTTGTCGTGTGTCGGACATAGGAATCGTGATGAGTAATGAGTGATGAGTGCTAAGTAAGTCCGAGCGACGAGCGATGAGTCGGTTTTACTCAGACTCATCGCTCGTTACTCATCACTGCTATTTCGCGGCTGCCGCAGCGGCGGCAACTTCTTCAATCGTGCCGACGTACATGAACGCGCCTTCCGGCACGTTGTCCCATTTGCCGTCACATAGTTCCTCGAAGCTGCGAATCGTGTCTTCGAGCTTCGTGAAGTTGCCCGGTTTGCCGGTGAACGGTTCGGCCACGAAGAACGGCTGGCTCAGGAACCGCTCGATGCGGCGCGCACGAGCCACGACCTTCTTGTCGTCTTCGCTCAGTTCTTCGACACCGAGAATCGCGATGATGTCCTGCAGTTCGCGATACCGCTGAAGAATGCGTTTCACGCGGTCGGCCACTGCGAAGTGCCGCTCACCAACGAACTGCGGGTCCAAGAGGCGACTGTTCGAGGCTAAGGGATCGATCGCGGGGTAGATACCCTTTTCGGAGATCGACCGTTCGAGGTAGATGAACGCGTCGAGGTGCTGGAACGTGTTGGCCGGGGCCGGGTCGGTGGGGTCATCGGCCGGAACATAGACTGCCTGCACGCTCGTGATGGCCCCGTCCTTCGTCGTCGTGATGCGTTCTTGAAGCTCGCCCATCTCCGTGGCGAGTGTTGGCTGGTAACCCACGGCGCTCGGCATACGACCCAAGAGCGCGGACACTTCCGAACCGGCCTGCGAGAACCGGAAGATGTTGTCCACGAAGAGCAGGGTCTCGGTGCCGGTCACGTCGCGGAACCATTCGGCCATCGTCAGCGCCGACAGCGCGACGCGAAGACGCGCACCGGGCGGTTCGTTCATCTGGCCGAACACCATCGCGCAGCTTTCGAGAACGCTCTTCGCGTCGGCCGCGGCGGAGGTTTTCGTCTCCTGCATTTCGAGCCAGAGGTCGTTCCCTTCGCGGGTCCGCTCGCCCACGCCGGCGAACACTGAGTAGCCCTTATAAATCTTCGCGATGCGGTTAATCAGCTCGGTGAGAATAACCGTCTTGCCCAGACCGGCACCGCCGAACAGCCCGGCCTTACCACCGCGCGCGAGCGGCGTGAGCAGGTCGATGACCTTGATGCCGGTGACGAGCACTTCGGACTTCGGCGACAACTCGTCGAACTTCGGCGGCTCGCGGTGGATCGAGCGGCGCCCTTCGGTGACGACCGGTGGGCCGCCATCGATTGGGTTGCCGAGCAAGTTGAACACGCGGCCGAGCGTTTCGAGGCCGACCGGCACGGACACTGGGCCGCCGGTGTCGGTCGCGTCCATCCCGCGAACCAGTCCGTCGGTGCTGCCGAGCGCGACGCACCGCACGCGACTGCCGCCGAGGTGTTGCTGCACTTCTCCCGTGAGGCCGATGTCCGCGCCGCCCGCGGTCTTCGCGTTGATCTTTAGCGCGTTGTAGATCGCGGGGAGTTGCCCCTCCTCGAACTCCACGTCGAACGTGGACCCGATGATCTGCACAATTTTGCCGGCCTTCGTCGCGGTGGAAACCATTGTTCTTGCCTCTCGCGCTCGCCTTCGGCTTGCGGCTAACTACTGTGTGGAACCAGAAAACTCAGGTGGGGCGCACAATGCTTCAGTTGGAGTTGGAGCGACGCGCTCTCATCGCAGGAAAGCCCATCACGCCCATCGACAGCGGTTGGTGGGTTACACCCCTTACTTGAGCGCCTCGGAACCGGCGATCAACTCGCTGATCTCTTTCGTGATGTTCGCCTGGCGCGTGCGGTTGTACACCCGCGTGATGTCCTTGATGAGATCCCCGGCGTTCTCGGTCGCGGCCTTCATCGCGACGCGGCGAGCGATCTGTTCGCTCACGGCCGCGTCCAGAAACATCTTGAACAGCCTGACCTTCAGTGCTGCGGGGACCAACTCTTCGAGAATCTCCGCGGCGTCCGGGATGAACTCGTAGTTCACCTTTGCTTCAGAGCGGGGAGCGTCAGCCCCCTGATTCTGAGTGGGTTTGCGAGTTTCGACCGTGACCGACGAGAGCGGGAGCAGCGTTTCCGTCACCGCCTGCTGGCGCGCCGCGTTGATGAACTTCGTGTACACCACCTTCACCTCGTCGATCGCGCCCGAGGTGTAGAGGTCGATGTATCGGCTCGCGACCACGTCCACTTCCGCGAACGCCGGCTTGTCCTCGAACGTGATGTACTCTTGCGTTCGCGGCACGCCCTGGAACTTGAAGAACGCGATCCCGCGCTTGCCGGACACTTCGAGATCGAACGGCGTGTTGTTCGCGGTGTACTGGCGCGTCATCGGGAGCGCCTCGCGCAACACGCCGCCGTTGTACCCGCCGCACAGCCCACGGTTCGCGGTGATGACCAGCAGTAGCGTCTTCTTCACGGGCCGAGTGACGAGCAACGGGTGGCTCACGTCGCCCGCGTTCTTGCTCAGGTCGGCCGCGAGTTCGGCGATCTTCCGCGTGTACGCCTCCGCTTCCGTGGCGCGGTCGAGCGCCTTCTTGAAGCGAGCGGTCGCGATCAGTTCCATCGTCTTCGTGATCTTGCGGATGTTCCGCACCGCCTTGCGGCGTTTCACGAGTACGCGAAGATTGGCCATTGTTGGGACCGCGCTTGGTGTTTAGTGTTTCGTGTTCTTCGTCGCTCGCGCCCCAGTGGGCGGGTGCGACACGTGGTACGCGGTGATGACGAAGATCAGGTCTTCATCGCCGATGCCGTTGTACCGCCAGACGATTTTCATCCACCGGCCGTTGGGTAAGCGCCCGTAGCTCTCGATGCGCGGCTCAGGCTCGTTCCATTCGCAAACATCACGTCGGTTTGCCCAGGCGAATTCCACCTCGTCTGTGGAGAGATGGTGCAGGGACAATTTCGCTTCGTTCCAGTCGATCCATAAGAATTGTGCCATCCCTCCATTTCTTCGTTAGGGTTGAGGGTTTCTCGTTTAAGGTTGCGAGGACGTACGCGATCCCCTGTGGGTCGCGGCTGAACAAATGGCGCGGCCACCACCGACCAGCGCGCCTACGCCTTGAATTGCGGCTGGAAGTCCTTGATGGCCGCATTCAGCGCCGCAATGACGTCGTCTGTCATCTTCTTTTCTTTGGCGAGTAAACCACGTACTTCTGGCTTCTGTTCCTTCATGAACTTGAGGAATTGATCCTCCCACGCGCGGACCTGATTCTTCTTCACCTTGTCCAACCCGCCGCTGTTGCCGGCATAGATGATCATGATCTGATCAATCACGTTCATCGGCTTGTACTGGCCCTGCTTGAGAATCTCGACCATCACGATACCGCGGTCGAGTTGGCGTTGCGTGGCCGGGTCGAGTTCGGTGCCGAGTTGCGCGAACGCTTCCAGCTCTCTGAACTGGGCGAGCGCGAGCTTCAGACCGCCGGCGACCGTCTTGTGCTTCATCGCCCCGATCTGCGCGTTCCCACCGACGCGTGACACCGAGATACCAACGTCCACGGCGGGAAGCACGCCGGCGTTCTTTAGGTCGGGCTGCAGGTAAATCTGGCCGTCGGTGATGGAGATCACGTTCGTAGGGATGTACGCCGACACCTCACCTTCGAGCGTCTCGATGATGGGCAATGCCGTGAGCGAACCGCCGCTGCCGGCCACTTTCGCGATCTTCGCACCAGGGAAACTCTTCACGTCGTGCTTGGCTTGGTCGTGGCCGCCCTTTTCGCCTGGCCCGACATACACCATCCCCGTGTCGCCGGGTCCGCGTTTCCCGGTCGGAACGCCAGCCTTGTTGATGCCCCAGTGTGCCTCGGCGTTCGCGCCGTCGGTGCCGCCGTCAACGATTACGTACTTCTCGGCCAGTTTCGCGGAACGTTCGAGCAAGCGGGAGTGCGCGTAGAACACGTCGCCCGGGTACGCTTCGCGTCCCGGAGGCCGACGCACCAGGAGAGACAGTTGGCGGTACGCGGCGGCTTGCTTCGACAGGTCGTCGTACACGCAGAGCGTGTCGCGGCCCTGGTCGTAGGTGAAGTACTCGGCCATCGCGCAGCCCGCGTACGGCGCGAGGTACTGAAGCGGGGCTGCGTCGGACGCGGACGCCACCACGACGATGGTGTAATCCATCGCGCCGGTCTTCCGCAGAATCTCGACCACGCCCGCGACCTTCGATTCCATCTGCCCGCACGCGATGTACACGCAGATTACGTTCTCTTCCTTCTGGTTGATGATCGTGTCGATCGCGATGGCCGTCTTGCCAGTCTTGCGGTCGCCGATGATCAGTTCGCGTTGCCCGCGACCGACAGGTGTCATCGAGTCGATGGCCTTGATGCCGGTTTGAAGCGGCACCTTCACCGGCTGGCGATCGAGGATGCCGGGCGCCTGGCTCTCGACGAGCCGGCGCTTCGTGGTGTTGATCGGCCCCTTGCCGTCAACCGGGTTGCCGAGCGTATCGACGACGCGGCCGAGCATCGCCTCGCCGACCGGCACGGAGAGCAGTTCGCCCGTCGTCCGCACTTCCATCCCTTCGGTGACCTTCAGGTAGTCGCCGAGGATGATGACGGACACTGAATTTTCTTCGAGGTTGAACGCGAGCCCTTTGATGCCGGCTTGCGGGAAGTCCACGAGTTCGCCGGCCATCACTTCGGAGAGGCCGTAGCAGCGGGCGATGCCGTCGCCGACTTCGAGTACCTGCCCAACAGCGCGCGTCTCGACCTTGCGATCGAAGTTCGCGATCTGGCCTTCAATAACACTGATGATCTCGCCGGCGCTGATCTTCGTTGCCATGTCGGGTGCCCTTTGTTCGTAGGGTGGGCACTGCCCACCACGCCGAGCTTCTGGTGGGCGGTACCCACCCTAAAAACGACGTTGATCTCAGATGCCGCTGCTGCCGCCCTTGTCGAGCAAGAGTGTACGGAGAGACTGGATACGGGTGCGGACCGAGGTGTCGACGACCGAGTCGCCGACCTGAACGACCAACCCGCCGAGCAGGTCGGGATCGACCCGGATGTCCAGCACGGGGTCTTGTTTGAGCAGGTCTTTGAGGTTCGCGGTGAGTTTGGTCGTCTGCTCGTCGGAGAGCGGAACCGCGGCGGTGATCTTCACCGGCACTCGCCCGGACCGCTCGTTGATGAGCGCGCGGTACGCTTGTGCGATGCCGCGGAGCAGATTGAGCCGGTTGTTCCGGGCGAGGACCGCGATCAACCCTTGCAGTGAGCGTGACGCGCGGCCTTCGAGTGCGGTTGCGAGCGCTGTGGCACGGACCTTCTTGGCGACAATCGGACTGCCGAGGAACGCGCCGAGACCGGGATTTTCGCTGACCGCTTTGGCGAAGTCGGTGAGTTCGGTACCGACCGCGTCCGGTGCGTCGGGCGACAGCTTGATCGCCGACGCGAGCAGCGCTTCGGCGTAGACGCGCGCGAGCCGCGACCGCGTCGTGCCGGCGTCCAGAACGGTCTCGTGCTTGGTTTCGACGTTCGCCATTGAAGTCTCGAAGAACCTCTCCCCCCAACCCCCTCCCCTAAGAAGGGAGGGGGAGCAGAGAGGGCAGTTCGTTGCTCGCTTGTTCTTTGCCTTGCTCCCCCTCCCTTCTTAGGGGAGGGGGTTGGGGGGAGAGGTTTTCTTCTCCCTACGCCCGGGTCGCGTTCGCCTTCAGTTCGGCAATGGACTCGTCCACCAGCGAGCCCTGCTTGTCGAGCGACATCTGCTGGCGGATCGCCTTGCTTGCGATCAGGGTCGCGAGTTCGACCACCTGTTGGTGAAGTTCCTTGCCGACCGCGTCGCGTTCGATGTCGAGGTCGCGCTTGACCCGCTCGCGCTCGGCTTGCGCGTCCTTCACGCCGACCTCGCGCTCAGAAACCTTCAGCGCGTCGGCGTCTTTGCGGGCTTCGTCGAGAATCGCTTTGGCTTTCGTCGCGGCTTCGGCCAGTTGCTTGTTCGCGTCGGTCAACTTCGCTTCGGCCTCGGCGCGGTCGCGCTTGGCGTCGGCGATCAGCGCGCCGATGTTGGCCTCGCGCTTCGCCAGACCCGCGCGGATGTTCGGCCACGCGAACTTGCCGACGATGAACATCAGCAGCCCGAACACGACCAGCGTGTAGATGCCGAGGTCGTATCGCTTGATGCCGGTGAAGTCGAGTCCGCCCTTCTTCTCGCCCGCGTGCGGGTCGGCCGCAGCCAGCGCCGGCAGCGCGATTACGAGGACGACGAGCGCGGCCAGCGCGAACAGTTTGTAATGCGATGCGGTGCGCATGGGTGGTTCACCTCGCGTAAGCCCAGGGACTGCGGTCCCTGGGTCCAGAATCACAGGAACAGAAGCGAGAGGCAGAGCACCAGCGCGATGATCCCGGCCCCTTCGACCAGACCCGCGAGGATGAACATCGCACCCTGAATGGCCCCGGCCTGCTCCGGCTGGCGGGCGATTCCGCTGAGGGCCGCGTACCCGATCAGCCCGATGCCGATGCCGATGCCGATGATGGCGAGGCCCATCCCGATGCCGGCGCCCGTCCCGGCGCTCTCGCCCGCGAACGCGGGGGTGGCCATCGCGAGTACCACAAGGAAGGCAACCAGCAGCAAGTTGGCGAATCGCATTGTCGAGAACTCCAGCGAGAAGGTTGGTTGGGTCGTTGTTTTCTGTCTTCGTGTGGTCCGGTCACTCCGTGACCGGTCTTCTTATTCGCTGAGCGGCAAAGCCCGGTCACGGAGTGACCGGACCACATTTAGTGAGCCGGGTGTTTCGCCAGCCCGATGAACACCGCCGTCAGGAACGTGAAGATGAACGCTTGCAGCCCGGCGATGAACAGTTCCAGCAGGCTGAGCGCGGTCACCAGCAACACGCTGAACGGCATGACAAGGAAGTACAGCCAGTCCTTGCCCTTCGCGATCTCGATCTGGTACGCGGGGTTGTCCACCAGCGCGATGAAGAACAGGATCATGAACAGCACGGTGTGCCCGGCAAGCATATTGGCGAACAGACGCACGGCCAACACGGTGACGCGAATGAACGCGGTCGCGTACTCCAACAGCGCGATCCCGACCGTGATTCCTTTTCCCAGAACCTGCATCGCCGCGCCACCTTCAATGTGGATGGGCGGGATGAACGTCTTCAGATACCCGGCGACGCCGTGGTTGCCTTCGAGTCCGGCCGCGTGGATCACCACGAAACTCACCAGAGCCAGTGCCGCCGTCACCATGATGGAAGCCGTCGGCGACCCGAGGAACGGGAACATGCCGATGAGGTTCATCGTGAAGATAAACAGGAACAGCGTGGTGAGGTACGGGAGGTAGCGGTTCGCGTCGTGTTCGCCGACGCCCGGCTTGACGATCTTGTCGCGCACGAAGAACAGCAGACTTTCGAGCAGATTCCAGAGTTTCCCGGTCGGCGGTTCGCCGCTCGCCATCTTCTTGCCGAGCCAGATGAGACCCAGCGCTACGACGGTCGCGCTGATCGCCATCAGGAGCATGAACTTCAGCGGAATCCCGGCGACTTCGAGCCCGTGAACCTCCAGGCCCACGGTTTCGAGGATGGGTGTGTGCCCGCTATCGACGACGTGCTCAAAAGGGTCGATCGCTTTTTTCTCGCCCGCCATCGCTCACCACCCCTTCGGGGGGAATGTAAAAGGCAAAGTGTAAAAGGTAAACAGAGGACAAACACCGAATGAGGGTGGTTGTGGATTTCCTCTGCTCGTCTTTTACTTTTTACCTTTTACCTTTTACCTTCTGCTGGCTTCGCCAGCAGTGCCGTTTCGGTCACGAGCGTCGTCAAATACGTTCCCAACACCCAGCCGAAGTAGACCAGTGGTTCGGTGTTGAACGTCGGCTTACTGATCAGGAACACGATCACCGCACCGCCGAACCCGACCGCGACCCGGACCGCGGTTCCCATCGCCAGCGCGAGTAGCGGTCCGAAAATCGAGGTCTTGGCGAGCCGCTCCGCGAGGTACAGCGTGACCAGTCCCGGCGGAACCACCAGCGCCACCGCGACTGCGGCACACAGCCACTGATACTCGCCGCGCCACAACCCCAAGGGAATCGCGAACAGCGCCACCAGACCGACCGGCACGCCCAGAAGGATCGCGGCCCGCCGAATCACGGCCCGCCTCCGTCTTGCTTCGGCGGCGGTTCCGGCTTCTGTCCCGCGAGTGCTTTCGACATCTTCACAAGATGGTAGAAGGCGATCACCAGTCCCGCCAGCGTCAGCCCGATCGTGAATCCCGGCATCGTTCCGAGCGCGTAGTCCAGCAACAACCCCAACAGCGTGAATGAAGTCATCTCCGAACCGGCGACCATCAGGCCGATTGGCAAACGCTTCCCGGACGACGGTGGGTCGGCCGGCATGGCACTACTCGCATGATTTTTTCGGGACGCGAAGGCGTATTGTGCGTGTAACTGAGGCAAAGTCAATCCACATCTCGTGAAATATTTCACAAGGCGCGAGCAGCGTTCTGAAACCCCACAATTTGGCGTGGTTTGCGCGTCCGTGCAACGTGGGGTGGACAACCTGGACGGGGTTGGTTTGGACCGGATTCGCCGGTTGCGCTGCCTGATTCTTCAGCGGCCCGATGTGGATGAGTCGTTGTCATCGGAGCAAAATCAGTCACCTGAACCAGTTCCGGCGACCAAATCGCATTGACAGGCACCCCCGCGTTTCCATAATATGAACATTGAGTTAGGAATGCTCCCGCCCGCTACCTCGGTCCAAATTTCTACCGGATCGTTTGTTTTTGCCCGATTGAGCGGACGCATCTGACGTTCTTCTCCAATTCGGGTGACAGGCGACGATCGTTTGGGCTTGTCCGGGCACGCCCGGCCTTGCAATCCCAGGCCGGGATCGCTCGACCTCGTTGGGGCGGACCCCGGAGCCGCGGCTATTCTGGCACGGATGTTCCCAAACCGTCCCACAACCGCCCACGTTGCGCGGGGGAGTGGCTCGCCGATGAAGACTGCTGGCACGTTGTCCGACCGGTCCAAGAAGGAGTTGGCCGACATGGCCCGGCGCCGTGGCGTTCGCGGCTGGGATGGGATGGACAAGTTGACTCTTCTCAAAGTGCTCGCCAAGAACTCCGGTGCGCCGAAGCCTGTGAAACCCTCCAAGCCCCCTGCGAAACCGACCGTGAAAGCCGCCGCCAAGGTCACGAAGGTGAAGAAGGCCAAACCAGCCCCCGCGAAGTTCGCCAAGGCGAAGCCAACACTTTCGGTTCCTCCCAGGTCGAACACCAAGAACATTTCTGCTCTTAAGTCCGTCGTGAGTACCGTTCCGAAGGCGAAGCCGGTAGTCGCGGTCGTCCCGGTCGCTCGGCCAACATCGCCGCAGGTCAACGGTGTGAAGCCAACGACGAATGGTTCGCACAAGCCAGTTGCCCCGCAGGTCGCGAAACCGCTACTCGTGAAGCCGACCACACCGCCGGCCAAGCCGGTGACGAAGTCGCTCGTTCCGCCTCGCGAACCGGCGAAGGACGCCGGCGGGGCCAAGGCGTTCAACCCGATCACCAAGGACCGCATTCTCCTCGCGGTGTCCAACCCGTACTGGCTTAACGCGTACTGGGAGTTGTCCAGTCACTCCATGCAGCGTGCGGAAGCCGCTCTTCGGCAAGATTGGCACGGTGCCCGGCTCATCATCAGGCTGTTCGACGTGACGAGCGTCGATACCACCAGCACCTCCGAAACGCCAGTGCGGGACATTGTCCTCCATGGCAGCGGGCAGAACTGGTACATCGACGTGCCTCAACCGCCGCGTGCGTACCGGGCGGACATCGGTTACGTCTCGCGCCGCGGCGACTTCTACGTGCTCGCACGTTCGAACGTCGTGACCCCGCCGAAGGCCAGCGCGGGCGAGACCACCGACGGCATCGAAACAAACTGGAACGACGACGACGCGAAGTGGAAGGCCGAGCGAATTCTCGCCATGTCCACCGGGTTTGAATCGACCGGCAGCCCCGAACTGCGCGAGTTGTTCGAGGAGCGTCTCGGCCGCCCGATCGGGCCACCGAAGCAGACCGCGTTCGGCACCGGCGCGGTTCCGCCAGGCAGCGTGAAGAAGTTCTTCTTCGAGATCGACGCGAAGTTGATCGTGTTCGGTCGTACTGACCCGGCCGCGCATCTGACGCTCAACAACGACCCGATCAAGTTGAACCCGGACGGCACGTTCCGCATGACGTTCAACTTGCCGGACAGCCGACAGATCATCCCTGCCGTTGCCGCGAGCGCCGACGGTGTGGAGGAACGCACGATCGTCCTCGCGGTGGAGCGCAACACGAAGCACCTCGACCCGATGATCCACGATCAGATGAATGAAGTCTGACGCGGGAAGTCTCAGGTCCGCAAGTGACAAGTCCCAAGTCAACAGCCGGAAACGGGTCTTTGACATGGGACTTGTCACTTGCGGACCTGAGATTTTGAAGACATGCTCCTCGATTACCTTTTCACCGATGAGCCGGACGCGTCGGGCGAGTTCTCGCTCGTGCGAGTCTCGCGGCGCGCGATGGCGACCACGTTCGAGATCGCGATTCCGGTCGGCTCGCACCCGAACCCCGTCGCGTCCGCTGAAGCCGCGCTCGCACTCATCGACACACTCGAAGACCAGATGACCGTGTACCGCGAGCACTCCGAAGTGTCGCAATTGAATGCGTCTGCAACGGACACGTTCGTTGGAGTCGAACCGCACCTGTTCGAGCTGTTCACTCGCTGCGCGGTGTGGACGAAGGAAACAGGCGGGGCGTTCGACATCGCAACTGGCGCGCTCACTGCGGTGTGGGGCTTCCAACAACGCGACCCGCACGTGCCTGAAACGCGCGCGTTAGTGGAGGCGATGCGCACCACGGGATTCCGGCACGTCATGCTGAACGCGGACCGGCACGAGGTGAAGTTTCGCGTCGCCGGGGTGAAGCTCAACCTCGGTGCGGTGGGAAAGGGCTACGCGCTCGACCGCGCCGCGGAACTGTTGCGTACGGAATGGGGTGTGCGCTCTGCGTTGCTGCACGCGGGCGGGAGCAGCGTGTGCGCGATCGGCGCTCCTCCGGGTGACGAACGCGGTTGGCCGATTCGTCTGAAGCACCCGACCAGCGTGGACGAATCGCTCGGCGTGGTTCGGCTCTCCAACGCGGGGCTGGGGACTTCTGCTGCCACGTTCCAGTACTTCGAGTACAATGGGCGGAATCTGGGCCACCTGCTCGACCCGCGGACCGGCTGGCCGGCGCACGGCACCGCGAGCGCGAGTGTGGTCGCCCCGACCGCGGCCGAAGCGGACGCGATGTCCACTGCTGCGTTCGTGTTAGGCGCGAGTGGCGCGGAAGCACTCACGCGATTGCGGCCGGCACTCGGCGCGGTGGTGTTGAGTGAAGAGGCGAACCCGGAGTGTCAGCGACGGGGTGCGACTCCAAATCACCCCGTCGCTGACACTCCAGGTTCGCCTGGCTTGTTTGCTTTCAACTTCGCCCCGGACGTTTACTCTCCCCCGGATCACGCGGACTGACCTCTCATGAACCTGACCATGCCACTCGCGGCCATCGTGTACGCGGGTCTTGTCGGAACGCTCATCGCGCTCGTCGTCGCCACCGCGACGAACAAGTGGTCGCCGCGAGTGTTCTTCTTGCTCGCGCTGAGGCTCGCGATCGGTTGGCACTTCATGTTCGAGGGCTTCCACAAGGTTCACACGTATTACACCGGGCCGACCGACACGAACCGGCCGTTCAGTAGCGAGCCGTACTTCAAGGTCGCGCCCGGGCCGCTCGGCGCGAAGATGCGAAAGGAGTTCTCCGACCCCGGCGCGGAGATCGTCGCGAAGGTCAAAGCCCCGAAGGACATCTCCGTCGCGGACTTCAAGAAACTGAAGGGCGAGGAACAGGCCGCGGCGTGCCCGGAACCGGTCGCGAAGCAGTTCGACGCGCTGGAAGTGAGCGCCCGTGCCGTTGCGAAGGCCGACGCGGAGCGCGAACTGAAGGACGCGACTACGACCGAGACGAAGGCGGTCAAGGACGCGACCGACGCGGAAGCCCGAACCGTCAAGGACGCAAAGACCGACGAGGAGAAGACCGTGGCGAAGAAGACCGCGGACGCCGCCCGTGCGAAGGCCAAAACCGATGGCGACAAGGCCCGTTCCGCGGCGCAGAAGCGAGTCGACACCTTCGAGGCGATTGGGACCGAACTGGTCACTGCCGCGAAAATCGCATACGCGCGCTGGGTGTATGGCGCGGACCCTCGCCCAGCGCAAGTGAAGTTCATTAACGGCGACCTGCTTCTCACCGCCCCACAGCGCCTCGAACATCTCGCCTGGGTGCGTGATCAAGAGAAGGCCGCCGAAGTTCGCCAGACGAGCGGACTCGGTAACGGCACCGGCACCGACGCGAAGCGTGTGGCCGAGTTCAGAATGAGCGCGACCGTTGCCGAAGTGGACCTCGCACGCGACGCGAACTCTTTCATCGACGAACTGCGCAAAGACCTGGGTTACAAGCCCGACCCAACCGTGAAACCCGAACTGTCGCGCGGCCAGCGCATGGACATCTTCACGATGTGGTTCCTAGTCGCGGTCGGCGTGATGCTGATGGGCGGATTGTTCACCAGGGTCGCGTGCGTGATGGCGGCGGGGTTCCTCATGATGACGTACCTGGCGCACCCGGCGTTCCCGTGGTATCCACTGCCACCGAACACCGAAGGTAACCCGGTGTTCATCAACAAGAACGTAATCGAAGCAATCGCGCTGCTGGCGCTGGCGTGTTACCCAACCGGGCGCTGGCTTGGCCTCGACGCCATCGTTCTGCGCCCGATCTGCAAGTACAAGCCAGGCACAGACAATGTTTAGCCGCAACCCCGCAGGGGTGCGCGGCGCACTGGCTCGCCTTTGGCTCGCGGCTGACCAGACACACAAAAATACCTTCACCCTCTTCCTGGAGCTTCGATAATGGCTCTCGACCTGACCCCCGAGCAGAAGGCCGCCGGCAAGGCGAACTTCGAGCAAGCCGCCGGCGACCTAGCGCGCGCCGGCAAGATGGACTCGATGGTCACCGGCGGCACCGACCCGACCAAACCGGACCGCCGCGACTTCATCAAGGCGACGGTGGCCGCCGGTGCGGTCGTGCCGGTCTCGGCCGCGGTGTACTTCGGCTACAACTCGTGGAAGGGGAACAAGGCGGTGCGCACGGCGCTCATCGGCACCGGCGACGAGGGCGGCGTCCTCGTGGGCGACCACAACCCGGAGTACAACGAAATCGTCGCGGTTTGCGACATCCGCCCGACGAACCTCGACCGCATCTTCGAGGGCGAGAAGGCGCCCAGCCCGCGAAAGGGACTGAACGGCCTCTACGGGAAGGACAGCGGCAAGAAGATCGCGCGATACACCACCGTCGAATCACTGCTCGCCGACGCGAAGAAACTCGGCCTCGAAGCGGTCGTCATCGCGACGCCGCTTCACACGCATGACACGATCGCGAAGTTGTGCATGGACGCCGGACTGCACGTCCTCTGCGAGAAACTGATGGCGAGCAGCATTACAAAGTGCAAGGAGATGATCCGCTACGCGAAGGACAAGGGCCTGCTCCTCTCCGTCGGGCACCAGCGGCACTACAGTACGCTCTACGCGCACGCCATCGAGGTGCTTCAGAACGGCATCCTCGGCGACGTCAAACACATCCGAGCGCAGTGGCCGCGAAACAACTCGTGGCCGTTCACCGCGACCGCGGCCGATAAAGAGAAGTTCGCGACCGGCAACGACATCGACGGCAAGCCGTTCGACCT
Source organism: Singulisphaera sp. GP187 (assembly GCA_945905925.1). Classification (GTDB taxonomy): domain Bacteria; phylum Planctomycetota; class Planctomycetia; order Gemmatales; family Gemmataceae; genus Gemmata. Next base: position 21,376 of record CAMDQN010000107.1, read on the forward strand.
GCCGTACTACCGCGACGGGTGGTGCAAGCCGGTTCTCGCGGCCGACGCCGAGCCGTTCCTCAAAGAGCCGCAGAAGCTCCGCGACCTCGGCTACAACAGCATCACCGAACTGACCCGGTGGCGTCTGTACGAAAAGACCGGTGGCGGGCTGATGGCCGAACTCGGCAGCCACCAACTCGACGCATCGTCGATCATCCTTGGCCACGTTCACCCGCTCGCGGTCTCGGGCATCGGCGGAAAGTACTTCTACGGTCCGGGCCGCAACGACCGCGAGAGCCTCGACGGTGTCTTCGTCACTTACGAGTTCCCCGGGCCGAACCACCCGAAGGGTGCGAAGCACGGCAAAGACGAAAGCGACATCGTGATCGTCACGTACTCGTCGTTCAACTCGAACAGCTTCGAGGATTACGGCGAGTGCGTGATGGGCAGTCGCGGTACCATGATTCTCTCGAAAGAAGCGGAAGTCTATCTCTACAAGGAGCCCGAACCGGGTAAGGGCGCAAGCGGCGGTCGCGACACGAAGGTGACGGTCACCGGTGCGGGCGGCGGCAAAGCCGCGATGGAAGCGACTTCGACGTGGGGCGGTGGCGGTGGCGCCGCGATCTCGAAGGGCGCGGCGGTCGGCTGGGACAGCGCCGTTCGCGGGTATCGCACCGAGATGGAGCACTTCGCGTACTGCGTGCGGATGTGGCAGAAACGCGGGGGGAAGGTGGACTACTCGAAGAACGAGAAGGGCGAACTGGTCAACAAGGAGATCATTCCGCGTTGTCACGGCGAGGTCGCGATGGCAGACGCGATCCTCGCGTTGTCGGCGAACATGGTGATGCACAAGGACTACAAGGAGAAGCGCCTCGCCTACGAGGACGCATGGTTCGACTCGACGAAGGACGACGTGCCCGAAACGAAGCACGCACCGAAGAAGGCTTGAGGAAAAGGCGAAGAAGGATTAACCACAGAGTCACAGAGGGCACAGAGAGAAGACCAAAGAGCGAGAACGACCAGAATCAATTGTTCTGTTCTTCTGACACTTCTCGTTAGACGCGACAGGTGCTAACGCTGTGCAGTGATTGATCTTTCCAACAACTCCAGCCTGTGCCTCTTTGGGGGTTACCACACCAACCCATCGAGGACACAGGCATGGATGCCGCTCGTGTTCGTATTGTCCGTCGAAG
>CAMDQN010000108.1 GCA_945905925.1 Singulisphaera sp. GP187
AACCGAGGGACTGGGGTAGAAATCACGAAATATCATCGACGAGACGAGATAAACCGCTTGAACGCCAAGAAGACGGGGGTAACACGATTTTGCGATCCGCACCAACACCTACGATTCCAGCCACGCCCGGAACGCGCAAGAACCTCCCCTCGACTCGCTTCAAGTTGACCACGCTCGACGCAAGCCATATCATCAACTCAACCTGCCGGATGTGCCGTTAGTGCCGGCCGCAACGTCTCCACCGCGTTCGAGAGCGCCATGAGCACGGAACAACAACCGCCCACGACCGAACTACCAAAGACCGAACCGAAGGCGGAACCGAACGCGCTCGCGACCACGCTGACCGGCGGGTGGGAGCAGTTCAAGCAGGGGCAGTTGATCAGCTACAAGTTGATGGCGCTGATCCTCCTCGTTGTCGCTGGCATCGGGACATGGGTCTACATCTCCCGCTCCAACCAAAAGACCGACTCGGCGAGGTGGACCGAGTGGGACTCGCTCGCGTCGGTCTCGTCGGCGGAAGAGTTCGCCAAGAAGAACCCGAACACGAGCCAGGCGCGGCTCGCGATGCTCGACGTGGCCCGGACGCAACTCGGTCCCGACGGCATCGACCGGTTCGCCGCACCGGACCCGAAGGTCCGCAAGACGGCCGTTGAGAACGTTGAGAAGGCCCGCGAGTCGTTCACCAAACTGGTGGACGAGTTCAAGGACGACCCACTCCTCAGAATGATGTGCCTACTGGGGTGCGCGAAGGCCGAGTCCGCGCTGGTCGGGATGTTGAAGGACGACACTCTCGACCAGTACCTCGGCGACCCGAAGAAGGCGATCGAGTGGCTCGATAAGGTCGCCGAGACCGCCCCGGACACGGACTGGGGCAAGGACAGCAAGAAACTGGCCGACACACTGCGCAATCAGAACACCCAACAACAGGTTCGCGACCTCCAACGGAGCGTGTATCTGATCCCGACCCCGAGTTTCCCGGGCTTCGACCCGAAAATGCCAAAAGACGCGGCCCACGGCTTCCCCGACGGCTTCGGCCCCTGATCGTAGGACAGGCTTCCAGCCTGTCCTCATGGAGTGACAGGCTGGAAGTCTGTCCTATGAAACATGTCCGACGAACTCGAAGATGAACTCTCGCCCGAACTCGAACCGGAACTGGTTCCGGCCCCGGTCACGTCCAGCATACGCTTGCGCGAACCGCTCGAACTCCTCGTGATGGTCAAGTCCGAAGGGATGCGCCTCGACCAGTACGTTCTCCTCCACCTCGGCGCGGACTTCAGCCGCTCCGTGGTCCAGCGCGCCATCGAAGCCGGCGGCGTTACTGTAAACGGCAAACCTGCGAGCAAGCCGTCATACAAGGTGCGGAAGCACGACCGACTGCACGTCGCAATGCCGGAACCGACGCACGACATCCCGGTTCCCGAAGACATCCCGCTCGACATCCTTTTCCAGGACGAGTGGCTCGCGATCGTGAACAAGCCGCCTAACATGGTCGTTCACCCGGCGAAAGGCAACTGGTCCGGCACGCTCGTGAACGCGCTGCAGTGGCACTTCCGCGAACACCTCAGCACCGGCGCCGGCCATCTTCGCGCGGGCATCGTTCACCGGCTCGACAAGGACACCAGCGGCGTCATTCTCGTTGCGAAAGACGACGTGACGCACCGCGATCTCGCGATGCAATTCGAGTCGCGCAAAGTGTTCAAGGAATATGTGGCGATCGCGAACGGCGAGTTGGAACGCGATTCGGACTACATCGAGGGGGCACTCAAGATGCACCCCTACGACCGCTTGAAGATGATGGTTTCGACGGACCCGGACGCGAAGCCGGCGCTGAGTTACTATGAGGTGCTGGAGCGGTTCCGCGGGTTCACGCTGGTGAAAGTGCAACCGCGAACCGGTCGCACGCACCAGATTCGTGTTCACCTACTGCACGCGGGCTGCGCGGTGTTGGCCGACAAGATTTACGGCGGGCGCTCGCAGATCAAATTGTCGGAACTTGCACCCGACGTTCCGAACGGCGACGAGGTGTTAATCGGTCGGCAGGCGCTACACGCGTTCCGCTTGCGGTTCCAGCACCCGCGAACCAGTCAGTGGATCGAAGCGGAAGCGCCGCTCCCACCGGACATGCGCCGCACGCTCGACGCGCTGCGGCAGTACCGGCCCGTTAGATGAGTCGAAAGTCATGAGGTCGAAGGTCGTAAAGTCGAAGACCACAACGCTGGTGGTCCTCGACTTTACGACCTTCGACCTCATGACTTTCGACTCACGCAACTTACTTCGGCGCGATGGTGATTTGCGCCTTGGGCTTCATCATCGCGATGACGGATTCGCGAATCCGCATGGCGTAGAGCATCCGCACGTCTTCCTTCACGTCTTCAAATTTCTTGGCCGCGCCCTGGCGGCGCTGAGTCACAAGGATCAGGTGGTAACCGAACTCGGTGGCGACCACGTCGGACATCTCGTAGGCCTTGAGCGCGAACGCGGCCTTCGCAAAAGGTTCGACCATCGCCCCGGCACGCGGGAAGAAGTTCAGATCGCCACCGTCCTTCTTCGACGGGCAGGTGCTGTACTCCTTCGCGTACGCGGAGAACAGTTCGTCGGTCCGGTTGGCCGACGCCTGCGCCTTGGCGACTGCGTCAGCGGTCGGCGGTAGCGCGTCAACGGCCTTCTTGGCCTCGGCCTCGACTACCTGCTTGATGCCGCGCAGTTTCTGGGCCGCGTCTTTCTGCTTCGCTTCGTCGGTGCCGGGCGTCATCAGGATGTGCCGGGCACGGACCATTGTGCCGTCGAACACATCCGGGCTGCCGTCGAACAGTTGCTTCAGGGCCGCGTCGGTGCCCTGCTGCTGGACGAACTTCTCCCACTTCATCTGGGCCGTCACCTCGGACCGGAACTCGGCCTCGGTGAGCATCATCGCTTCGAGTTCTTTCCCGTAGTCCTTCTTCGCGTCGTTCAGTTCCTTCTTCAGGTCGGTGATGAGCTTATCCGCGTCCTTCTCTTCGACCGCCACCTTGAGCAGCGTGAGGTATTCGTCGATCAGGGCGTTTTCGATCAGGTGGGCCATGATCTCTTTGCGGGCCATCTCGCGGTGGGCTTCCGGGAACTGGCGTAGCGCGCGGTACACCGCGACCTCGGGAATGACTTTCCCGTTGACAGTGGCGGCGTTGCCGGTGGGCCGAACTTCGGGCGCCTTGGCCGGCGGCGTCACCAGTGGCGCGACCGGGGCGGTGGGCGGTGGTGAGACCGGCGCTGGTGGTTGGGCTACGGCCGACGCGGCCAGGGCCGAACCGAGTACCAGGGCCGCGGCCCCGCGAATCGTCTTGCGCATCTTGGACTTCCTCCAAAGCGTTCTGGGTGTCCCTTCAGTTCCCCCACGAAACGAACACCCCGGTCGACAAAGGTCACGGGTCATAACGCGGGTGAGTGGGCGAGTCAAGCGGAAGGTCGAAGAGAAGGGGAGAAAGGGTGAGGGGGAGGAGGGGAGATGAGACCAAAGTACTCGGCTCTGTCTTGTCTCCCCTTCTCCCCCTCGCCCTTTCTCCCCTTCTCTTCTCTAGGTGTGTACCGCGTCGAACGCGACAATCGCGGGCGGGCCGAACACAATCACCGGGAGCCAAGCGGACAGCGCCGCGGGCAACACGTCCTGATCGCCCAGATACTTGCACGCGAGCACGAACAGGAAGATCGTGGCCGACACGACCAGACACATCCCCGAACTGATAATGACGTGGCGGTTCGGATTCGCAAGGATCACCGACAAACCGAACACCACCATCATCATCCCGACGAACGGGCGTGTCACGCGGCCGTGGAACAGTACCGCCATCCGCCCTCGGCGACGCGGTTCAGGGTCCAGAAGCATCTCGCGCAAGTCCGTGGTCGACGCGTATACGTACCACGATCCACCACGACACACGGCGTCGTAGTCCGCGTCTTTCACCTTGAGGAAAAACCGGCCGGTGCTGATTACGGTAAGGTTTGTGGGCAGCGGGCCGTCGAACGTGTCGGGGACGGCGCGAATAAGGAGCCACCCGCCGGCTAAAGGGTCGTCGCCGCGCTTTGGCACGTACACTGCTTCGTCGGCGGTCAGGTGCAGCATCCCGCTCGGCGAGTTCTCCGGGAACGTGATGCTCATGCGCTCCACGCGCCGGTCCTTGCGGAAGCCCGCGAACCCCTCGAAATGGATCCCGCTCGCATCGTAGGCGCCCATGAGAACCTGTGCCTTCGCTCGCTCCGGGTCATCGCGCCCAACGGTCAGTTGGTCCGCTACTTCGGGAATCAAGAACTGTTGGTTCAGCGGCCCGAGGGCCAGTGTGAGCGCCGACCCGAGCAGCACTGGCCGGACCGCGCGGCGCGTCGGCACCCCCGCGGACAACAGCGGCAGCAGTTCGTTGTTCCGCTGCATCCACGCGACCGTGAACGCCGCCGCTATCAGCGTCATGAAGTTGCCCAGCAGATCAAACAACTCGGGGACGCGGTTCCCGTAGTAGACGACGATATGCCGGACCGACGCGGCGAACCCGCCCGACTTGTTCATGAAGTCGTCGAGGTGCGTGAACAGGTCGATCACGACGAACAACGAGATCAAACTGACCAGCACGATCACATAGGACCGGACGTAGGTCACCAGAAACATGCGGTCGAGGGCGGTGATCACGGGCACGCCCCCCCGACGACCGCGGGCGCGGCCCCGGTCACGGCGCGTTCGGCCTTCGATCGCGGTTTGTAGTTCTGGAGGAACTGGATGATGAACGCATCGTTCTCGCTCGCGGCGACGTACCCGTACCCGTTGGCGCGAAGTTCGCGGAGTGCTTCGCCCTGCGACCACCCGTGGTGCTCCATGCGGTAGATCGCGGTGAGCCGCCCGGTGCGGTGCAGTCCGGCCTTACAGTGCAAGAGGATCGGGTAGTTCTTCTCGTCGTCGAGCAAGTCGAGCCACTCCTTCACGACCGGCGGTTCCTTGTCAAGTGTGTTGCCCGGTGGCAGTACGTCCGGCGTAATGAGCCGGTACTCAACGCCGAGTTGCTTGCACAATTCGCTCTCGCGAACCTGTCCCTTGCCGAGCCAGTTGTTCGGCAGCAACGGGTCGGGTTCTTCGTGTTGGAGGTTCACGACCATCTTGATGCCGTATCGCTGGACGATCTCGCGAAACCCATCGGCGGTCGGCTGCCCGGACCGGTACAGGCGGCCCGACTCCACCTCCCGAAATCGCTTCGCCTGGATGTACTTCGCGCGGTACAGCGCCACTGGCGGCGCAAGCACCACCGCCACCACAACCGCGCCAAGAACCCAGCGCAAAGCGTTCCGCATCCGTGCCTACTGTTGCGGGAACCGAAGACCCGCGTTCGCGGGAATGTGTTGGGAGAAAGAGTGCGACACTAATACACAACCTCGCGGGCGTGTCAACCGCGACCGAAGGAACCAGGGCTACTCAGGGATTGAACTTGGGTAGTTGGTCATTGGTCCGTGGCGTCAGAATGCTGCGATTTTCGCCCGTTTCAGGAGTTGTCCCCAGTCTCTATTCCACAACCTAAACCACCCAGACTAACACACTGCGTTGCCCCTACCGAAGGAACCTACCCCCTGACGAGAAGGGAAGGGGTTGGGGGGGTAGGTTTCTTCGCGGCATTCGCATACCCTGAACCTCAACCCTGGAAGCGAGGAACCCGACATGCTCCTCTCCGCTGCGTTCGCGCTGCTCATCGCCGCCGAACCCGTTAAGCCGTTCGAATTCAAAGACGGTGACCGTGTCGCGTGGATCGGCGGCACGCTGGTCGAGCGCGAACAGCGCTACGGCCACTGGGAAACCGCGCTGATCGCGGCAAACCCAGACAAGAACATCACGTTCCGCAACCTCGGCTGGAGCGGCGACACGGTCCACGCCGAATCGCGCGGCCGGTTCGACTTTAACAGCCCCGAGAAGTGCTTCAAGCAACTCGTGGATCAGACGCTCGCGCTCAAACCGACCGTGATCTTCGTGAGCTACGGCACGAACGAATCGTTCGAGGGGAAAGACGGCTTGCCGAAGTTCGAGAAGGGATTGGAGAAGTTGCTCGATGCGCTGAAGCCGACGAGCGCGCGAGTGGTGCTATTCTCGCCGCTGCCGTTTGTAAAGGCGGCGGGATTACCCAACCCGAGAGCCCCGAACGCGAACCTCTCGCTCTACGGCGACGCGATCAAGGCCGTTGCGACGAAGCGCGGGATAGTATTTGCGAACCTGATGCACAATCTCGGTGATACCGAATCGACTGACAACGGGATACACCTGACCGAGGTCGGTTACTACGCGTTCGCTCCGTTCTTTGCGGACAGTCTCGGGCAACCACGGCGAGACTTCAGCTCGGAAAAATTCGAACTGCTGCGCAAGGCGGTGGTCGCGAAGAACGAGCAGTTCTTCAACAAGTGGCGCCCGCAGAACGAGACGTACCTGACCGGGTTCCGCAAACACGAGCAGGGGAAGAACGCCAAGGAGATCGCCGAGTTCGACCCCTTCATTTCAAAGGTCGAGGAAGAAATCGCCAAACTTCGCAAGGAACTGAAGAAGTAACCCAACCACCTTCAAGCCCACGGACCGCGGTCCGTGGGCGCGCGGATACCCTCCCCATGCGCACCTACACACTCGCATTGCTCTTCGCGCTGTCCCCTTCCCTCGCGCTCGCGCAGCCGAAGGCGATCGTGCCCGACCCAGACCCGGAACTGGAGCGCAAGACATTCACCGTCGCGCCCGGCTTCGAGGTCACACTCTGGGCGGCCGATCCGCTGCTCGCGAAGCCGATCCAAATGAACTTCGACCCGCAAGGGCGGTTGTGGGTCGCGTCGAGCGAGATCTATCCGCAGATCAAGCCCGGCGAGAAGGCCAACGACAAGATCATCGTCCTCGAAGACACGAAGGGCGCGGGCAGAGCCGACAAAACCACCGTCTTCGCGGACGGGTTGCTCATTCCGACCGGCCTCGAACCCGGCGACGGCGGCGTGTACGTCGCGAACAGCACTGAGATCGTTCACCTGAGCGCGAGCAAGCCCGGCGGCAAAGCCGACAAGAAGCGTGTGGTGCTGAGCGGCTTCGGCACGGAAGACACGCACCACATCATCCACACGTTCCGCTGGGGACCGGATTGCAGGCTGTACTTCAACCAGTCGATCTACATTCACAGTCACGTCGAAACACCAACAGGCGTGAAGCGCCTCAACGCGGGCGGGATCTGGCGGTTCAACCCCGACAACACGCAGCTCGACATCTTCGCGCGCGGGTGGGTGAACAGTTGGGGCCACGCGTTCGACAAGTACGGGCAATCGCTCGCGACCGACGGCGCCGGCGGCGAGGGCATCAACCACGTGGTCCCCGGCGGTTACTACCTCACAAGCCAGGGGCCACACGCGCAGCGCGTGCTGCACGGCATGAATCCCGGTTCGCCGAAGTTCTGCGGTCTCGAAGTGATCAGCGGGCGGCACTTCCCGGACGACTGGCAGGGCGACGTCATCACCAACGACTTCCGCGGGCACCGCGTCTGCCGGTTCAAACTCAAGGAAGACGGCAGCACGTTCGCCGCGCGCGAAATGACGGAAGTCATCAAGAGCAACCACCCCGCGTTCCGGCCGATCGACGTGAAGATGGGACCGGACGGTGCGTTGTACATCGCGGACTGGTACAACCCGATCATTCAGCACGGCGAAGTGGACTTCCGCGACCCGCGGCGCGACAAGACGCACGGCCGCATCTGGCGCGTGACCGCGAAGGGCCGCGACCTCGTGAAGCCGCCGAAGCTGGTCGATGCAACCGTGCCCGAACTTCTGGAGCAACTGAAGGCGCCGGAACAGTGGACTCGCCAGCAAGCGAAGCGCGTGTTGAAGGAACGCGGCGCGGACAAGGTGCTGCCGGAGTTGGAGAAGTGGCTTTCTGATTTGGATCCGACCGCCGCGGATGTGGATCAACACCGCTTGGAAGGGCTGTGGTTACATCAGGGGTTCGACCGTGATCTGGTTTTGCTCGGCAAGAGCGCAGTCATCGCGAAGAAGGCGCCGTTGCCTGAGTTCACGGCGGCATTCATCCGCATCATGGCCACCTCCACGGCTGATAAGGCCGTTCGGCAATCGTTCGTCGAGAAGGCCTTACAGAGCAACAACGCGCGGGTTCGACTCGAAGCGATCCGCGCAGTCGCGAAATGGGACACGGCCGACGCCGCGACAATCGCACTCGCCGCGCTCGACAAGCCGATGGACCGCATTCTCGATTACGCTCTGTGGCTCACCATCCGCGAACTCGAACCGTACTGGCTGCCGGAGTTCCAGGCGGGCAAACTCACGTTCGGCGGCGACGCCAAGAAGCTCGCGTTCGCGCTCAACGCCATCGGCAACAAAGACACCATCAAGCCGGTACTCGCGCTCATCGACGGCGGAAAGGTGCCGAAGGAGAACGTTCAGGGGTTGTACCTGTTGCTCGCGCAGATCGGCGGACCAGAGGAACTCGCGAAGGTACTCGCGCACGCCGGCCGCGAGTCAGGCAGCACCATCGCGGACCGCGCCGAACTCACGCAAGCCGTGGAAGACGCGATCCGCACGCGAAAGGTTCCGGCGCCGAAGCTGACAACCGGCCTGGAGACACTCTCCACCGACAAAGCAACTGTCGTCCGGCGCCCGGCGATGCAGATCGTTGGGTTGTGGAAACTCAAAGAACTGCGCGTCGTGGTCGAGACGCTCGCCACCACCAAAGCCGCCATCCCCGCGGATGAACGCGGAGCCGCGCTCGAATCGCTCGCGCTGTTCGGCGACGCGGAGGCCAAGAAGCTCATCTCGAAGATGTGCGAAGCGGAACAAGAAGACGAGGTGTGCCGCGTCGCAATCATCGCGCTCGCGTCCGTCGATCTCCCCGCGGCAATCGATCACGCCGGCCGGTACGTCGCGTACATCAAGAAAGCCGACCCGGAACTAGTTGATCTGTTCGCGGCCATCATCAACCGCAAGGGCGGCGCCACGGCACTCGCGAAAGCAATCGAAGGGAAGAAATTCCAATCAGCGGATGTCGCGAAGATCGGCTTGAAGGCGATTCGCGCCACCGGCCAACCGGCGGACGACTTGACGGCGGCGCTGATGAGGGCAGGTGATCTCGCGGCGGCGCGGAAGCCGCCCACCGAAGCCGAAGTGAAGGTACTCGCGGCCGACGCACTGACGATCGGCGACGCGGCCCGGGGCGAACTCGTGTACCGCCGTAAGGAGCTACAGTGCATCGCGTGCCACGCATACGCCGGCGCCGGTGGTCTGGTCGGCCCGGACATGACCAGCATCGGCGCCAGCGCGCAAGTCGATTACCTCGTCGATTCGCTGCTGCTTCCACACAAGGCGATCAAGGAAGGGTTCGACGTGACCCGCGTCGTGACCACGGACGACAAGGTGCTTCAGGGCGTCAAGGTGCGTGAAGCCGACGGCGTGCTGGTGCTTCGCACCGCGGAGGACAAGGAAATCACCATCCCGGTGAAGGACATCGCAGAGCGCTCGAAGTCCACGAAATCGCTGATGCCTGAAGGCATCACGGACCAGCTCACTAAGCAGGACTTCGCTGACCTCACACGGTTCCTCTCGGAACTCGGCAAGGTTGGCGGAAACTACGCGCCGAGCAAGGCACGCGTGGTTCGGCGCTGGCAGGTGATCGAACCCACGCAAGCGAACCTGAACCTCTTCCGCCGGGCGCGTGTGAGCGCGGCGGCGGAAGACGGCGGCGCGTTCACGTGGTCGCCCGCGTACTCGAAGGTGTCTGGCGATCTGCCGCTCGCGGAGCAACCGAAGTTCACCGTGTGGAACGACACCGCGGCGCAAACCGTGTTGCGATTCCAGTTGGATGTGACCACCGCCGGGGCCGCGAAGCTGAAGTTCAACGCGGTCGCTGGCCTCACCGTGTACGTCGGCAACGCGCCGATCGAACCGAAGGCGGAAACGCTACTCGAATTCAAGAGCGGCGTGCAAACGGTGACGATCCTCATCGACCGCTCGAAGCGCACCGAGGATGTGCGCGTCGAACTGGAGGACGTGGAGAAGTCCCCGGCGCGGGTCTCCATTGTTGGTGGCAAGTAGGTTAATCGACTCGTTCGCCGCGAGCAGGAGGCTCGCGGCGAACCATTTGGGCGACGACATGGGGTTGTCACTCTTCGCGGTTCACTTGTCGGACGGGGCGCTCGCCACCGCGTGGTGGGCGTCCGGGTTCGGCGGACTCGCGGTGTTGCTCGCCGTCGCAATGTGGAAGGTACGCGAAGAAGCCATCCCGCGTATCGGCGTGCTGACGGCCGCGTTCTTCGTCGCCTCCAGTATTCATCTTCCGCTCGTTGTGATACCGACGAGCGTTCACCTCATTCTGAACGGGGTGGTCGGGGTCGTACTCGGTCGGCGTGCTCCGCTCGCCATCGCGGTCGGGCTGTTCCTCCAATACCGACTCATCGGTCACGGCGGTCTCACCACCATCGGCATTAACGCGTGCATCGTCGGCGTGCCGGCGCTCGCGGCCGGTGTCCTGTACCCGGTCCTGCGGACGTTGCGCGTGCCGACCTTTGTTCGCGGCGCCGTGTTGGGTGGCGGGGCGGTGGCCGGCGCGGTCGTGCTAAACTTCCTCGCGCTACTCCTCGGGGGCAAGGAGAACTGGGAACGGCTCGCACAACTGGTTCTGGTCGCGCACATCCCGATCGTGATCATCGAAGGGCTGATGCTCGGCGTGCTGGTGAGCTACCTGGAGAAGGTGAAGCCGGAGATGCTTTCGTAGGTAGTATTTGGTTGGATTGGTTAGCCGCAACCCCGCAGGGGTGCGCGACGCACGCGCTCGCCTTTGGCTCGCGACTAACCAAACCACCCAAACATCACACTGGGAATATCTCTTCAAATGGGACTTCCCACTGCCCAATGCCGACGCTCACGGTCACGGTCTGCTTCTTCGGGTCGACCTTCACAACCTTGCCGGTCGAGCCGAACCGCTGCACGGTCACCACGGTGCCGGTTTTCAGGTTCGCGCGCAGTTCGTGAAGCGCGGCCTTGTCCGTAACTTCCTTGTCGAGCGCGGCGCGCTCGCGCACGAACGATTCCTTCTCGCGGTTCGCCTCGTGCTGTGCCGCGAGCGCGTCCACCTTCGCCTGCTCCGCTTCCAGGCGAAGTTCCTGAAGGCGCACTAACTCTCCGCTCCTGCCCGCGCGTTTCTTGAGGTAGCGGTGCGCCTTGCGGAGCAACTCCTTCGGCAACTTCAGGCGGCGCGCGATCTTCAGCGCGTTGCTCATCCCGAACTGCCCGATGTGCAACCGGTACGTCGGGCGCATCGTCTCGATGTCGAACTCCACCGCCCCGTTCTCGGCACGGTCGTTGTTGAACGCATACGACTTCAGGTCGCCGAGGTGCGTCGTCACGATCGCGCGACAACCGACAGTGTCAAGTTGATCGAGGATCGCGCGGCCGAGCGCCGCGCCTTCGGTCGGGTCGGTGCCGGAACCGAGTTCGTCGAATAGGATCAGGCTTTGGTCGTCCGCGACCTTGAAGATAGACGCGATGCGCGAGATGTGCGAGCTGAACGTGCTGAGCGACTGTTCGAGACTTTGCTCGTCGCCGATGTCCGCGAGGATGTGCCTGAACACCGGGACCAGACTTCCTTCGCCCGCGGGTAGGTGCATCCCGCACTGCGCCATCAGACAGAGCAAGCCGGTTGTTTTCAGCGTGACCGTTTTTCCGCCGGTGTTTGGTCCCGTGATGACCAACAGGTTGAACCCGATCCCGAGCCGCACGTCGATCGGCACGACTTGCCGTATTTGGTGTTTGGTGTTTGGCGTTTGGTTGTCGGAACTCGGCGGGGGCTCTGGCGCTGGGTCATTGCGAAACAGCGATTCAAGTAACGGGTGACGCGCCTGTCGGAGCCACAGCCGGCCTTCAGTGTTCACGTCTGGCGGATACATGTCGAAGTCGCGTGCGTAGCGAGCCTTTGCGGTAATGAGATCGAGCTTTGCGATCACATCGAGCGCATACACCAGCGGCTTCGCTACGCGACCGACTTCGCTACTCAGTCGCCGAAGCACGCGTTTCACTTCGCGGTCTTCGTCGGCCTTCAGTTGAACGCGCTCGGCGCTCAGATTGGAGATGCTCGCGGGTTCGATGAACACCGTTTCGCCGGTGCCGCTCATGCGGTGCACGACACCCTGCACCTTGTGCCGGTGGTTCACGGAGACGGGGAGAACGTAGTGGTCGCCGTGAACGGTCGCGTTCGGGTAGCTGAGAATCTTGCGTAACTCCGGGTCGCGGAGGAGGCGGCGGATTTCGGCTTTCACCTTCTCGTCGAGGTCGTAGAGCTTCTGGCGCACGGCTGCGAGGTCGCGGCTCGCCATATCGAGAACGTGCCCGCGACCGTCGATGCACCCGCCGATGGACTTTCCGACCGTGCCTAGGTCTTCGATGCCGGAGAGGTGGTCGATGATGCCGGAAAGGTGTTCCGCGAGGCGCATCCGGTAGCGATACATCGCGCCGGTGCAGTTGAGCGATTCGGCCACTTCGATGAGTTGCTCCGCGGTGAGCATGGTCCCGATCTGCGCGCGACGGGCAACCAGCCGAACGTCGTGCAACCCGCCGAACGGCGGCGCCTGGTTCAGCCCGAGTGCCGTGACCATCTCGGTCGTGAGTGCGATCTCCCGGCGTATCGCGCCAGCGTCGGTAGACGGTTCGATCTGGCGCGCGAGATCGCATCCGAGCGAAGAGGCTGCGTAATCGGCGAGTAAAGTGCGGACCTTATCGAACCCGAGGAGGTCGAGCGTGTGAGCGTCCATGTGGGCCGAATCAATTGTTGGTGCTTCGAGGGTAATCATGCTACGCCGGACACCCGGTCGCGGTGCCGGGTTCGGGCCAAGTGAATTGTACGCAGCACGCGACTTGATTGGCGAACACCGACCGCAAGGCCGGGGGTTGGCGTGTGCGACAACGAATAGCCCCGGCCTTGCGGCCGGGGTTCGCCAATTCACTTCACCTGCCTGGCCCACGTTTCGAGGAAGTACCCGCTACCGGCACTCGACTCGAACTTGGTCGGCTTCGGCTTGTCCACCGAGCCGTAGCACATCTTCAGTTGGTTGCCGGCCACCTCGTAGATGCCGTGGCTCTTTTTGCCCTTCAGTGGGCCGTCCGCGAACTCGAAGGTGATCGACTTCGGCGTGGTCGTCGCGTCCAGGCTGATGTTCGCGAGCGCCAACCGGAGGATGCCCGGCTGCCCGTTCTTGCTGGCTTTCTCGTCCTTGAAGTACAAGTGATACTCGCCCTTGTCGAACACCACCGTCACTTGTTTCATCACTTCGGTTGGCATCTGCGGCTTGCCCTCGAAGTCGCACTGGAGCGGCTTCCAGTAGCCCTGTACCTTGTCCAAATCGGTCATCGGCGCCGCGGCCGGCGGATCGGCGAACGCCACCGCACCGAAAGTTAACACGCTCATGATCGCCCCCACGCGAAACATCGCACGCCCCCCAACAACCTCGAAACCGGCTTTGGTGTGGCGTATGACCGCGCGCGGGAATCGCGTCAACCTCAATTAAGTCGCTCACAGACGATCGCTGTGTGAACCCCACCGGCGCGTGTGAGCAGTAGCGTGCGGTGGTTCGGGCCGTCGAGCTTCAGCTTCTTCAACACCACGTCGGCGTCTGCGGGCGAGCCGCGTTTGATCAGCGTGACGCGACCGACGCGGTGTTCGCGCAGGTAGTCTCGCAGGTGCTTCGCATGGAATGGGGCCGCGTGTTCCACCCGGAATACGGTCGCGAACGGCGTGGGCGCGTGCTGCTTCGACGTGAGGAGTTGCACCTCGAAGTCGATCGGTTCCGCGCCGATGCGTTCAGCGAGGTCATGGACCAACCCGGCCCGCGTCACGGCCGCATCTGGGTCGTACACCACGGCGCCGACCGGCACGAGCGCAGCCGAGTCACGCGGTACTTCAGCCGCGAGGGTGTCACAGGAGGGAAGCAACGTCGCGCGGCGAGCGGTTCCGCGCAGTGGGCCGAACCACAGAACACACTCCTTCATTTCACCACGAAGCGATATGAATTCGGATTCGGCGTTCGCGGGAATGTCGGAGCGAGCGACGCCGGGCGCGATCTTCACCGCGAGCGGGAACCGCGGTGCGAACCGATCGCGAAGCTCGCTGAGCGACGGCGTGTAGTCTTCGGGGTTGAGGTGTCGGCGGCCGGCGGCCCGGCGGTTCGGGTCGGCGAACACGGCCTTCGCTTCCAGTAGCGGCACCATGAGCGCGTCACACACGGTCGCGCGAACGCGGTCCTGTAATCCCAGCGCCAGGGCGTTCGCTTCCAGCATCGCGACGCGCAGTGGGTCGACGTCGACCGCGTCCACGCTCAAGCCGCTCGACGCAAGCGCGAGCGCGTCGGCGCCGATTCCGCAGCACAGGTCCGCGACGTGCCCGAAGCCAATGAATCGCCCCGCACGATGCCGAGCGATAACTGCGCTCGTGGATTGTTCGAGCGATTCGCTTGTGAAGTACATGCGGTCCGCGTCGGGGAACTTGTCGCGTGCCTTGAGCCGCAAGAGGGCCGTTTCGAGTGCGGCCGTCGCGAACGCGGCGCCATGATACTTGCGTAGCGCGTCGATGCACGCGAGGGATGAGGCCTCTGTCGGTTGCATCGCGACCGCTTGTTTGAGGGCGCGTTGTCCCGCGGGAGTCAGCAGTTCCCGAAAGGTTTCCAGATCCATGATCAGTCGCACCACCCTCGACGTTCGCGCGTCCCACTGCTACCTTAGACCGAATCACTCTCAGGCACACAGATAACATAAGGAGTCGATCATGGGTAATCCCGCGACCGTGAAGCGAAAGGCGACCGAGAAGCGCCGGAAGAAGTACGAAGACCGCCTCGGGCCGGGCGCGTACCTTCCGAAGGATGAGCGTGAGAAGGTCAACGCCGCGATGGCAAAGTTCGAGGTTGCCGAGAAGGAGCGAAAGGCGAAGGAGAAGGTCGTGCGCGAGGCCAAGAAGAAGGCCAAAAAGAAGGCTCCGAAGGAGGTCGCGGCGGCGGCCCCGGCCGAGAAGCCTAAAGCGTAAGGCGTCCCCGTTTGGTAGGTGCCGCTTTCCGAGCGGGATTGCTACGCGAGACCGGTCGCTTCGGGTTGTACTCCAACCGCTCCGGTCTGGATCTCCGTGCCGCTCGGCAAGCGGCACCTACAACACTGTCAAAGCCAGTTTGGTTCGGCGTCCAGATCCTCCGGTGCGAACGCACCGAGCTTCCACTTCTCCACCGCGAGCGCAGCCATTGCCGCGTTGTCCGTACATAGCGCCAACGGCGGGATCAACAGTTCCGCGCCCTCCTTCGCACACATTGCTTCCAACGCCGCACGGAATGGCTTGTTCGCACTCACGCCACCACCGACCGCGAGCCGCGACAGGCCCGTCTTGCGCAGCGCCTGCTTGCACTTCATCGTTAGGACGTCCACCACAGCGGCCTGAAAGCTCGCGGCGAGGTCGGCCCGTTTCTGGCCCGGCTCGGGTGGAGTTGCCTTCTTCACGTCCTGCCCGTGGCACGCGTACAACACCGCCGTCTTCAGCCCACTGAAGCTGAACTCCAAGCGCCCTTCGTCGCGGAACGAGCGAGGGAAGTTGAACGCCTTCGGATTGCCCAGAGCGGCTTCGCGTTCCACAGCTGGGCCGCCGGGGAAGCCCAGCCCCAGGATCGCTGCGACCTTGTCGAACGCTTCGCCGGCAGCGTCGTCACGTGTGCCGCCGAGCAGTTCGAGTGACAACGCGGTGTCACAGCGGAACAGTGCCGTGTGCCCGCCGCTGACCACCAGTCCCAAGCAAGGGAAGATGTCGCGACCTGCGGCGAGCCGGCACGCGAAAATGTGGCTCGCGACGTGGTTAACCGCGATCAGCGGCACGCCTAACCCCAACGCGAACGCTTTCGCCGCGCTCACGCCCACGAGTAGCGCCCCGACTAACCCCGGCGTGTTGTGAACCGCGACGCAGCCGATGTCTTTTAGCGAAACGTGCGCGAGCGAAAGTGCTTCGTCCACGACCGGAAGGAGGTTCCGCAAGTGCGCGCGTGACGCGATCTCCGGTACTACTCCGCCGAACCGGGCGTGCAGGTCCGTTTGCGACGCGACGACGCTTGAGAGTACTTGCAGGTCGTCAGTGAACACCGCCGCGGCGGTTTCGTCGCAGCTCGTTTCGAGTGCCAGGAAGTGCGTCATGTGATTCATAGTAGTAGGCACACGCCATGTGCCGTTGCGATTCATCTGCGTGAAGCAACGGCACATGGCGTGTGCCTACTACTATGGGGTCACGACCGAATCATCGTCTGCGTGTGTTCGGTCGTCGCGGAAGGCGGGGGCGTTTCCACGGGCGCCGCGGTTGGCGCCCACCACTGCGCCGCGAGCGACGCGTTCCAGTCGCTGCTACACACACACGCGGCGAGCGCGGCGTCCAGTTCGGCGGCGCTTTGGAACCGCTCGTTGGGGTCTTTCGCGAGGCACTTCGCCACCACCGCCGCGAGGTCGGCCGGCACTTCGCTCCGCAATGCCGAAATATCTGGCGCCGGTTGCGTTAAGTGCGCGCTAATGAGTTTGCCGACGCTCGTCCCTTCAAACGGCGGTCGCCCCACCAACACGAAGAACGCCACCGCACCGAGGCTGTAGAGGTCGCCACGCGGGTCCACGCTCTCGCCCGCAGCCTGTTCAGGACACATGTACGCGGGCGTGCCGAGTACAGAGCCGGCTCGCGTGATCTTCACGTCACTTTCCGACCCGTGATCTTGCACCAGGCCAAAGTCGAGGAGCTTCGACACGTCTCGCTGACCGCCGAGAGCGGTCACGAGGATGTTCGATGGTTTCAGGTCGCGGTGAACCATTCCGCGCGCGTGCGATTCGGACAGAGCGCCACAGAGCTGCCGCAACAGGTACACCGCGCGACCCGGAATCAGTGGGCCGCGTTCCTTCACCAACGCGTCGAGCGTCGGCCCTTCGAGGTACTCCATCACGTAGTAGAAACTGCCGTCATCGCTGCGGCCGTAGTCGTAGATGCGGACCGTGTTGAAGTGCGTGAGCGTCGTCACTGCGCGGACCTCGCGCTCGAAGCGCGCCGCGGTCGCGGGTTCCGAGGCGAGTTCGGCGCGCACGAACTTCATCGCGCACGGGCGTTTCAACAACCGGTGTTCAGCGAGCCACACCTCGCCCATCCCGCCCTCGCCGAGTTTCTTCCTTAGCGTGTACGAGCCAAGTTGCTTCGCTTCGCGGATCGCGTCGAACGTCTGGCGCTGCATCGCGGCGGAGCGCGACGCGCTGAACACCGCGATCACACCGGCCATGAACAGCGGCAGGGCCGTGACTGGAACAATCGACAGGAGCAGTCCGCGAATGTCTGGGTTGACGATCGCGGCTGCGACAGTCGCCACGATCGGGATGAGGATCAGCAAGCCGGCCCCGACCAAACTGCGCCAGCGCGTGTTCGGGATGAGCACGCCATAAAAAACGATGGCAAACACGCTCGAATAGTTCGTGATGATTGCATCGAACCGGTACAGGATCATCGAGTATCGGGCGTCGGTTGCATCGGCGGGCGGCGAGGCGAGAACCAGAAACCGCGCGACACCGGCCAACATCCCGATTAGCAAGAACTGGGTGGCCTCGATGGACCGGCACGCCACGAGCGAGGCTTCCGGTCGGCGCAGCAAGAACACGAATCCCGCGATGCTCTGCGCGCAAGCAATCAGCGGCAAAATCAGCACCCAAATTCCCAGCCCCGCCTCAACCGGCATTAAGTTCGCACCGCTGAGATTCAGGATCGTAACGCACACGGTCGGAACGCCGAAGGCGCCATGCGTGACCAGCAATCGCTTGCGGAGCAGTTGGCGAGTCTCTTCCGCGAATCCCGCCGACCCGGTCGAAATCGCCCGCGGGAGCGTCACGCCGGTTTGCGGAGCGGCATCCGGACGGATGAGCGTCTCATCGGTGGTGCTCGGCGATTCGCTCCCCACCGCAGAGGTCGGCACGGCCAGTTCCGAAGGGCGAACGGTGGTTAGGTCCGTATCGTCAGACATGACGCGACTCAATGTGGGTGGGCAACGCAATTCATCCCATGATAACCCAGTATCGCGCGTGTGACCACTAGACGCGACCGACACGAATCGCGAGGTTCCAGGACACCGTGCGAACAGTCGCGGGATCGCCCCACGCGGCGCCGAACTCTGCCGCAAACCGCGCCAGCGGGTCGAAGCCGTGGGCCGCCACGAACAGTTTCGTTGCGGACCACGTGCCCAGGTAGCCGAGGAACTGCGCGAGCGACGACCCGACCGACAGCGCGAACCGCGGCGCGGGAAGTTCCTCGAATGGGAACGGAATGGTTCGGTAACCAGCGTCCACCCACGCCCGCTCCGGCGTCCAGTAGGGGCGAATGAATTCTTCCCAGCGACGCAGCACCTGGTCGAAGTCTGGGCCGACGCTCGTCGCGTAATAGCACGTCGCGGCGATAACGCCGCTCGCTTTGCACACGCGTTTCACTTCCGCATAGAAGCGGTCGTGGTCGAACCAGTGGAGTGCCTGCGCGACCGTGACGAGGTCCGCGCTCGCATCTGCGAGCGGGCACTGCTCCGCAAGCGCGACGGCGTACTCGATGTTCGCGCGTGTCTCCGCGTTCTTAACCTGCTCGGCACTGGCGTCGG
This sequence comes from Singulisphaera sp. GP187, assembly GCA_945905925.1. Lineage (GTDB taxonomy): Bacteria > Planctomycetota > Planctomycetia > Gemmatales > Gemmataceae > Gemmata. The sequence goes on from CAMDQN010000108.1 coordinate 18,642, forward strand.
TAGCGAGGACGCGTGAGAAGTGGTCCGCGAGGAGAACCGCGGCCTGCCCGTTCCCGGTGCCGCAGTCCCAGACCAGTTCCCGCGCCGGCGCGACCGATGCGAGGTACGCGAACAGCTCTTGCGGGTAAGTGGGCCGGAACGCGCGGTAGTCCGCCGCGTGCCCGGAGAAGCAGTCCTTGAACGTGCCCATTCGTCAGCCTCCAACGATCTCGTCCCGCTCCTCGTCGACAGGGATGATGTACAAATGGCACAGTTTCGGAAACCGCTCGTGCATCTCGGTTTCGTCCTCGAAGTCCCAGTCCAAGCCTTCGGGCGGCGGCGGCGGCGCGTCCTTCTCGGCGCGGTCGAGCCGCGCGTAGAAGTCGCTCATGCCGGTCTTCTCCTCGTAGACGCGCAGCGCCGCGGCATCCAGACCGAAGCCGTCCACCGGGTCGCCGTCGAGGATGTCCGCTAGCGAGTCGGGGTGCTTCAGCGCGTGCTCGTAAGCGTGGCGCCCGCGACCGACGAGCCACACCCGGAAGTCGCGGAACCCGTCGTCCGAGCACCCACCGTTGATCAGGTACGCGGCGCCCCACAGGTCGATGAGATTCGCGGACGCGATGGTCTCATCAAACTTTGTCTGGAACTCGATCACCTCGAACCACTTCAACTCGGAGAGCCGCTCCTTGAGCGCCTCGAAATGGTCGATCGGGTCCGGACGGTACGCCTCCTCGACGATCTTCCAGAACGGTTTCCAGTCCATCTCGACCTCGCTGCGGATGGAAGGGCGAGTCTCATGTTATTATTCGTTCCCCTCACTGCCGGAGTAAAGTGCCGACAGGTGAGGGAAGCGTTTCTGCATTTCCTCGTTGTCGCGGTCCCAGCGAATCAGTCGTCCCCGTCGAGGTACAGTTCGGCGAGTCGCGGGAGTCGCTTCTGGATTTCGTCGTCGTCGTCGAAGTCCCAGCCCTCGCCGAGTTCTGGGTAACGCGGTTGGTTCGGGTGTCTGGCCTTCTCCGCTGCGCCGAGGGCGTTGTACCCGGCGTCATCTTGCTTGACCCCCGTCGCGGCGAACCACGCGTCCATGGTTGGGTAGCACTCGCACTCAGTGAATTCCTCGTCTGGATCCACCACGTCCGCGAGCGTGTCCGGATTCGTGACGGCGGCCTGGAACACGTCGCGTCCTTGCAGAATGAGCCACCGGCAGAAGTACTCGAACCCATCGTCTGAGCAGCCGCCGTTGATGATGTACGCGGCACCCCAGAGGTTCCAGTTGTACGCCTCGCACATCATCAGGTGCCACCAGTTCCCGAAGTCGAGCACCTCGTCGGAGTGCAATTTGGAGAGGCGCGCGGTGAGCTTCTCCGCGTGCGCATCTGGATCTTTGCGCTTGCTCTTCTTGATGTGATTCCAGAACTCGTCAAGTGTCATGCGCGTGGCTCCTTCTTTCCTTACACAAGCGGCTTCGCGATTTCCGCGAAGCCGCAAGCGGCTTAAATGCCAAGTAACTTGCGGCCGGCTTTTGCGCTCCGCTTCTTCGGCGCCCGCGGGTCGTCGTTCACGTCCAGTTCCCAGCAGCAGTGGATCGCATAAGCGTCTTCGGCGCTCGTGTCCACGGTCGTTTCGCCGAACAGTGCGAACGTGATCGAGCCAACCATTCCCAAGCCAACCTCGTCGGTGCCGTCGTCGTTGCGGCCCGCGTAGGTGTATCTGAACAGCCACACACGGCGCCGGTCGTTGGTTGGAGGCCAGTCGAGTTCGCGCGTGTCGTAAAGGGTGATGTCGATAGGCGGTTCGCCGTACTCGTTGGGGTGCGAAAGCCACTGACACATCTGTGCGAGCGCGTGGAAATCCGGTTCGAGCACGGACGCCGGGACGCGGTCCGTGTGGCCGAGTTCTTCGAGGTACTGCTGCGCGCGGATGCTGTAGTGTGGGTCTTCGCATACGCGCGCCAGGAACGTGACGCCGGCGGTGCTGCCGCGGTACGCGGACGCCCACGCGGCCTCCATCTGCACGCCGGTGTTCGCGTGATCCATCGCGAGCGCCGCAAGCGAGTTCCGCGCCTTGGATTCGATAAATGGCAGCGCAGCAGCAGCGCTGTGCGCGTAGCTAGAGTTACTCGGTTCGGAGTCCGCAAGCCACGCTTCGAGCCGCTTGTGGCCCACCTCCGTGTCGAACGGGTGCGTGGCGAGGCGTTTTTCGCGGGCCACGGCATTTACCAGATCGAGGTACGCGATCGCGGCGAACTCGGTCGGGAGCGGGTCGCGCAGTTTATCGACGAGGTCGGTTCCGAGCGGGTGCCCTTCGTCGGCGTACACACCAAAGACGATCTCCCACATATACTCGTCTGGGAACCGGCGCACGGCCCTCACGACGCGTTCCAAACCCGGCTTCGAGACATACACCGCGAACATCTTGCAGATGGTGAGGATCGGGTCGGCCGGGCAGTCGGGCACCGCGATGGCGACATCGAAGAGGCGAACGAGTTCGGTCATGCCGCGAGCGCGGAGAAGGCGAGTCGCGTCATCGGACGATTCGTTCTGGAAGAGCATGGCGAGTGTCTGAAGCGGCGTGCCGGTTTCGCCGTAGACGACCGTGTCGATGAGCGGCTTCACGTCGGTGATTTCGGCGAGCACCCTGACCAGCCCTTCGGCGTCTGCAAGGGTGAGTTCCTCGTCGTCCCACGGTTCGAGCGTTTCGGCCAGCGGTGAGGCTTCCGGCTTCGCGAGCGCGGCGCGGATGGTGTCGGCGAGATCAAGTTTGCGACGGGCCATGTCCTAGCCTCTTCCTCGGTGAGGGCGAGCGTATCGCGTGCTGACGGTGAACGGGTCGCGGGTGCAGGGCCGAATGGCACTTCCGTGCGGAGAGACTATCACCCAGAAGGTTTTGCGTCAGGTGCCCTGTTTTCTGTCGCAGCGACCAACGCGGCTCGTCCGGTCGCACGTGGCCGCGTCATCAGAGGGTAGATCTTCGGCCGCCGTTTGACTTCTCG
>CAMDQN010000109.1 GCA_945905925.1 Singulisphaera sp. GP187
TGAAAAAGTGTTCGTCGTCGATGGCGCACAGATCCGAGGAGAGGATAACTCGCTCCTCGCGCTCGGCTTCGGGGATGGCGTCGTACGCCGCGGGCACCGCCGTCCCGTAATGGAGCGGCAGCCCTTCGTGGTACTCTCCGCACACGCGACAGTGATAGCCTTTCGCTTGTGACACGGCTCACCCCTGCTCACGTGCCCATGACGTTGTACCCACAGTCCACGTAGAGGATCTGGCCGGTTACCGCACTCGCGAGGGGGCTGCACAGGTACAGCGTCGCGTTCGCGACCTCCTCCGGTTCGATCGGTCGGCGCAACGGCGAGTGCTCCGCCGCGTGCGTGATGAGCTTGTCGAAGTCCTTGTTGATCGCTCGCGCCGCGCGACTCGCGTAGGGGCCGGCCGAGATCAGGTTCACGCGAATGTCCTTGTCGCCCACAAACCACGAGAGCTGCTTCGCGTCCATCTGCAGCGCGGCCTTGCAGGTGCCCATCCCGCCGCCGTAGTGCGGCACCACTCGCTCGCCCGCGACGTAGGTTAAGCCCACCACGCTCGCGCCGCCCGGACGGTTCGCCATGTGTGGGGCCGCCGCTCGCACCATGCTGATGAGCGAGTAGGAACTAATGCCCATCGCGTCGTGATACGCTTTGCGGCTCGTGTCAATGAGCGGTTTCGTAATCTCCGGGCTGAACGCCATCGAGTGAATCATGATGTCGATCCCGCCGAACTCGGCCGCGACCGCGTCGATGGTGCCCTTGATCGAGTATTCGGGGAACTGCGCGTAGCGGCGGTTCGTGCGAACCGCTTCAGGCACGTCGTCCATCGTGTCGTAGCTCGCATCGCATGGGAGCACTTTCAGCGGCTTGAATTCGCTCCCGTCGGGGAGTAAACGCGACTCGCGATCCACGTCACGCGTGAGAACGCCTTCGACGATCCCCATTACGCGCGGGTGGCACGCGAGCACGATCTTCGCGCCGGCTGCTTGAAGACCCTTTGCGATGTACCACGCGAAGCTCAGGTTATCGCCCACTCCGGAAACGAGCGCCACCTTGCCGGAGAGATCAATAGAAGTCATGGGAACCTCGGGAAATGACACGACACGCGGACGTTCTTGTCCGCGTGCCGTTTTATTGATCCGGTTCCACTACGGCTTGCGCTCCCACACCACGTCGACCCGTCGCTGACGCACCGGGTTCGCCAATTACCCGCGAACTCGGTGCGTCAGCGACAGGGCGCTTCGGTTCCGCGTTGCCGCCATTTTCCGACAAGCGCTCTTGACTTTACTTTGCGGTGCAAAGTATATTTCCTCGACCTCTATTCCCCGGAGCGCCGAAACGCATGGAAGTCCGCGACGCTCTCGACCAACTCGACCGCATTCACGACCAACTCACGAAAGGCGAAGTTTATCGTGGCTTCCGCGTGCCCGCGGTGGCGCTGGTTGGCGCGGTGGGGTTGCTTGCGGCGGTCGCACAGCGGTGGATCGTCCCCAACGGCGACGCGCTCGCGTTCGTGTGGTATTGGTCGATTATCGGCGGAACCGGTGTGGCACTCGGCTTCGCCGCCGCGGCGCGATCATACCTGTTTCGCGAAGATGACTTCGAGCGCCGGCGAACGCGGCGCGTGATGGGTCAGTTCTTGCCGTGCGTACTCGCGGGCGGATTGCTGACGGTCGCGCTGGCCCGCACCGACGGGTTCGTTCCGCTCTTGCCCGGAATGTGGGCGGTGGTATTCGGTCTGGGCATCGTGTCCGTGCGCCCACACTTGCCGCGCGCGGTCGGGGTAATCGGAATCGCCTATGTGCTCACGGGCGGGATGCTGCTCGCGTGGCTTCCGCCGGAACCGCCAGGCTGGTGTGTGGGCGGCGTGTTTGGCGTCGGGCACCTGTTCACCGCGCTGGCGCTGCGATCAACGAAGGAATACACCGATGAATGACAACGAAAAAGAACCGGAAGCCGAAGAAGCCGGGCGCTTCGCTTACACCGGACTTGATCCGGTGTTGCACTCACAAAATCGCATCGGCATCCTGACGGCGCTGGCGACGCACCCGGACGGCCTGTCGTTCGGCGACCTCGCTCGCCTGTGCAGTCTCACCGACGGCAACCTGAGCCGACATTTGGACATGCTCGCGCGGGCGGAAGCATCGAAGCCGGCGCTGGTGAAGATCACGAAGAGCTTTCAGGACCGGCGCCCGCTGACGACCGTTGTGCTGACGAGTAACGGCCGCAAGCGGTTCCGCGAGTACCTCGGGCAACTGGAGAAGGTACTACGCGACGCGGCCGAACAAGCCGACGCGCAAGCCGCGAAGGGCAAGACCCGCCCGGGGTTAGCGGGAGCTTAGACCGCTTGCGACTTCGCGGGAGTAACCATCAACGGCGAGCTTCGGCTCGCTTACTTTTCGCCCATTAGCTTTGCATCGCCAAGTATTCTGCATCACTTCAGGAGTTCACTCATGCGAAGCGCAATGTTGGAAGCGATCACGCTCACCACGGAGAGCGCCGGACCCGCGGCGCCCGCGCTGCCGGTCGTGTGGACATCGGCGCAGTGGGTCGCGTACTTCCGACACAACCTCGCTCACTTGCTCCCGATTCCGTGGGAGCGCATCGCGATTTCACCGCAAGAGTACGACGATGTCATCGCGTCACTGCGGTCGTGGCAGATCGGCGAAACGTCGGACGGGTCACACCTGCTCCGCACCGCGCAGCGCTACGCGGAGAAGGCGAACGACCCCGCGTTCGTGGACGCGATCAAGTTGTTCATCGGGGAAGAGCAGCGGCACGGCGAAACGCTCGGCCGGTTCCTCGATTCGGTGAGTGTGCCGCGAAAGACCCGCGACTGGGGCGAGTTGCTGTTCCGCACGTGCCGGCACGCGCTGTTGCGCGTGGAAAGCAACGCGAGCGTGATCGTCATGGTCGAAGTTCACGCGATGCTCTACTACGCCGCGGTTCGCCGCGCGACGAGTTCACCGGTGTTGCGGCAAGTGTGCAGTCAACTTCTTCGCGACGAAGTTCCGCACATCCGGTTTCAGTGCGAGCGGCTCGCGATGTTGCACCGCGGGCGCAATCGCGTGTTCCGGGCGGTCACGCTCGGCACACACCGCGCGTTCTTCACCACACTAACGCTCGCGGTGTGGTTCGGTCACGGGCGGACACTGCGCGCCGGCGGGCTGACGTTCCGGCGCTACTGGCGGAACGCGTGGACGCAAATGGGTAAGGCGTGGCGCCTGATGGACCCGCGAACGTACAGTTGGCCGACGTGACCACGATGGGGTAGCACCGCGTTTCGTATATGATTGGCTCTGTTGCTACCCCAACGAGTCAACCCATGCCCGCTTACGCCTGTGACTTGGCCGCCGTGCGCGAAGCCGCGGAACGCATCAAAGGCATCGTTCACCGCACGCCGGTGATGACGTGCGACACGCTCGACCGGCTCGCGGGCCGGCGGCTGTTCTTCAAGTGCGAGAACTTGCAGAAGGTCGGTGCGTTCAAGTACCGCGGCGCGACCAACGCGGTGCGCAAACTCACCGACGCGGAAGCGGCGAAAGGTGTCGTCACGCACTCCAGCGGCAACCACGCGCAGGCGCTGGCGCTCGCGGCGCGCGCGCGCGGCATCCCGGCGTACATCGTCATGCCGAAGACCGCGCCCCTCGTGAAGAAGGCTGCCGTCGAAGGCTACGGCGGGCAAGTCACGCAGTGCGAACCGAACCTCGCGGACCGCGAGAGAACCGCGAATGAACTCGTAGCGAAGACCGGCGCGACGCTGATTCCGCCGTTCGACCACGTCGATGTGATTTCCGGTCAAGGCACCGCGGCGCTGGAACTGCTCGAAGACGTACCCGATCTCGACGCGATCATCACGCCCGTCGGCGGCGGCGGGTTGCTCGCGGGCTGCGCGATTGCCGCGCATGGTGTGAAGCCTCGCATTCGCGTCTTCGGCGCCGAACCGCTCGGCGCGGACGACGCGGCCCGCTCAAAAGCCGGTGGCGTGTGGGTGCCGCAAACCGCCCCGAACACCATCGCGGACGGGCTGCTCACGAGTACCGGTCAGCTCACGTGGCCGATCATTCGCGACAAGGTGGAGAGCGTCTTCACCGTGACCGAGGACGAAATCCGCGCCGCGATGCGCCTCGTGTGGGAGCGCATGAAGTTGATCGTGGAACCGAGCGGAGCCGTGGGCGCCGCGGTCGCGATGGGCGCCGCGTTCCGGGCGCTCGCAGGTGTCGAGAAGGTCGGCATCGTCTTCAGCGGTGGGAACGTGAGTCTGGACAAGCTGTATTGGTAAGCCTCTCGACAACCCCTGAACATTCGCACTGGCCCGGACGAGTTCGGAGAAGCCAAACGGGACGATCTCAGCGAGAAACAGAAGAGCCAGAGTGGGTTCTCTGGCTCTTCTGTCATGGCCCCATGCACCGCGAGATCAGCACCGTTGACGACCCGCGATGGGCGGCCCGTGTTGTCAATCGGTGGCCTTGATGATCTTGCAGGGCACCTCGTTACCGCCCGTTCCTTGATGCGGTCGCGGGTGCGGTTGGGCGAAGCCATTCTGGTCCACCGTTCGGACGCGCAGTTCGTAAGCACCGGGCTTCAGATCCTTCAAGGTCACCGTCCAGTTGACGACCGTGTAGCGCATCGGCCATTCCTTCGGCTTGCCGGTTTGCGGATCGAAGCCCCACAATTCTTTGGAAGCCATGCCCTTCGGTAAGTGAACCGACCAGTTCTCCGGTGCCGGTTCGATGGCGCACGGTTGCCAGGTGGCGGTTTCCCAGACCGGGTCGTCGGTGGCGAGTTCGCCGTCCTTCCCGGTGTCGGGACGCAGCCAGTATTCCACACGCTTCAAGCCCGGCATGCCGACGACAGCCCGACCGTAATAACTCACGGCGGCGTTCGCCTTGAACGAAATTGGCCCGTCGATGCGGGGCGTCTGCGTCTTGAGATACGCGTCGGGTTCGCCACCGTAGGTGTCGATCGGCTTAGTGTCGTTCGTTAGCCGGAGACGTTGCAGCCACTTGATGTTCTTGAAGCCATACGCCCAGGGAAGGATCAGACGCACCGGTCCGCCGCGGTTCACGGGAATCGGTTCGCCGTTATGCTGGTACGCGATCATGGCCGGAAGTTCGCCGGGAGCGTTGTCGAACACTTGGGTGTAATTGGCCGACGACTGGAAGAGTTGCTTGGGGTCGTTGTTGTGGAAGCCGTTGGCGTAGACGCGCATCACGTTGCTGATCTTGCCCGCGAGCTTGAGCACTTCGCGTAGCGGCACTGCTTCCCAGATCGCCTGATCCTGCGGCCAGTTGCTGCTGCGGCACTGCATCGCCTTGATGAACTTGACGCTGTGCTTCTTTCCCAACTCAAGCAGCGTGGGCATGTCGATGGCGGTGTTGTCGTCGAGCTTTCGCGGCTTCTCGACTTTGGAGCCGCCATCAGCGACGATTTCCAGCCGCCAATCCTCCGGGGTGAGGCGGGTCTTGACGAGTTCCTCTTTCGTGAACTTGTGCGGATTGGGATTGCCGCGAGCGGGACCGCCCCCGGTATAGAGCAACGGCCGAGCCGGTGTTTTCGGGGTTGGGTCGGCGCCGAGCGCGAACGGAGAGCGGAGCGTGTGGTTGCTGGCAGCCACAACAGCCGCCGACAGGAAATGTCGACGCGAAAGGATTTTCATGGGAGAGCCTTCGAGTTGCGCCTTGTATTTCGCCGTTCGCGCAAATTACGCGATCAGCAGGACGCACGCAAGTTGATACGCGGTTACGGCCATATCATGGCCCCATGCATCGCGAGATCAGCACTGTTGACGACCCGTTCCGGTCCGAGTCGCCGCTCGGACTGTACGCACTCACGGCCCTCGTCGGCGGGTTGCTCGCGGCCGATCTGTGGCCGCTCGTCGGTGCGTGGCTGAAGGGTCAGGGAGTTGAGACTTATAGCTGGGCGCGCGAACTGTTCGGCTTCCGGTACGCGCTCGTCGCGGCCGTCATCGGCGGCGCTCGCGTCCTGTACACATCGCTCGAAGCGCTCTTCGAGGGGCGCATCGGGTCCGACCTCGCGCTCGCCATCGCGTGCCTCGCGGCCATCATTCTCAAAGAACCGGTCGTCGCGGCGGAAGTCGTGTTCATCGGTCTCGTCGGCGAGTGCCTCGAAGCGTACACATTCGCCCGCACGCAGAACGCGCTCGGCAAACTCGCGGAGTTGTTCCCCAATCGGTGTTGGGTGCTGCGCGATGGCGCCGAAGTTCGCGCGTTCACCGCGGACGTGATCGTCGGCGACAAGGTGGTCGTGAAGCCCGGCGGGCGAGTCCCGGTCGATGGGGTGGTGATTGACGGCCGTTCGGCGGTTGATGCGAGCGCGATTACCGGCGAGAGTCTGCCCGTTGATAAGGGGCCGGGGGACGCGGTTCTCGCGGGGAGCATCGTTCAGCACGGTTCGCTCACGGTCGAAGCGCAGAAGGTCGCGAAGCAGACCGTCGCGGGGCAGGTGATCGAACTCACCGGGCAGGCCCTCAAAGACAAGGCTCCGCTCGAACGCTACGCAGACCGGCTCGCACGCTACTTCCTTCCCGTTGTGCTCGCGTTCGCGCTGCTCACGTTCGTCGGGAATGTCGCGTACCACGTCAGCGGCACGCCCGCGCCGGGCTTTCCGAAGCCAACGCTCAAAGCCGCCGCAAAGGTAGCCGCGTACCCGGCGCTAGCGGTGCTTGTGGTCGCGTGTCCGTGCGCGCTGATCCTCGCAACACCCGCGGCTGTGATCGCGGCACTCGGTCGGCTCGCGGGCACAGGCGTACTCATCAAGGGTGGTTCCGCGCTCGAACGACTCGCGGCCGTGACTTGCTTCGCGTTCGATAAGACCGGTACGCTCACCGAGGGGAAGCTCGAACTCGGCGACGTGATTCCGCTTTCCGACACAACAACGGAACAACTGCTCACGGCCGCCGCGACCGCCGAGCAGCGGAGCGAGCACCCGCTCGCGCGGCTCATCGTGCGCGAAGCAATGGCGCGCACTTTGGAACTCCCACCCGTGGAGGCATTCCAGGCGCACCCCGGCGCCGGCATCACCGCCACCGCGAACGGAACCGCGATCATCGTCGGCACGCGGCGGCTGGTGGAAGAACAGGGTGTCGCGATTCCACCGCAAGCGGTTGTGGCGCTAGAACAACTCGACGCGACCGGGCAAACATCTCTAGTCGTCGCGCGCAACGGCGTGGTGCTCGGCGTGCTCGGCGCGCGAGACACGCTCCGCCCGGAAGCGGCACAGGTTCTCGCCGACCTTCGCGCGGTGGGAATTTCGCCGATCGCGCTGCTCACGGGCGATCGCGCCGCCGTCGCGCGGGCGATCGCGGAGCAACTGCCGGTCACGGAAGTTCACGCAGAGATGCTGCCGGCGCAGAAGGCAGAATGGGTGGCGTCGCGAAGACCTACCCCCCCGGCCCCCTTCCCTGAAGGGAAGGGGGCCGGGGGGGTAGGTGTTGCCTTCGTCGGCGACGGCATCAACGACGCACCCGCACTCGCTCGTGCCGGTGTCGGCATCGCCATCGGCAGCGGCACCGACGTCGCGGCCGAAGCCGGCGACATCGTGATGATGGGCGCACCGCTCACGCCGCTGCCACTACTCGTCGGGCTGTCGCGCGAAACGGTCCGCATCATCCGCCAGAACATTCTCGTGTTCGCGTTCGGCGTTAACCTCGTCGGCATCCTCCTCACGGGGTTGCTGTGGCCACTCTTCGCTGCTTCGCCGGAGTGGTACGAATCGGCTCCGCTCGTGGCCGTCATCTACCACCAGTTCGGTTCGCTCGCGGTGCTGCTCAACTCGATGCGACTGCTCGCGTTCGACCGCAAAGAGAACCGCACGCTGTCGCGCGCACGCGGCGCCGCGAAGTCGGTCGAAGGCTGGCTCGGTCACTTCTCGGTCGATGGTCTGCTGCACGCGATCGTGCATCGGTGGAAGCTCATCCGCACCGCGCTGATCGGCGCCGCGGTTCTCCTCTTGCTGGGCACGTCCTTCGCGCAGATCGAACACGGCGAAGTCGGCGTCGTACGGCGGTTTGGCGAAATGACGACCGACCTCCCGCCGGGGCTGCACGTGCGCTGGCCGTGGCCGATGGAAACCGTTACTCGTGTGAGGCCCAACGAAGTGCGCAGCGTCGAACTCGGCTTCCGCGTACTCACCGAGAAACAAGAGAAGAAGCCGGGCAGCAACACCTGGACGAGCGGCCACGGCGACGGCGTCGGCCGGCTCACCGACGAAGCAGTGATGATCACCGGCGACGGTGACCTCGTCGAAATCCTCGCGACCGTGCGCTACCGCGTCGGCGACCCACGGCAGTATCTCTTCGGCACACGCGACCCGGACGGCGTGGTGCGTTCATCCGCTGAAGCCGTGCTGCGCGAACTGGTCGCAAGTCACCGCTTTCTGGAACTGCTCACGGTCAAGCGTGCGGAACTGGAACGCACCGCGTTGGAGCGACTCAACCGTCGGCTCGCGGAAGCAGCACCCGAGGGTATGGGCGTCAGTCTCGACGGCTTCACGCTCCACGATCTTCACCCGCCGCCGGAAGTGGTGAACTCCTATCACGCGGTCGCGAAGGCGATTCAGGAGCGCGATCGCGTGGTGAACGAGGCGCTCGCGAGTTCGATTCGCACCCGGCGCCGCGCGGAAGAAGAAGCGGACTGGGTGTTGAAGCGCACGGCCGCGGAGAAGCACACGAAAATCGAATCCGCGAAGGCCGAACGCGACGCGTTCCTCGCGTGGCACCTCGCACGCACGAAGTTGACCGACGCGGAGGAAGCCGCACTCGCGACCGAGCGCGCGAACCGCGTCGCGGCCAAGCAAGACCCGACCGCCGTGGACAAGGACATCACGGAGCGCCGCGCGAAGACGCTCGCCGAGCGCCGAATGCTCCTCGAAACGCGGCTCACGTACCAAACGGTGGTCGAGGTGTTGCGGGTCCGCGACAAAGTGATTATTGATGCGCCCGACGTGCTAGGCCGCCGGCATCTCTTCTTGCTCGACCCGGACCTGCTGAAGTTCCCATCCGTCATTGCGCCTCGCACGGTCGAGAAAGACCCGTGACGCACCGGGCATTCGCCCGCGAAGCCGCAAGCGGCGGAGCGCGCGCCGCTTCGCCGGCGTCATCCCGAAATCACTTCTTCTCCAGGCAGTACAGCGCCTTGTCGGAGCGAATGAAGAGCCTCCCGTCGATGGCCACCGGGGCCGCGTGGAACAGGCTCCCGTCTCGCAGGTCGTTCGTCGCGACCAACTCGAATGTCGGTTTGCACGCGACCACGAACGTCTGCCCGTTGCGCGCCAGGTAGTGCATCTTCCCGTCGGCCAGCAACGACGACGCGTAGATCGTGTCCGGGCGCGGGACGCGTTCCTCGTACACCACTTCGCCGGTCGCGGCCTTCGCGCAGAACGCCACCCCGGTCGCCTCGTTCGCCCAGTACAGGTGTCCGTCGTGGTACACGGGCGATGATACGTTCGCGCCCTTCTTGCTCGTCCAGAGGCGGTGCGTTTTGGTCACGTCGCCGGTGCCGCCGGTGCGAACGGCCAGCGCCGCAACTCCGCTCCGCCCGCCGAGCACGTACACGATGCCGTCGTGCGACACCAGACTCGGTACCATGTACCACGTGATGTCGGTGGCGCAGCTCCAGAGCGACGCACCGGTCGCGGGGTCGAACGCGAGTACCTTCCCCTGAATCGCGACCACCAGTTCGTCCTTGCCGTCCTTGTTCTTCACGACGATCGGTGTGTTCCACGACTCTTTAATGCCGGTCGCTTTCCACTTCTCCTTGCCGGTCTTCTTGTCGAGCGCGAACAGCGTGTCGCTCTCGACGCTTGCGTTCACGAACACGAGGTCGCCGTGCAGCACCGGTGACGCGGCGGACCCCCAACCGTTCAATTTCGTGCCCACGTTCGCTTGCCAGAGTTGCTTGCCGGCATGGTCGAACGCGAACACGCCGGACTTGCCGAAGAAGCAGTACACGCGCTCCGCGTCCACCGCGGGCGTGCTGGACGCATAGCCGTGGTTGTCGCGAATGCTCTCCTGCTCCGGCAGCTTCGCTTCGACCTCCTTGTTCGCGAGAATCTTGCCCGTTTTGCGGTCGAGCGTGAGAAGGTGCCGGCGCAGGTTGGCTTGTTCGCCCTTCGCTGCCCCCGGCACGTTGTACCCGGTGTAGCACGTGATGAAGATGCGATCACCGACGAACACCGGGCACGACGAACCGGGGCCGGGCATTTCTGTCTTCCACGCGAGGTTTTCTTTCGCGCTCCACTTCGACGGCAGACCTTTTTCGGCGCTCACGCCGCTCCCCGTCGGTCCACGGAACTGTGTCCAGTCTCCGCCTTTGGCGGAGAGCGTGAGTGCGAGTGTGAGTGTGAGGGAAGACAGAAGACAGAGGCGCGGCATTGGCATGACTCCGAAGGAGAGTTGAGCGGCAGAGGCGAGTGTAATGGAAGCGGGGCGTGGTGAATACCTTCACCCTTTCGGGAACACCGCGATCTCGCTCCCGACCGCGAGCACCACACTCGCGGGTTGCGCACCGTTCATCACACCCCACTCGGCGCCATACAGCGTCACCCAATCGACATCCGCCGCGAACTCACGCACCTCGTACACGTCCCACTCCGGGTGGTTCACTTCATAGCGGATCAACTTCCCGCGACGCGACGTGCCGAAGCCCCACGAGTGCTCTTTGAACCAGTGTTCGATGCTGTCGGGCGCGGGCCGAAATGCCGGCTTCTCGCCGACCGCGAGGAGCGAGTGAACCCGCCCGGCCCACTTCAGCGTGTAGGTCGCGGTGAGCGCGTCAGGTTGTTCCTGAATCGCCATCGTCATTCGCGCGGAACGGTACGGTTCGTTGTAGATCACGCGTGCCATCATCGCGACCGTCCACTGCGGCACGAACTCGCGCACGAAGCACACACCTCGATTCCCACCCTGCCGCACGTAGAACCGCAGGTTCCATTCGGGGAAGTTGCGGAACCCGGGCCAGCCGATCCCGAGAACGCGCGTACCGAGAAACTGGAAGCCCACCAGACTCGCCCAACACTGCCCGTCGCGGCGGTCGAGTTCGCAACCGGGCGGCACGAGCGGGCGCAGCAACTCCTCCGGCACCGCATAGTTCGCGAGGATCAGGTTGTTCCAGCGGGCAGTGAGAAACTTGCGACGCGACACGTGTGAGTCTCCAGGGTCGATAGGGTCGCGTCGGACCAGGGTCTCACGACCCTGGTTTCATTTGGCGGCCAGTTCCTTCGCGGTGTCGCCGAGCTTCTTCAGGTCGAGTTTTCCGCTACCGAGAACCGGCATCGCGTCCACCGGGTAACAGTCGCGGCGGTCCGGCACCCACAGGTTCGGAATGCCGCGCTTCGAGAGCGACGCGAGCAGGTCCGAGAGCTTCGTCTCGATTTCGGGAAGGTACAGCACCACGAGCCGCTCGCCGCGCTTCTCGTCGGGCACCGCTGCGACAGTTAACACACGGTCGCCGCCGGTCGCGAGAATTTCGTGCATCTCGTCATCGAGCTTTTCCAGTGGCACCATCTCCCCCCCGATCTTCGCGAACCGCGACAGCCGCCCGGTGATGCGCGCGAAACCGGCAGGCTCGATCAACCCCATGTCGCCGGTGTTGTACCAACCATCGCGAATGGCGTTCGCGGTCTTCTCCGGTTGGTTCAGGTAGCCGACCATCACATTCGGACCCTTCACGCACAACACGCCCTCGACACCGATGGGGAGTGGTTCCAGTGTGTCGGGGTCGAACGCTTTCACGCACACACCAAAAATGGGTTGGCCGATCGTGCCGCGTGCGTTCCGCAGTTGCACCATCCCGCCGATGTCCACGCCCGGCATGTTGCACGACACCACCGGCGACAGTTCGGTGCAGCCGTAGCCCTCCATGGGCAGCACGCCGAACTTGTCCTGGAACTCGCCCTGCAACTTCACAGGCAGTTTTTCCGCGCCGCAGATGATCAGTCTGAGCGTGCGGAAATCATCGCTCCCGCACCGGCGGAGGTAGAAGCGGAGGAACGTCGCGGTCGCGGCCATCACCGTGGCGCGGTTGATGCGAGCGATCTCGCCTACCTCCTTCGCCTGTCGCGGGTCCGGGAAGTACACCGCGGTGCAGGGCGCGTTCATCGGCAACCACAGGCACACCGTGTACCCGAAACTGTGGAAGAACGGGAGGATGCCGAACAGCACCTCGCCCGGCACCACTTCGAGCGTGCGCAGCGACGCGTCCGCGTTCGCGGCGATGTTCCTGTGAGTCAGCACCACGCCTTTCGGCTCGCCCGTGCTGCCGCTGGAAAACACGATAGTCAGCACGTCGTCGAGCCGGTGCCGGTGCAGCCCCAGAAGGAACCGGTCAATGACCCAACCGGGCAACAGAAGAACGAGAAGAAACGTGCTGATGCGCTGCCACTTGGTAACGGATTCGAGCGCGTCTTCGAGGTAGATGAGTTGCACGTCTTCGGGGAGGTCGAGCGGCACGCGAGCCGTGAACTTCTTCGCGGTGATGACGACGCGAACCCCGGCCTGCTTCACCGCGGAGCGCACGGCTGCGGTCCCGGCGGTGTAGTTCAGGTTCACGGACGCTTTGCCGAGGAACGCGACGCCGATGTTCGCGAGCGCAGACCCCAATCCCGTTGGGAGCCAGATGCCGACGTTCGGCGCGTCGCTCACTCGCGACCGCAGGTATCGCGTGACGCACAGCGCGCCGACGAGGAGCTTTGCCCAGGTGAGCGTGCGGGGTGGACCGCCAGAGTAGTCCACGATGGCCGTGCGGAACAGGCGCCGGAACTTCGACGCGATCCGCACGAACCGGCGATGCACCGGCAGCAGGTGATTGCTTTCGAGAATCGAGAGGTCAGCCGTGGCTTCTTGCACCGCGAGCCGCAGATTGGCTGAAGGACCTCTCCCCCCAACCCCCTCCCCTAAGAAGGGAGGGGGAGAAAGACCATTGCTCGCGCTCGCAGCTTCGGAGGGCGTGCCTTCTTCTCTTGCTCCCCCTCCCTTCTTAGGGGAGGGGGTTGGGGGGAGAGGTCTCTTCACTTCCCCATACAGCACGCTCACCCGCGGCCGAAACGCCTTCGGCCACTTCCGCAGAATCGGCCCGGCACCGTGGCTGAAAAAGCCGTTCCACAACCCCGCGGTGCAAGCCGGGATCACCGGCACCGCGGTCGTCGTTAGTTTCAGGATGAGTTCGACTCCGCGCCCGAACGGTAGCATGTTCCCAGTTCGCGTCAGCGCGCCTTCGGGAAACATCACCACCACGCGCCCCGCGTCCAGCGCCGCCGCGATCCGCTTCAAACTCTCGTTGACCGCGTGCGGGTGTGTGGTGCGGTCGGCGACGCGAACCGTGTTGTGCCGCGCCCACGACAGGAAGAACCGCAACAGAGGGTTGCGGTAGTAACGCCCCCACAGCACGAACGTGGCCGATCGCGGACACGCGACCCAGAACACCAGCCAATCGGCGTAGCTCACGTGGTTGCTGACGATCAGCGCGCCCCCGGTCGCGGGGACGCGATCGCGGTGATACACCGTGAACCGGTACAACACTCGCACGACGACCCACAACACCGGGCGCAGCAGTGCCGGGAACAGCCACGTCAGCGCGAGGAAAACAACGAACGCCCCACAAAGAGCGAGGGCGATTTCAACCAGTTTAATCATGGCGTTCCCGTTTAGCCGCGACCCGGAGGGAAGCGTTCTGCCCCGCCCAGATTACGCCACTTGCTCGCCCGTGCCAACACTACGCGTGAACTGGTCACGAAGAGCGAGATGTCCGCTTGCGAGCGACGCGAACCGGCGATATACGACCCGCACTTCACACGAAGCACACGGACGGGGACGGACGGGGCCGGCGGGTTGGGGGACTCGCCGGCCAAGAATTGTCGCGGACGGGACTGGGGGAACGGTTCATGACGACGCAGTGTGATACGCTCATTCGCCTCGTGTTGCGGGACGAGGCACTGACCCGCGGGTTGGGCGACATCGAGGCGCGAATGTTGGTCGAGTGGCTCGCGGACTGGACGGAGTTGCTCTCGGACGCGGCCCGCACGGAAGACGACGCGTGGTCGTGCGTCGAGCGTCTGTGCCGCCGCGGTCGCGCCATCGGCCGGTTCGTCCAACTGTGGGGCGACCCATTCGACCGCGGCGCCGCGGTGCAACTGGCCGCGTCCGAACGGTTTGACTGGCCGCTCCCGGCCAACGACATGGACCCCGGCGACCTCATGCACCACATCCTGACGTGGGAGAATCAGCATCCGGGCGCGTGATTGTTGCGTAAGATGAGAGGTCGGGGCGTTTCAAAGTAGGAGGCACACTCTGTGTGCCGTTGCCACGAGAGTCAGAATCGCCAAGCGTTCTTGAGTTGCGAAGCCACGGCACGGAGTGTGCCTCCTACTTTGAAACGCCCCGAACTTGCCCCGCGCGCCGTTTTTGAGGTATGCTCCTCAAGACTCGGGCGATCGCGTCATCCGGTTTGCTCGGTGTAACGCAGTACGAGGTTCCCTGTGAGCACGACCCCGACCGCCGCGCCCGCCGTACAACCGTCGGGCGGGGGCGATGACGCCAAAGCTAAATACGCGCGCCGGATCGAAGACGCGTTCGAGTCCGCCGGGAAACTGGCCGGCTCCGCGCTGTCGCCGACCGACTTCTACCGCGAATTCCTCAACCGCACGCTCACTGCCATCGACGCCCCCGCCGGCGCCGTGTGGCTCCGCACGCCGCAAGGCTTCCTGCAGCTCGCGTGTCAAGAGAACATCGACAAGGTTGGTTTGGACGCGCGCCGCGGCGCGCGCCAGTGCCACAACGAAGTGCTACGGCAGGTGTTCCAGTTCGCGCCACCGCGCCCGGTTCTGCTCGAACCGAACGGGCGCATGGCCCCCGGACCCGGCGAACCCGGACCCGTTCCGCCCGCCAACCTCACCGACCACTTCACACTCTTCGCCCCGATCGTCACCCCGGACAAGCAACCGCTCGGCATCCTGGAAGTGTTCCAGAACGCCACGCACGACCCGCGCATGTTCCCCACCTTCTTGAACTACACGTTGCAGATGGCCGGGTACGCGAGCCAATATCACAGTTTCAGCAACGCCCGCGTCGCGGCTGGTGTCGAGCGCACCTACGCACAAATCGAATCGTTCGCGCGCCAGATTCACGGCAGTCTGAACCCCACCGAAGTCGCGTACCACGTTGCCAACGAGGGCCGAAAACTCATCGAGTGTGACCGCTTGTGCGTCGGGATCCGGCACGACCGCTACCGCGTCACGGTCGAAGCGATCAGCGGGGCCGACGTGGTCGAGAAAGCCAGCACGCACGTCCGCTCGCTGCGACGGCTCATGGAAGCGGTGCTGCAGTGGGGCGAACCGCTCACGTTCAAGGGCGAGAAGGACGCCGGGCTGCCGCCCGCAGTCGCGCACGCGCTCGACGACTACTTGCACGAAAGTCAGCCGAAGTTGCTCATCGTGCAGCCGTGCCGCGACGAGCGCGAAAAGGACATGACCAAGCCGGCCCGCGCGGTGTTGGTCATGGAGTGTTTCAACCCGCCCGAACAGACCGAACCGCTATTGCAGCGACTCGACGTGGTGACCAAACACGCGGCCCCCGCACTGTACAACGCGGCCGAATTAAAGCGAGTGCCGCTCAAGTTCTTGTGGTGGCCGATCGCGCGCGTGCAAGAGGGTCTCGGCGGGAAGCGCCGGTTCATCGCTGCGTCGATCGCGGTGCTGCTCGCGCTGTTCGTGGGCGCGATGGTGATCGTGCCCGCCCCACTGCGGATGGAGGCCAAGGGCCAAATGTTGCCCGTGGAGATCGCCAAGATCTTCCCGCCACGCGAGGGGCAGGTGGTCGCGGTCCGGGCGAAGCCGGGCGACAAGATTGACCCCAACTTCCCGCTCGTCGAGTTACACAGCGAACAGTTGTCCGGGGAGTACAACCAGGCGCGGAACGAGTGGATCGAACAAAGCGGCCTCGTTGCCGACTACACGAAACAGCTCCAGCGAAGCGATCTGAGCAAGGAAGATCGGAGCCGCCTTTCGGCCGACAAAACGGTCGCCGAGGGCCGGAGCAACAAGGCGCTGGGCGACATGGAAACGCTTGACAAACAGTACAACAAGGTGAACAACAAGCCGAACAGCAAGGGCCAGCCGAACAGCAAGGGGCCGGGTAATTTCCGGGCCATCGCCCCGGACTTCGACACCAAACTCGCGCGTGCAATCGGCCACTCGCGCTGGACCGTGCTCAACGATGACCGGCGCGAGAACCTCGTCGGGCGCACCATGCGGCCCAGCGAAGAGATGATCCGCGTTGGCCACCTCGAAGGCCCTTGGCAACTCGAACTGAAAGTCCCGGAGCGGAACATCGGGCAGGTGCGCCGGGCGTTCGCCAACCCAAATCTGCACAAGGTCGAGAAAACCCCGAAGGGCGACCGCAAGTACCTCGACGTGGACGTGCTGCTGTCGAGCCAGACGGACACGAGCTACACGGGCCGGTTGTACCAGGACGACATCGGCGCCGAGGCGGTGCCCAACAAAAACGAGCAAGATGAGAACGAACCGGTCGTCACCGCCTACGTGAAGTTGAACCTGAAGGCCACCGCGACCGACTCAGGCATCCCCGAGGACAAGTGGGTGCCACGCGACATGTTCACCACCGGGCTGGAGGTTCGCACCCGAATCCGTTGCGGCGACCACGCACTCGGCTACACGCTCTTCCACGGCGTCTGGGAATGGTTCTACGAGAAGGTCGTATTCTTCTTCTAAGTTGGTGGTTGGTGTTTGGAAGGCTTTCGATCGTTGATGCTCTCGGCGTGTCTCAGTGGCGAAACACCAAACGCAGTGAAGCAATCCCGCCTCCTGGCGGCTGGCGAGCGCCAGACCCCGGTGGCACCCGCGCCACAACCCTTATCGTCCCATGGAGAGGACAACGTCATGCGCGCTCGCATACTTGTGTGCTGGTCTCTTCCGGTCGTACTCACTGGTCTGCTCGTCGGTTGCGGAAGCAAGCCCAAGGCCACGGACAAGCCGACAGCCTCTCCCGAACCCCTTCCCGCCGACATCACCAGCCTGCTGTACCCACCGGCCGCGCCGCCGGTGTACAAGGGCACCGCGCGCGGCGAGCCGTTGGTGATCCCGAACTGCGTGGTTCAGTACGAGGACCGGCAGGTCGTTTCGGCCGAGGTCGAGGGCACCATCGAACTGTTCGCCACCGAGTTCAAGCCCGGCGAGTACGAGAAGTTGACCGACGACGAGAAACGCGACTGGGTCGTCTACCACCCGCGCGACCCGAACCCGACGAACCGACAACCACTGAAACGGGTCCGCGAGAGCATGACGGTGGACGCACGCCAGATCGTCGCGTTCCTGGACGACAAACTCGTCCGCGCCCGGCTCGAAGGCGCCGAGAAAATCAAGAAGTCGGCTGTCGAGGCCAAGAAGAACGCCACCACCGGCGCCGACGCTGCCAGGCAGAAGTACGAAACCTCACGCAGGTTGTCCGGGGACCAGATCACCAAGGAAGTTCTCGACGACCTCATCACCTACAGTCGATTCCTTGAGAATCTGGATCAGGCGAACCAACAGATCGCCAAGTCCGAGGCCGACTTCAAAGAGGCGGATGTTCTGCTCAGTCGGCACTTTACGCGCAGCGGCGTGAGCGGCACCATTCGCACCATCTCCCGGCGACCAGGCGAGTTCGTGAAGGCCGGCGAGAAGATCATGGAGATCGAGGTCACCGACAAGGTGCGGATCGAGGGCCAACTCGGGGTGCAGTACATGGACCCGCGGCGCCCCAACCCGGTGCGGATCGGGACCGAAGTGATTGTGGAACCGGTGTTCCCGAGCGCGCCGTCGGCGGGGTACACCAAACACAACCAGGCGGTGACCGGGGTCGCTGTCGTCGCGCACCCGGACGGTCCGCTCGTGGTGTCCGTGGGGGCCGACGGTGGTGCCCGCGTGTGGGATCCGAATCTGGGCAAGAAGCCGAACCGCTCGACGGAGCCGCACAACCTGCCGCACCCGGTCGGCGTGGGGTGCGTCGCGGTGACCCCGATCGAGGCGAAGGCGATTCTGGTCGTCACGGGGTCGGACGACGGCAAGATTCGCATCTGGGACGTGTCGAACCGCGAACGGCTCCCGGAGACTCCGAAAGCCGAACCGGAGGACGCGCACACGTCGGCTGTGCAGGCGGTCGCGATCAGCCCGAACGGGCGATTCTGCGCCAGCGCCGCGGGCCGCGACGTGTTCGTGTGGGAACTCGCGACCGCGAAGAAACTCTACACGATGGCGCTCGATCACCGCGACTCGGTCACGTCGGTGAGCTTCACCCCGCAGAACACGCTCGTCACCGCGTCGAAGGACGGAACCATCAAGGTGTGGAAGCTCGGCACCGAGCGGGCCGCAGTGGTCCGCACGCTCGACCACCGGACCGGCGCGATCGACGTGCTTGGGGTCAGCCGCGACGGCGCCCGCGTCCTGTTCGACCAGGGCAAGAACCGCGTGGACCTGGTGGATCTGGCGAGCGGGCAGACCGTGGGGCAGATCCAGAATGCCGGCTCGGCCGGTTCGTTCTCCGCGCTGGCGGTGTTCGGACCGGACGATGTGAACCCCGGCACCGACCCGGCGACAGGTCCGTACACCATCGCGACGGCCGGTGGCGACGGCGACCTGAAAGGCGTGTTGCAGTTGTGGCAGGCGGCGCGATCCGGCGGACGCGGGTCCGAAGTGGGCCGGCTCGTCGCTCGGGACCGCTCACCGATCACGGCCGCCGCGTTCAGCCCGGTCCGCAGTGAACCGTTCCTCGTGGTCGGCACGGCCGACGGCGCGGTTCACCTGTGGAAGCCGCCAACCGAGGCGCGCAAGACCTACACGGGGCGAGTCGTCAACATCGACGCGAGCGATCGCGGCTACGTCACGGTCCGCGTCGAGATGGACAACCGGGAACTCCGGTTGCTCGACAACAGCGTCGCCAATGTCGTCATCCCTTAGTGTTTGGTATTTGGTGTTTAGTGTTTGGTGTTTCCACGGCCGCCCTCACTCGATGACCGTGAAGCACCAGACACTAAACACCAGACACTAAACACCAAACACTAAACACGATATGGCTAACGACCTCATCGCGAACCTGAACAGCCCCGCCGAGCGCCGCAAGTCGGTGCGCCTACGGGTGCGCCCCGACCTGCAGGCGTTCGAGCAGAAGTACGAAGGGAAGACGTTCACCGTCATCAAGGACCCGGTGTGCCTCCGGTACTATCGGTTCAGCAAACAAGAATACTTCGTGTTCAAGCTGTTCGACGGCAAGCACACGATGGAAGAGGTGCAGGAAGCGTTCGAGACCGAGTTCACGCCGATGCGGTTGGAACAGGCGGACCTGGAAGGGTTCGCACGCCAGTTGGTAACCGCGGGTTTGGTGCAGAACGAGCAACCCGGAGCGGCGCAACACCTGTTCAAGCGGCGCGCCAAGCAGCGCCGGATGCGGCGGCTCGCGACCTTCTCCAACATCCTGTACCTGAAGATCCCCGTCTTCGACCCGGACCGCCTGCTCACATGGATGTACCGCTACCTGTCGTGGATCTTCACGACGTGGTTCTTCGCGCTCAGCGTGGGCTTGATGCTCGCGGCGGTCGTTCACGTCACGCTGCACTTTGGCACCTTTCAAGCGAAGTTGCCGGCGTACCAGGAGTTCTTCACCTGGAACTCGGTGCTGTACATGTGGCTCTCGCTCGGCGTGGTGAAAGTCATCCACGAGTTCGGGCACGGGTTGAGTTGTAAAGCGTTCGGCGGGGAGTGCCACGAGATGGGCATCTTGCTCATGTGCCTCTCGCCGGCGCTCTACGCGAACGTCACCGACGCGTGGACGCTGGCCGACAAGTGGAAGCGCATCATCATCAGCTTCGCGGGCATCTACGTCGAACTGGTGATCGCGTCCATCGCCACGTTCGTGTGGTGGTACACGCCGGCATACCCGACGGCGAACAACATCGCGCT
Organism: Singulisphaera sp. GP187; assembly: GCA_945905925.1. Lineage (GTDB taxonomy): Bacteria > Planctomycetota > Planctomycetia > Gemmatales > Gemmataceae > Gemmata. The sequence continues at coordinate 19,957 of CAMDQN010000109.1, forward strand.
CTGCATCATGGTGTTGTGCTCGGTGTCCACGGTGATGTTCAACGCGAATCCGCTGATGCGGTTCGACGGGTACTACATTCTCGCCGACTGGCTGGAAGTGCCGAACCTGCGCGAGAAGGCGAACAAGTTCCTGAACAACCTGTTCCTGTCGAAGTGTCTCGGCATCGAGGTGCCGCCGGACGCGTACATGGCCCCGTGGCGCAAGTGGTTGTTCGCGATCTACGCGATCGCGAGTTGGGTGTACCGGTGGGTCGTGACGTTTAGCATTCTTTGGTTCCTGGCCGACTTCATGGGTCCGAAACTCAAAATCTTGAGCCAGATGTTAGCGATCATGTCGCTGGCGTCGCTGTTCATCTGGCCGGGTTACAAGGTGATCAAAAACATTCGTCAGCGCGGGCGGTTACCAGACATGAAAGCAGCGCGGGTGCAAATCACCCTCGGTGTGTTCGGGTTGTTGCTCCTGGCGTTCTTCTTCCTGCCACTCCCGTTCAGTCGGGTTCACGAGACGGGGCTAATCGCGGTCGATCCCGACCACTTTGAAGGCGTGATGCTGGCGGAACCGGCGCGCATGGTCACGATGGAGGACGTGAGTCCGGGCCAGAAGGTGCGCCGCGGGCAGTTACTGGCGACCTTCAAGAGCGAGAACCTGGAGATCGACCTGGCGAAGGCGCAGTCGGTGCGGAACGAACAGTGGCTGACGGCCGATCTGCTGCACAACGACGCGATCCGCGCGCGCGGAGCGGGCGACTCCATGGCGGAGCAAAGGTTCGCGGGGGAATACAGGAAGGCACGCACGAAGGCCGAAATCGCGGAGGGCGAGGTGACCCGCTGCCTCGCGCGTCAGACCCGGGTGGGAATGATGAAGGCTCCGCGCGACGGAACCCTCGTGACCGCTCCCAAGCGTGACGAGATCGGCAAGCTCTTCGACAAGGGCTACACCGACACAATCCCGGTGTTCGCGGTCGGCGACCCGACGAAACTGATCCTGAAAATCCCGGTTTCGCCACCCGACTACCGAGTGCTGAAGGACGACCTCAAGACTCGCGGCGAATTGGACGTGTCGGTGTGCGCGAAGGGTCGCAGCGACCGCACGTTCAGCGGGAAACTCCGCAAGTTGCCAGCGCAGAACGCGGCGACAGTTCCGCTGGCTCTGACGCAGCGCGGTGGTGGCCCGCTCGCGGTGAAATCGGGTGACGACCCGAACGTGCTGATTCCACTGGCGCAAGTGTATTTGGTGGAAATCGAGATGACCGACCCGGACCTCGCGATAGACCCGGGCCAACTCGCGATCGTGAAGATTCACGCCCGCTGGCGCAGCGGCGCCTGGTGGGTCGGCCGCGCGCTGTCGAACTCGCTGGACAGCGGGCTGTATTGAGATGTGTAGGGTGGGGGGGGGGGGGGGG